>JADGOZ010000080.1 GCA_017882705.1 Candidatus Nanopelagicales bacterium | reverse complement strand
GTTTCCCTCCACCGAACCCCCGGCGCGAGGCCCGTTCCCTCGAGTCGGTCGAGCGACGCGAGGCTCGAGAGGATGCGCGGCCATCGGTCGACGTCCGTGACCGTCCTCCAGACGGTCTCTGGCTCGGCGATGATCTCACAGTTGAATACGGCGGCGGTGGCCACGGCGCTCTCCTTTCCGCACCATTGCGGATAGCCCCGAGGGTACTCGCGACGGCGGGGCGCCGCGCGCCGGAAAGGGGCTGCCGCGCCGGGTCGGCAACTCGAGAGCAGTTGCACCGCGCCCGGAGCGGCGCTACCCTGACACCACCCACGATGGGAGGGAACGGCATGAGCGACACCACGCTCCGCGTCACGTGCGTGACGTCGTCGTCCCCTGGAGCCATGATGGGTTCCATGGCTCCTCGTTCGTGCACGTGCGCCTGCGGTGAGGGCTGCTGCCGCTGTCTCTAGAGCGCTGGCATCCGCCCCACGGCCACCGGCAGGTACCTGCCCACGCCAGCGCTCGCCCCGACTGAGTTTGCCCAGACTAGGCCCGCCCAGACTAGGCCCGCCCTAACCGGTGCCCGCTTCGGCGCACACCCACCTCACACCCCGCGATCGGCCCAGACGGGCCGGGGGACCCCCACTCGACGAAGGACAAGACATGACACGGATCTACGACGATGCGACGCAACTCATCGGCAATACGCCGCTGGTGCGCATCAACAAGCTGACCAAGGGTTCGGGAGCGATCGTGCTCGCGAAACTCGAGTTCTACAACCCCGCAAGCTCGGTCAAGGATCGCATCGGAGTGGCGATCATCGACGCGGCCGAGAAGGATGGCTCCCTCAAGCCGGGCGGGACGATCGTCGAAGGGACGAGCGGCAACACCGGAATCGCCCTGGCGTTCGTCGGCGCTGTCCGCGGCTACAAGGTCGTCCTCACGATGCCCGAGACCATGTCGAAGGAGCGTCGGGCCCTGCTCCGCGCCTTCGGCGCGGAGCTGATCCTGACCCCCGGTCCCGCGGGCATGAAGGGCGCGGTCGAGGAGGCAGAGAGGATCGCGAAGGACCGTCCCGGCGCCGTGCTTGCGCGGCAGTTCGCGAACCTCGCCAACCCCGCGATTCACCGCACGACCACCGCCGTGGAGATCTGGGACGACACCGACGGCAAGGTGGACATCCTCATCGCCGGCGTCGGCACGGGCGGAACGATCACGGGAGTCGGCGAGGTCCTCAAGGCCCGCAAGCCGAGCGTCCAGGTCATCGCGGTCGAGCCCGCGGAGTCTCCCCTCCTCAACGGCGGCGAGCCCGGCCCCCACAAGATCCAGGGCCTCGGGGCGAACTTCATCCCCGAGATCCTCAACACGAAGATCTACGACGAGGTCATCGACGTCGATTCCGAGACGGCGATCGCCACGGCGCGCGCGGCGGCTCGCGAGGAGGGCCTCCTGGTGGGGATCTCCTCGGGCGCGGCGCTCCACGCGGCGTCGATCGTCGCGAAGCGGCCCGAGAACAAGGGCAAGACGATCGTCGTGATCATCCCGTCGTTCGGCGAGCGCTACCTGTCCACCGTGCTGTTCGCCGGGCTCGCGGACTAGTCGACCGGGGAAGAGGGGCGTCACCATGCTTGCTCGGATGAGGCGAGACCTGCGCGCTGTGGTCGACCGCGACCCGGCAGCGCGGACCGAGTGGGAGGTGGCGCTCCTCTACCCCGGCGTGCACGCGATCTGGGCGCACCGGGCCAGCCACTGGCTGTGGCACAAGGGTGCCCCGTTCCCGGCGCGAGCCCTGTCGCAGGCCGCGCGCTGGGCGACCGGTATCGAGATCCACCCCGCCGCGACGATCGGGGAGGGCGTGTTCATCGACCACGGTGCAGCCGTCGTCATCGGCGAGACCGCCGAGGTGGGCCGTGACGTCACGATCTACCACGGTGTCACCCTCGGCGGCACGAGCCTCGAACACGGCAAGCGGCACCCGACCATCGGCGACCGGGTGGTCCTCGGCGCGGGGGCGAAGGTGCTCGGCAACCTCGTGGTCGGCGACGACTCGCGCATCGGTGCCAACGCCGTGCTCGTGCGCTCGGTCGGCGAGCACTCCGTCGTCGTGGGCGTCCCCGGTCAGGTCATCGCGTCGGCCGCGGAGCCGGCGTCGACCGGTCGCGGCAAGACCGACCCGGACCCGGTCGCCCGCACGCTGCAGTCGCTGCTCACCCGGGTCGACGCGCTCGAGGTGTCGACCTCGGGCCAGCACTACACCGCCGACCTCTACCTCAACGCCGCCGGCGACTGGCAGGAGGCCGACTTCGTCATCTAGTCGTTCGCCGTGTCGCCGACCGTGCGGTGGTGGCTTGCGTCAGTAGAGCGACGAGGCGACGCGGCGGAGCTCCTCGGGCACGACCTTGAGCTTGCCCGCGACGTCGGCGATGTCGACGAGCTCGATGCTGTCGCCCACGAGCGCCGTCATCTTCGACGTGGCGCCCTCGTGGATCGCGTCGGCCGCGGCCACGCCGAAACGGCTTGCGAGGATGCGGTCGGTCGCCGTCGGCGTCCCGCCGCGCTGGGTGTGCCCGAGGATCGTCACGCGGGTGTCGAACCCGGTGCGCTCCTGCAGCTCGTACTTGATCCGCTCGCCGATCGCGCCCGCGACGATCGAGCCGAACGGTCCCTCGGGCGCCTGGAAGTCGAGGGTGCCGTGCTTCGCGGTAGCGCCCTCGGCGACCACGACGATCGACGACGTGGCGTAGGAGCGGTGCCGGTGCCGCAGCCGCGCCGCGATCTCGGCGATGTCGAACGGCTCCTCGGGGATGAGGATCTGGTCGGCGCCGCCGGCGATGCCGGCCGCGACCGCGATCCACCCGACGTGGTGGCCCATGACCTCGACGACCATGACGCGGTCGTGCGACTCCGCGGTCGTGCGCACCCGGTCGAGCGCCTCGGTCGCGATGCCCACGGCGGTGTCGAACCCGATCGAGCGGTCGGTGCCCCAGACGTCGTTGTCGATCGTCTTCGGCGCGCAGATCATGCGTACGCCGGCCTCCGCCAGCTTCCCCGCTGCCGCGAGCGTGCCGTCGCCGCCGACGCAGACCAGCGCCTCGATGCGCTCGTGCTTGAGCGTCTCGAGCACGGCGTCGATGCCGCCGTTGTCCTCGTGCGGGTGGAACCGGGCGGTGCCCAGCATCGTGCCGCCCTGGTTGACGATGCCGCGCACGTGGTCGCCCGTGAGCGGGAACAGGTCGCCGTCGACGACGCCGCGCCATCCGTGCCGGAAGCCGACCAGGGTGTCCCCGTGGAGCGTGCTCTGCTTGACGACCGCCCGGATGAGGGCGTTGAGCCCGGGGCAGTCACCGCCACCCGTGAGAAGCCCGATGCGCATGGCCACGACCCTACGGAGGGTGAGCCCTGCTCGTCCCGTCCTCACTGGGACGGGCAGCGCGATCTCCGTCACCTCGGCCGTGACGCGATCAGAAGCCGGTCGGCTCCGTCTCGTACTCCGGCTCTGCGGGCGGAGGCTCGTGGTGCAGTGGGACGAGGGCCGTCGTGACGTCGAACCAGAGCAGCGCGTCGTAGCGAGCGCCCATCGTCGTAGGGACGTAGTTGCCGGCCTCGCGCGTCGGGTCGTAGACGACGCCGACGGCCCGGTGACCCGCCCGGGCCGCGAGCCAGGGGCCGGAGCGGTCGCCGGGGAAGACCAGCGTCGCGGGGCCGGCGACGCTGTCCTGGAGCAGGGCCTCGTGGCTGCCGCGCCGTGCCTCGGGCAGCGGGAGCACCAGCTCCGGCTCGCCCCACGAGCGGGCGGCGAGCACGCTGCCGCGGTGCGAGGCGAACCCGACGAGCGCCACGGCGTCGGCACCGTGCCGCTCGCGCACGAGCTGGCCGACGTTCACCAGCCCGGCGTCGGCCATGTCGGTGGCGCGGGCGTCGCCGACGTGCGTGTTGTGCTCCCAGACGAGGCCCTTGGCGCCTGGGCCGAGGTGCGACGAGATCCGGTCGATGGTGTCGGCCATGTGGTGGTCGCGGACGTTCCACGAGCTGCGGTCGCCCCGGACCATCGCGCGGTAGTAGCTCTCGGCGTCGGCCGCCGCCTCCGCGTTGCACGCCGCGTCGAACGCGAGCTCGTCGTCTCCGGCCCGGGTGCGCACTCGTCGGCGCACCTCGCTGAGGAGCGCGACGACCTCGGCCTCGCAGGACTGCGGGACGAGCCGGGTGCTGTGGGCGTAGCGGTGCGGGTCCTCGCCGTAGGGCATGAAGCAGCTCCAGGCGCGGAGCGCGGTCGGCAGCGACGCCGGGTCGTGCTGCCCGAGCCAGGCCATGGTGGCGCGCAGCGAGTCCCACAGCGAGTAGACGTCGAGACCGTAGAAGCCCACGCGGCGGCCGGCCGGGCGGCCGAGGTTGGTCTCGCGCAGCCAGACCAGGAAGTCCGCGACGTCCTCGTTGACCCACATCCAGGTCGGCCAGCGGGCGAAGCGGGCGAGCAGCCCGTGCACGTCGAGGTCCTGGTCGGCCTGTCCGCGGACCCAGCGGTTGATCCGCCAGCAGTCCGGCCAGTCGCCCTCGACGCCGATCCAGGTGACCTCGCGCTCGTCGATGAGGCGTCGGCTCAGCAGCGCCCGCCAGTGGTAGTACTCGTGCGTCCCGTGCGACGCCTCGCCGACGCAGACGTAGCGCGCGTCCCCGGTCCGCTCGACCAGAGCGTCGAGGTCGTCCGGCGTCCCGAGCGGCCGGGCGAGGGACCGGATCTCCGCCGCCGCGGACCCGCGGCTCACGTCGCGCGCGGTGACGGTCATCGCGGCACCTCCCGGCTCGTGTCCGGGATGCGCGCCGCAAGCCGGTCGGCGAACCAGTCGCGGGCGAGCTCCGCCGCCTGCGCCAGGGTGCCGGGCTCCTCGAACAGGTGGGTGGCCCCGGGCACGACCGCCAGCTCGGTCGGGCAGGTCATCCGCGCCTGCGCCCAGCGGTTGAGCTCGAGGACGGTGCGGTCGCCCCCGCCGACGATGAGCAGGGTCGGAGCGTGCACGTCGCCGAGCACGGGTCCGGCGAGGTCGGGGCGGCCACCGCGGCTCACCACGGCGCCGACGCGGTCGCCCTCCGCCGCGGCCCACAGGGCAGCGGCGGCGCCGGTGCTCGCCCCGAAGTAGCCGAGGGCCAGCCCGCTGGCGGACGGGTGCGACATGACCCACTCCGTGGCCGCGGCAAGGCGGGCGGCCAGCTCCTCGATGTCGAACACGCGAGCGCGGTCGTGCTCCTCGGCGGGCGTGAGGAGGTCCATCAGGAGCGTCCCGAGCCCGGCGTCCTGCAGGACCCGGGCGACGTACTGGTTGCGCGGGCTGTGCCGGCTGCTCCCGCTGCCGTGCGCGAACAGCACGACGCCCCGTGCCGACGGCGGGACGCACAGGTGCCCTTCGAGGCGGAGGCTGCCGAACGGGATGCGCACGTCCTCGTCGCAGGAGGCGCCTCGCGCGACCGCGGCCTCGAGCAGGGCCACGACCTCGTCGTCGGTCGTCGCCGTGAAGTCGCGGTAGTGCGCACCGACGGCCGCGAACTCGTGCGGCAGCGACAGGCACACCACGTCATCCGCGTCGGGCAGCCGGCTCTCGACGTCCCGCGCCGCGACCGGCGCGGCCACGACGACCCGTCGCGCGCCGAGGTGCCGTGCGACGAGGCAGGCGGCGCGTGCCGTCGACCCGGTCGCGATGCCGTCATCGACGATGAGCGCGGTCTTCCCGGTCAGGTCGAGACGAGGCCGACCCGGACGGAACCGGGCGACCCGGGCCGCGAGCTCGGCGCGCTCCCGGGCGTCGACCTCGTCGAGGCGCGCCGCGTCCGGTCCGATGGCACGCAGCACGGTGGCGTCGAGGACGCGGACGCCGTCCTCGCCGATGGCCCCCATCGCGAGCTCGGGCTCGAACGGGACCCCGAGCTTGCGGACCACGATGACGTCGAGCGGGGCGCCGAGCGCGCGCGCCACCTCGGCCGCCACCGGGACGCCGCCGCGCGGGAGCCCGAGGACCACGAGGTCCGGCGACCGGAACCGGATGAGCTTCTCGGACAGCTGACGACCGGCGTCGACACGGTTCGCGAAACGGATCATGACTCACACCTCCGAGACGGACTCATCGAGCGCGTCCGGCGTGGTGACGGACGTGCTCGCCACCGCGGGGCTCCTCCAGTTTCTCACCGGAGGAGCCCCGCGGTCGCGCGATCGCGGGTCCGCCCTCGCGACGCTGCTGGCCGGCCGGCGGGTGTCGCGAGCGCTCCTCCTCGGGGTGCCGGGGCATCTCAAGGCCGTGACGCCCCCTCATCGCGCCGGGTAGCGATGACTGTCGGAGGTGGTTCGTAGACTCGGCACCCGGGCTCGATGCGGTGAGAGTCATTGCGCTGCAGGCGATTTCAGGTGTGTCGGGTCTTGACACGAATCAGACACATGTACGAGGATGGACGTCATGCAGGAGCACCCTGACCACGGTCCGCGGATCCCGTCCGCGCCGGCGGATGATGCTGCTGCGGGTGTGGCCTGCTACGCGACTGCTGGGGATGTCGGGTTCGCCGCGGCGCTCGCGGGGCTCGATCGCGCGGATCGCGAGTCCGGTGGTTG
>JADGOZ010000079.1 GCA_017882705.1 Candidatus Nanopelagicales bacterium | reverse complement strand
GCCGACGGGCCCGGCCGCCGCGGTGCGCGCGGCGACGGTCGCGCCTCCCCCGGTCGAGGGGAGTCCGGTGCCGCGCTGGGCCGGCGCCAGCGCCGTCGCGGGGACCGGGTCGCCGAGGACGGCGCCGTCGGCGAGCCGCAGGAACACCGGCGCTGCGACCGGGACCATCCCGAGGACGTCGGCACGGTGCTGCAGCGCCTCCGGCGACTCGGTGAGCGCGACCTGCTGGAGCAGCTGCTGCTCCTGGACGGCGAGGTGGCTCTTCGCCGAGTTGAGCGCCCCGAGCTCGAACGCGCCCTGGGCCAACGAGGTGTTGAGGACGAGCAGCACACCCATCCCCGTGACGAGCATGCCGACGACCACGAGAGCGAACACGCCGTTGCCGGCGACCGCGGCGGGTGCGGCCGGCACCGGGGTCAGCGTCGGACGTCGACGGGGGACGGGGCGGGACGCCGCCGGGCCACGACGTGCCGGAGACGGGCGGGACGCTGCGGCGCGCGCGGGGACGCTCACGCCGCCTCCCTCATCCGCTCGGCGGCGCGCAGACGGACGGACGCCGCACGCGGGTTCTCCGCGATCTCGGCGGGCGACGCCTTCTCGGAGCCGCGGCTCACGATGCGCAGCTCCGGCTCGTGGCCCACGGGGACGACCGGCATGTCGTGCGGCACGTGGCTCGTCGCCCGAGACATCAACGCGCGCTTGACGATCCGGTCCTCGAGAGACTGGTAGGACATCACGACGACCCGGCCGCCGACGGTGAGCGCGTCGATCGCCGCGGGCATCGCCCGCTCGAGCACCGCGAGCTCGGCGTTGACCTCGATGCGCAGCGCCTGGAAGGTCCGCTTCGCGGGGTTGCCGCCGGTACGCCGTGCCGGCGCCGGGATCGAGGCACGCACCAGCTCGACGAGCCGGGCGCTCGAGTCGAACGGAGTGCGGGCACGCTCGCGGACGACCGACTCTGCGATGCGTCGAGCGAACTTCTCCTCGCCGTACTCCCGGAGCACGCGGGTGAGGTCGCGGACGTCGTAGGTGTTGAGGACCTCCGCGGCCGTGATGCCGGTGGTGGGGTCCATCCGCATGTCGAGCGGTGCGTCCTGCGCGTAGGCGAACCCGCGACCTGCCTGGTCGAGCTGCATGGACGAGACGCCGAGGTCGAAGAGGATCCCGTCGACGCGGGGGTGGTCGACCTCGTCGAGGACCCGCGGAAGCTCGTCGTAGACGGCGTGGACCAGGAGCGTGCGCGACGCGAAGGCGGCGAGCCGCTGGGCGGAGAGCTCGAGCGCCGCAGGGTCACGGTCGACGCCGACGAGCAGCACCTCGGGGAAGCGGCGCAGCAGCGCCTCGCTGTGGCCGCCGAGGCCGAGCGTCGCGTCGACGACCACGGCCCCCGGTCGCTCCAGCGCAGGGGCGAGGAGGGCGAGGCAGCGCTCGAGGAGGACGGGGACGTGGACCGGACGACCGGCGCGCCCGTCCGGGAGCGGCCGGTCGGCCACCTCGGGCGCGTCGGTCGGATCGGTCACGGTCTCAGCCCAGCCGGGCCACGAGGTCGGACACGGCGACGAGGAAGCCGGCGGTGAGCAGGCACGCCGCCGTGAGGACGCCGACGGGGCCGGTGGAGAGGTGGACGACCGTGCTGACGGTGCGCGGCAGCACGCGCTCGGGGCGCGCCTCGGGCCGGACCAGGGTGAGAGCCATGGTGACGGTGTCCTCCTCGCCCGGGGGCGCTCGCGGTGGGGGTCTCGTCGGTGCGGTGGTGCTCGGAGCTGTCGAGCGACGTGCGGTCGGGCGGGCTGGAGCGGGCTGGACTCGTGGGGCCAGGTCCCCCGTCCGTCACTCGGGGTGGGTTCGCCTGGCACCGGGGAAGGTGTGCCAGGTGACCGGTGACGGACCGGAGACCTCGCGTCACGACGTCGTGCCGGGCGGCACCACCTCCCGGTCGAGCTCGACGAAGGACTGCTCGGTGTCGCCGAGGTAGGACTCCCAGGCCGCCGCGTCCCAGATCTCGATGCGGGTGTCGGCACCGACCACGACGCAGTCGCGGGTGAGGCCGGCGTACTCGCGCAGCGTGGGCGGGATGGTGATGCGGCCCTGCTTGTCCGGGATGTCGTCGTGGGCGCTGGCGAACAGCGTGCGGGTGTAGCGACGGGTCTGGTCGGTGGTCTGCGGCGCGTTGCGCAGGGTCGCGGCGTAGTCGGCGAAGCCGGCGCTGGTCCACACGACGAGGCAGCGGTCCTGGCCCTTGGTGATGACCAGCCCGGAGGCCAGGGCCTCGCGGAACTTGGCCGGGAGGATCACCCGGTTCTTCTCGTCCAGGCGCGGGGTGTGGGTCCCGAGGAACACCGCCACCACCTCCTGGTACGCCGACGGAGCGGTCACTCCGCTCCGAATGCCGCCAACATACTCCACTTCACTCCACCGTCAACCACCATGGGTCCCCGATCCACCACTTGGGCGCGGTCCTGAGCGCGACCAACAGCATCACCGCAGGTCAGAGCGGTGGAGCGGGGTGGAGGGATCGACCGACTGGGGGTCCGGAACGACACGGACCGCCGCGCGCACCGGCGTGTCCGGCCCGTGCCGGGCGCCCGAACCACCGGCCGCGCCGCTCCAGAGCACGCCGGCGTGGAGGGAAGTGGAGCAGGTGCGACTGCTACGAGGGGCGGCGGAGCTCGGCGTCGAGCAGCGTCGGGGCCTCGTGGGCGACCGGCCACTCGTGGACCACGGAGGTGCGCAGGACGAGGTCCTGAACCGAGCGGTTCTCCCGGCTGACGGCGCACCAGAACAGGCCGATCGGGAACGCCGTGCAGAAGGCGGCCCGCAGCGCCGCCGGGACCCACCGCATCTTCTTGCCCTTGCGGCCGACCACGCGCAGCCCCATCACCCGGGCGCCGATCGTGCGACCCGTCGTCGCGAACGACAGGGTGAGGTACAGGAACATGTAGGCGAAGCCCAGGAGCAGGAACTCCCCGAACGACCACGTCGGCGGGTGGAAGTCGCGGGGGTCGAACAGGAACAGCAGGACGACGACGCCGACGTAGCTCCCGAGCGTCGTCAGGATGACGAGGAGGTAGTCCACTCCCCCTGCCATCGTGCGCGAGACGACGCCGGCGCGCAGCCCCTGGAAGCCGCGCGCCTTCGGCGGGATCGGGTTGATCTGCGGACCTGTGCCGGGCTCATGCATCGGTGCTCTCCTCCCCCGCGGGCTCGGTCGGGTCCGGGGCGGCCTCGCCCGGCGCCTGGGTCCGCCGCGCCTTGCGGCGCTGCAGGAACCGGTCGATCCACTTGTTGACCAGCTCGTCGCCGGCGACGGCGGACAACCGAGCGCCGTCGACGACCTCGCCGGCCACACCGGAGCTCGACTCGCGGATGATGTCGGGCAGGTCGATCTCGTCGACGACCTCCTCCGCCAGCGACGCCAAGTCGACGCGCTCGCGGACGAGGGCGGTCAGGTCGAGGGAGTCGAGCGCTGCGGTGACGACGCGGTGCAGGTCCACGCGGTCGAGCACGAGCTCGGTGAGGTCCATCGTGTCGAAGACCGCTCCCACGAGCCGCTCGAGGTCGACGCGCGCGATCACGAGCGACGTGAGGTCGATGCGGTCGAGCACCGGTTCGACGACGGTCGGGACCACCAGGTCGAGGGTCTGCCCGGTGAGCTCGGTGGCATCCGCCCCGGCCGCGAAGCGCAGCGTGCGCCCCCGGTCGGCGAGGCGGTTCGCGAACGCCGCAGGGGTCCACTCCGCGGGCACCAGCGGCGGGCGCGCAGCCAGCGACCAGGCGCCCCGCACGAACGGCTCGACCGCGCGTCCCGCCACGAACGCGACGGCGACGACCGGCCGCGCCACGGTGACGGCAGCTCCGAGCGCGACGTCGACGGGGCCCTCCACCGAGGCGGGCAGCGACGGCCCGGCTCGACGGACGACGAGTGCGCGCGCGTCGGCCGCGGCGGCGTCGTCGGTCGTGGGTCCCTCGGTCATCCGGACATCCTGGCCTACCCGGACCGGGATGGCAGCGCCCCGCGTCGAGGCGCTAGGCGCGCAGCCGCGAGGCCAGCACGCGGAGCATCGGTACGGCGATCTCCGGGTGCTTCTCCAGCAGGTCCTCGAACGTCCACTTCGAGATCGCCAGCGTGCGCAGACCGCCCTGCTCCGCGACGACGTCGGCGGTGCGCGGCCTGCCGTCGATGAGCGCCACCTCGCCGAAGTACTGGCCGGGCGTGAGGACGTTGTGGGTGACCCCGTCGACATCGACCCGGGCGGTGCCCTCGAGGATCACGTGCATCTCGACGCCCGAGGGCGAGAAGGCCTTGAAGCCCGTGACGGAGTCGCCCTGCACGATCACGGCCGTGCCGGCGTCGTAGCTCGCCTCGTGGCCGGCCTCGGCGATCCGGGCGAGGACCTTCGGCGACAGCCCGTGGAAGAGGTCGACCCCCGCGAGCGTGGTCACCAGTGCGTCGTCGGCCATGTCGGACTCCCTTGTCGGCGTGGCGTCAGGCTAGGGCACGGCCGGGCCACCGGGCCCGGAATCCGACCCGACGTGGGGCGGATCAGTCCGCGATGAGGGGCCCGGCCTTCGCCTGCGGGAAGTAGTCCTGACCGATGCCGGTCTCTCGCTTGGGGACCATCACCGAGCGCACCCACGAGACGATCACGTCGCCGTCCTGGTTCAGGCCGCGCGTGGTCATGGTGATGATGCCCATGCCCGGGCGCGAGGAGCTCTCGCGCTTGTCGGTGCACACGCTCTCGGCGTAGATCGTGTCGCCGATGTAGACCGGGTGGGTGAGCTTGATGTCGGTCCAGCCGAGGTTCGCCACGGCGTTCTGGCTCATGTCGATGACCGACAGACCGAGCACGAGGGCGACGGTGAGTCCGCTGTTGACGATGATGCGGCCGCCGGTGATCGGGTTCGACTCGGCGAGATGGGCGTTGAAGTGGTTCTGGTTGGTGTTGCAGGTGAGCTGCGTGAACCAGGTCGAGTCGGTCTCGGAGATGGTCCGGCCGAAGGGGTGCTGGTAGACGTCGCCCACCACGAAGTCGTCGAAGAACCGTCCGAGCTGAGCCGGGTGGACCGTCATGGCAGTGCCCTCTCTCGCGTGCGTCGTCAGTGTTCCCGAGGGTAGTGACGGGTTCTCCCCCGCCCTCGCGCGGTGGTCCTGGACGTAGGTTGACGCCGTGGACCGGCCGGAGCTCTTCACCCTCGACGACGCCTCGCTCGTGATCGACGGCCGGCGCATCCTCGACCACGTCGACGAGCACCTGCACGACGGCGTCGCCACGGCGATCGCCGGGCCGAGCGGCTCGGGGAAGTCGACGCTGCTGCGCCTGCTCAACCGGCTCGCCGAGCCGACGTCCGGTCGCGTCCTGTTCCGCGGGACCGACGTACGCGACCTCGACGTGCTGGAGCTGCGCCGCCGCGCCGTCCTCGTCCCGCAACGGGCCACGCCGCTCACCGAGGACGTCGCCGCCGAGGTGCGTGTCGCCGCGCCGCACCTCACCGACGCCGACGTGCGGTCCCTCCTGACGCGGGTCGCGCTCGACCCGGACGAGGTCCTCGGGCGCACGCCGTCGAGCCTGTCCGGCGGGGAGCTGCAGCGGCTCTGCCTCGCCCGTGCCCTCGCCGTCGGTCCCGAGGTGCTCCTCCTCGACGAGCCGACCTCGGCGCTCGATCCGCGCAGCGCCGACGCCGTCGACGCCGTGATCCGCTCCCTGGTCGCCTCCGGTCTCGCCGTGGTGCTCGTGAGCCACGACGTCGCGCGCGCGGGTCGCGTCGCCGACGACGTGCGGGTGCTGCACGAGGGCCGGGTCACGGCGCGCGGCGCGGCGGGCTCGCTCGACCTCGAGCACGAGCTGATGAGCCCGCCGGCGGACGGGCACGTGCACGACACCGACGACCCGCGCGCCCACGGCACCGCGCACCTCCCGCACGGCCACCTCGACTCCACCCGCACGACCGACACCCCGGAGCAGCCATGACGCAGATACCCAGCTGGACGGCCGTCGCGGTCTCGGTCCTGCTCGTCCTCGTCGCGGTCGCGATCGCCTCATGGCAGCGGCTGGGCATCTCGCGCGAGATCGTCGTCGCGGCCGTCCGCGCCCTCGTGCAGCTCGTCGCGATCGGGGCAGTCCTGGCCTGGCTGTTCGCGCACGCCGGGATCGCCGGAGCGCTGGCGTGGATCTTCGCGATGACCTTCGTGGCGGCCAACGAGTCGCGCCGTCGCGGCCGCGGCATCCCCCGGGCCTACGCCGCCGCCCTGGTCGGCATCGTGGTGGGGACCGCGTCGACGCTCGGCGTGCTCGTGCTCGGCGGCGTGATCTCCACCGAGCCGCAGGTCCTCATCCCGATCGGCGGCATGGTCGTGAGCGGGGCGATGCAGGCGTCGTCGCTCACGCTCACCTCGCTGCGCCGCTCCGCGGTCGAGAACCGGTCGGCGATCGAGGCTGCCCTCAGTCTCGGGCTTCCGGCCCCGCAGGCGTTCGCGCGCGAGATGCGCACGGCCGTGCGGACCGCCCTGGTCCCGACCGTCGACTCGACGCGCGTCGTGGGACTCATCTCGCTGCCCGGCACGATGACCGGCCTGATCATCGCCGGGGTCGACCCGCTCCAGGCGATCCGCTACCAGATCATCGTGATGTACATGCTGCTCGCCGCCTGGGCCGTCTCGGCCCTGGTGACCGCCCGGGCGGCCCAGGGCTCGCTGTTCGACGACGCCCAGCGGCTGGTCCCGATCGCAGCGTGACAGCCTCCCCCGCATGGCAGGCTCGGAACCCACGGGGCCGGAAGTCGCTCCCCGGCGCCGTGAACCGAATGGCTCCGCGGAACGTCTCACCGAAGGTGAGGTGACCCTGGGCAATAACCCAGGATCGGGGTGACAATCGTCCCGGACCCGCACGAGACCACGAGGAGCCCGCGTGACGACCGACCCGAACGGCTCGGCCCCGGCCGCCGCCTCCGACGTGGCGGACCTGGTGCAGGCCGCCGCTCGCATCCGCGAGTCCGTCGAGACGGTCATCGAGGGCAAGGGCGACGTCGTGCGTACGGCGCTCACCGTGCTCCTCGCCGAGGGCCACCTGCTCATCGAGGACGTGCCCGGCGTCGGCAAGACGATGCTCGCGAAGACGCTCGCGAAGTCGTTGGACTGCACGGTCCGGCGTATCCAGTTCACGCCCGACCTGCTCCCCGGCGACGTCACCGGCGTCAGCGTGTTCAACCAGGAGAGCCGCAACTTCGAGTTCCGCCCGGGTGCGGTGTTCGCCAACATCGTGCTCGGCGACGAGATCAACCGCGCCTCGCCGAAGACGCAGTCCGCGCTGCTCGAGGCGATGGAGGAGCAGCAGGTCACGGTCGACGGCACGACCTACGAGCTGCCGGCGCCGTTCATGGTGATGGCCACCCAGAACCCGGTCGAGATGGAGGGCACCTACCCGCTGCCCGAGGCCCAGCGCGACCGCTTCATGGCCCGTGTGTCGATGGGCTACCCCGACACGCGCTCCGAGATGGACATGCTCGCCGGGCACGCGCACGCCAGCCCGCTCGACAACGTCACCGCGGTCGCCGACGCCGCACTCGTCAGCCGCCTCGTCGAGGTCGTCCGCCTCATCCACGTGGCCGAGGCCGTCCGGCAGTACGCCGTGGACCTGTCCAACGCCACCCGGCAGCACCCCGACATCCGCCTCGGCGCGTCGCCGCGCGCGACTCTGCACCTCGTCCGCGCGTCGAAGGCCGCGGCGGCGCTCGACGCCCGCGACCACGTGCTGCCCGACGACCTGCAGACCCTCGCGCCGTCGGTCCTCGCGCACCGCCTGATCCTCACCGCCGACGCCCAGATCGCCGGGCGTACGACGGAATCCGTCATCACCGACATCCTGCGCCGAGTGCCGGTCCCCGCCACCGCGCGCGTCTGACGGGGGCCGCCGTGCGTGCCGCCCTGCGCCAGCTCACCCGTCGAGGACGACTCGTCGCCGGGCTCGGTGTCGCGGGCGTCGTCGTGTCGGCGGCGCTCGGCCAGCGCGACCTGATGCGCGTGGGGATCCTCCTCCTCGTCCTGCCGCTGCTCTCGGCGCTGCTCGTCGCGCGCACGCGCTACCGGCTCGCGTCCGCGCGCGGCCTGCGGCCCACGCGGGTGACCGTCGACCAGCCGACCACGAGCGTGGTGCGCGTGGAGAACGTCTCGCGGCTGCCCAGCGGGCTGCTCCTCGTCGAGGACGCCGTGCCCTGGCAGCTCGGCCGCGCCCAGCGCTTCGTCATCGACCGCCTCGAGTCCGGCGGCCGTCGCGACGTGCGCTACGAGCTGCGCGGCGCGCTGCGCGGGCGCTACACGATCGGACCGGTCAACGTGCAGCTCGTCGACCCCTTCGGCTTCTGCCGTGCGACCCGCCAGTTCACGACGACCGACACCCTCACCGTCGTCCCCGCCACCGTCCCGCTCCCCGCGATCCCGGTGGGCGGCGACTGGTCGGGACTGGGTGAGGCCCGCTCGCGCGCCGTCGCATCCGCCGGCGAGGACGACGTCATCCCGCGCGAGTACCGCACCGGCGACGAGCTGCGCCGGGTGCACTGGAAGTCCACCGCCCGCAGCGGGGAGCTCATGGTGCGCCGCGAGGAGCACCCGTGGCGCACCCGCGCGACGGTCTTCCTCGACACCCGCGCCGTCGCCCACCGGGGCGAGGGTCCCGCGTCGTCGTTCGAGTGGGCGGTCTCCGCGGGCGCGAGCATGGCCTGCCACCTGGCCCGCCGAGGCTACGCCGTGCGCGTGGTCGACTCGGACGGGACGACCCTGCGGGCTGGGGCGTCGACCTCGGAGACGCTCTCCGGTCCCGAGGCGGAGGGTCCGCTCCTGGACATCTTCGCGACGGTCGGCCTGACCGAGGGCGTGGCGCCGGGCGTGCGCGACGCCGCGGCGAAGGCCCGGGTGCGCGACGGCCTCCTCGTGGCCGTGCTCGGCGACCTCGACCCGGATCACGCCGAGTCGGTCGCGTCGCTGCGCAGCGGCAACGCGAGCGCCCTGGCCCTCGTCCTCGACACCGCCGGCTGGGCCTCGCGCTCGACCACGCCGGAGGACGGTCGCTCGACCCGCGTGGCCGCGCTGCTCTCGGCGGCCGGCTGGCGCGTCGTGCTCTGCGGCCCGCAGACCGACCTCGCCGAGGCGTGGCGCTGCCTCGCCCGCAGCGGGGTCACCGCCGGAGGCGCGCGATGACGACGACCGCGACACCTCCGGGCACGGGCTCGCGCGCGCCGCGCGGCGACGCCCCGGTCGCGAGGAACCGGGTCTCCTCGGGCGTGATCCTCGGACCCAGCATCGCCAGCGCCGTGGCCGTCATCCTGGCGAGCATCGCCCTCGGACCGCTGTTCGACAGCGGCAGCTGGTTCGGGGCCACGTTCGTCACGGTCGTCGTCGTGATCGCGGTCGGCGGGGTCGCCACCTGGGTTCGGCTCCCGCTCTTCCTCGTCCCGATCGTGCAGGCGCTGGCCCTGTTCTCGATCCTGGTCGCGCGGTTCGGCACCGACGCCCCGCTCGGGTTCGTCCCGACCCTGGACGCCATGGCCGGGCTGCGCGAGATCCTGTCGACCGGCATGGGCGAGATCGACCGCTTCGCACCACCGGTCCCGTACTCCACGGGCGTCTCCGCCGTGACAGCGATCGGTCTCGGCTGCGTCGCGATCGTCGTGTTCGTCCTGCAGGTCAACCTCCGGATGCCGGTGATCGCCGGCCTCGCCCTGATCGCCGTCTACGTCGTCCCGTCGTTCGTCCTCGACGACGGCGCACCGTGGTGGGCCTTCGCGGCGGTGGCCGTCGCGTGGATGGTGCTGCTCATCAGCGACGAGCGGGTCGGCCTCGTGAGCTGGGGACGGCTGCTGCGGCGCAGCGAAGGAGGTGCCGCGTCCTCGGCGCTGTCCGGGCTGTCGTCGGCGGCCCTGCGGCTGGGCGCCCTGGCCATCGTCGCGGCGGTGGCGCTGCCGATCCTGGTGCCGAGCCTCGCCGACGCCGTCCTCGGGCGGCACAACACCGGGTTCGGCAGCGCCACGGGCAGCGGCGACAACCCTGGCTCGGTCGGCCTCGACCCGTTCGTCTCGCTGCGTCGCGATCTGCTGCAGCAGCCCGACGTCGTCGTCTTCCGCTACACGACCGACACCGCGTCGCCGTCCTACCTCCGGGTCGTCGTCCTCGAGCAGTATCAGGACGAGAAGTGGTCGGCGCGCGCGTTCGACCCGTCGACCGGGCGCCGCATCACCGACGACCTCGCGCTGTCCCCGGCGATCGGGGCCGGTGTCGCGACGACGGCCCAGACCTACTCCCTGACCGCCGACAAGCTCGACAACGCCGAGCTCCCCGTGCCCGAGGACGCCACGCGCATCCAGGGCCTGACCGGTCAGTGGTACGAGGACATCCAGACCGGCACGGTCTTCGGCGTCGACTCGACGACCAAGGGCGCGGCCTGGAAGGCCGACGCGCTCGAGTCGACGCCCACGACCGACCAGCTCCAGGCCTCCGTCGTCGGCAGCTCGCCCGACCTCGAGTCGCTGCGCAGCACGAGCAACGTCCCGGCCAGCCTCGGCGAGCTGGCCCGCACGGTCACGGCGGCCGGCGCGACGAACTTCGCGAAGGCCGTGCTGCTGCAGAAGTACTTCCGCGACAACTTCACCTACTCCCAGTCCGCCGGCGGCGACCAGTCGACGTCGGCGCTCGACTCCTTCCTGCGCGACAAGTCCGGCTACTGCCAGCAGTTCGCGGCCACCATGGCGCTCATGGCCCGCTCGCTGGGCATCCCCGCGCGCGTGGTCGTGGGCTACACGCCGGGCACGCGCAGCGACGACGGCACCTGGGTCGTGAAGGGCAAGGATGCGCACGCCTGGCCTGAGCTGCTCTTCCCCGGCGTGGGCTGGGTGCGCTTCGAGCCGACCCCTCGCGGCGCGGCTGACGGCGGCACCGTGTCCGTGCCGACCTACGCCACTCAGGTCCCGACCACGACGCCGACCAACGGGCCCACCGCGAAGCCGACCTCGACGTCGGGCAGCGGCAAGCTCGACAACCTCCTCGCCGAGGGGGCCGCCGGCACCACGCCGTTCGACGGGCCCGCGGCCGAGACCACGGCCGACCAGTGGCGTGCGCGCGGGCTGGTCGCCCTGCTCGTCGTCGCCGTTCTCCTCGCCGCCGTCCCCGCGGTCTGGCGCGTGCTGCGCCGGCGCCGCCGGATGTCGGCCACGGCCTCGGTGGAGGACGCCTGGGAGGAGCTGCGCGACACCGCGCGCGACCTCGGGATCGAGTGGTCCGACGCCCGCACCCCCCGCCAGGCGGTGGCGCGGGTGATCGAGCGTCAGCACCTGACCGGCACGGTCGCCGAGGCGGCCACCCGGGTCGGCCGGGTCACCGAGCGCTCGCGCTACGCCGCGACGCCGCCCTCGACCGACGGGCTGACCGACGACGTCAGCACCGTGCGCACGGCGCTGCTCGACCGGGTCGACCGGCCGACCCGGATCAAGGCCGCGCTGCTGCCGGCGTCGCTGCGCCGCTCGGAGGACTGAGCCGGCGGACGGCTCGGGCCCGCATCGGGGTCCCGGACATGACGACGGCCGCGGACCACGGGTCCACGGCCGGTCGGTCGAGCTGCGGTCTAGAGGTCGTCGCCCTCGCGGCGCTGGCGGAAGCGCTCCTCGACCCGATCCATGAACCCGGTCCTGGGGGTCTTCGCGGCCTTGCCCGGCTTGGCAGCGGTCTCGGCCTCGGGCCGGGCGCGCATCGTGGTGACGACGAGGAACGTGCCGAGGAGCATCGCGAGGAAGCCCAGCACGCCGACGACGACCAGCGAGGTGGCGGCGCCGGTGATGAGCAGGCCGAAGCCGACGAGCGCGGTGAGCACGCCCACGGCGGCCTTACGTCGGCTGCCGGGACGCGGACCAGCGGAGCGCAGGCTCGAGGCAAACTTCGGGTCCTCGGCGTAGAGCGCCCGCTCCATCTGCTCGAGCAGTCGCTGCTCGTGCTCGGAGAGCGGCACGGCTCCTCCTCGTCTGTCCGTCGGGACCCGGACTCTACCGGTCCCTCTTGCCAGGATAGGCAGGGAACGCCGTTCAGGAAACCCGGACGGGCCATGTCGCGGCGTGGTCTTGCCCTCGTGATGGATTCATCGGTCCGTGCGACCCCGATCTGAACGTTGCGGGCGCACCGGCCGACACCGGTGCAACGAACGGCCGGTGAGCCGGGTTCCCTTCATCCCCGGGGACGCGGAGCCACCGGGGCGCCGCCGAAACCGTCGCCCTCGCCGGTGCCGAGCAGCCGGGCCGGGCGCACCGAGCCGCGGCCGAACCGGGCGCTGGCCCGGTCGACGGCCTGCTCGGCCTCCCGCCAGCCGAGCTCGGGCTCGTCGAGCAGCATCTGCCGTGGGGCCTCGGCGGCGTCGACCAGGCCCTCGGCCCGGACCCCGACCAGCCGGAGCCGGGCCCGCTGCAGCCCCAGCGCGTCGTAGAGGTCGCGCGCCGTGGCGTAGATGTCGCGCCCCACGTCGGTGGGCGAGCGCAGGGTGCGGGAGCGGGTGATCGTGGAGAAGTCGGCGAACCGGACCTTGAGGACCACCGTGCGTCCGGCGTAGCCCTGCTGGCGCAGGCGGGCGGCGACCTTCTCCGAGAGCCGGAGCAGCTCACGGCGGATCACCTCGGGGTCGTCGACGTCGCGCGGGAAGGTCTCCTCGTTGCCGATGCTCTTCTCTCCCTCGGGCACCTCGACCGAGCGCGGGTCGCGGCCCCAGGCCAGCGCGGCGAGGTGGGCGCCGGAGGCCTGGCCGAGGGCGCGGACGAGGGTGTCGAGCGGGGTGTGCGCGATGTCGCCGACCGTGGTGAGGCCGAGGCGGAGCAGGGCCTCCTCGGTCTTCTCCCCCACGCCCCACAGCTCGCCGACCGGCAGCGGGTGCAGGAACGACACGACGCGGTCGGCCGGCACCACGAGCAGGCCGTCGGGCTTGGCGCGGGTGGAGGCGAGCTTGGCGACGAACTTCGTCGAGGCGACGCCGACCGAGCAGGTGATGCCCTGCTCGTCGTGGACCCGGGAGCGGATGTCCTCAGCGATGACGGCCGGCGGACCCATCCGGCGGATCGCGCCCGAGACGTCGAGGAACGCCTCGTCGAGGCTGAGTGGCTCGACGAGCGGCGTGACGTCGCGGAAGACGGCCATGACGCCCGCGGAGACCTCGGTGTAGAGCGCGAAGTCCGGTGGGAGGATCACGACGTCGGGGCACAGCCGCTTCGCGCGCGACATCGGCATCGCGGAGTGGATGCCGTACTTGCGCGCCTCGTAGGTCGCCGCCGTGACGACGCCGCGCGAGCCGTCGCCGCCGACGATCATCGGCAGGCCCACGAGGTCCGGGCGCGAGCGCAGCTCGCAGGAGGCGTAGAAGGCGTCCATGTCGACGTGCAGGATCGGGCAGCCGTCGTCGTCGCGGTGCCCGTCGGCGCCGTCGGTGCCGCGCGCGAGGTCGGCCTGGGTCAGGCGCGCCCCGCGGGTGATCTGGCTGCGGCTCACCGGGACATCATCGCGCCTCGAGACGTGGCGTGAACGCGCGTGACACCTCGCGCTGACGCCACGTCTCGGGCTCCTGCTGTCACCATCCCGAGCTTCCCGGACTGGAGTGCCAGAGCTTGCTCGGCGGCGGCTTCTTCTCGGCGGCCTTCTCCGCCTGCTTCTCCGCCTCGCGGGCCGCGGCCTGGGCGCGGGTGTCGGCGGCGTCGACGCCCTGCGGCTTGATGTCGGCGTACGGCGACTGCCGGAACCCGCTCGCGTGCACGAGGACGCGACGCGCGCGCGCGGCCCGCTCCTCCCCAGCGAGGTCGCTCCCCTTCTGGCCCATGCCGCCGCCCGCCGACGGCGTGCGGCTCGTGACCGGGCGGCTCGAGCGGCTCTCCGCACGACCCGCGATGGCGCCGTCGTCGCCGTCGGCGAGGGTGCCGGTGTCGGCGTCGAGGAGCGCGGCGACGGCCGGGATCCCGCCGCGACGCCAGGCCTCGTGGACCACGCCGAGCTCCCACGCCCCGGTGGCCCGGATCGAGATGCCGCGCGGGCCGGTGCGGCGCACGAGACCGCGCACGAGCAGCAGCCACGAGCCGAACACGGTGGCGGCGTAGGGACCCTGGACGTCCTCGAAGAAGGTGGCGTCGACCGGGCCGGTGGCGTCGTCGAGGGTGAGGAACACGACGCGACGGCCGGAGCGGACCGGCGGGGTCTGGGTGGCGACCTTCACCCCCGCGACGAGGATCTCGGACTGGTTGCGCCGGTGGAGCAGGTCGCGCGAGCGGGTGACGCCGAGGGCCTCGAGCATCGGCACGTAGAAGTCGACGACGTGACGGCTCGCGTCGAGGCCGAGCACCTCGAGCTCGGCGCGGACCCGCTCGGCGTCGGTCATCTCCGGCAGCCCGCTCGCCGCGACCTCGCCCGGGCTGTCGCCGAGGTCGAGCGCGAGCTGGACGTCGAGGTCGGCGGCCGCCGTCGCGACGGCCGGACCCTGCGCCTGACGGCGCGCGGCCGCGACCGTGTCGGTCGACGCGGAGACCACCGGGCCCGCGGGGTCCACCGACAGCGGCATCGCCCGGCGTCCGCGGGGCGATGCCGCGCGGGCGGCGCGCGTGGTCGCGCGGGTGTGGCGGTCGAGGTCGGCGACCTGGAGCAGGAGGTCGCGCCGGGTCACCCGGCCGCGACGACGGACCGGGGTCGAGCGGCCGATGCCGTAGAGGGAGTCGAACGCGCCCGCGACGACGAGCCGCTCGACGACCGGGCGCGCGACACGGGCGCGGTGCCAGAAGTCCGACAGCGAGGCGTAGGGCCGACCGGCCACGACGCGCTCGACCTCGGCGGCGTTGATGCCCTTGACGTCGGCGAGCGAGAGCCGGATGCCGTACGCCGACCCGTCGGGCAGGCCGGGCACGTCGGTGGGACGCCGCGGGCGCTCCCCCAGGATCTCCGGCGGCGGCTCGTCGAACGGCGACACCCGCTCGACGGAGTAGGTGCCCTCCGAGGCGTTGACGTCGAGGCCGAGGATGGCGATGCCGAGGTTGCGGGCGTCGTCGAGGATCAGCCGCTTGGGGTACATCCCCGGGTCGTGGGTGAGGACGCCGGCGAGGAACGCCGCCGGGTGGTGGGTCTTGAGCCAGGCCGAGTGGTACGTCGGCAGCGCGAACGCGGCGGCGTGCGCCTTGCAGAACCCGAACGACGCGAACGCCCGCAGCACCTCCCAGACCCGCTCGATCGTCACGAGGTCGTAGCCGCGGGTGCGCGCCGCGGGATAGAACCACGCGCGGACCTCGGGCTGGGTGTCGGGCGAGCCGAGGCTGCGGCGCACCTCGTCGGCCTCGGCCAGCGAGCAGCCGGTCATCACCGCGACGATGCGCAGCACCTGCTCGTGGAACACCACGACGCCGTAGGTCTCCTCGAGCGCCTGCCGGAGGTCGCGGTGGAGGTAGACCGGGTCGTTCCAGCCCTGCCGCGCCTTGAGGAACGGCGTGACCATGTCGGACTTCACCGGGCCCGGACGGAACAGCGAGATGTCGGTGATGAGGTCGCCGAAGGTCTCCGGCGCGAACTTGCCGACGAGCTCGCGCTGGCCGGGCGACTCGATCTGGAAGCAGCCCAGGGTGTGCGCCGACTTCACCAGGTCGTAGGTCGGCGCATCGTCGAGCGGCACGGTGTCGAGGTCGACGACGACGCCGTCGACGCGCTCGATCTCGGTGAGGGCGTAGGCCATCGACGACTGCATCCGGATGCCGAGGACGTCGAGCTTGAGCAGCCCGAGCTCCTCGACGTCGTCCTTGTCGAACTGGCTCATCGGGAAGCCCATCCAGCTGGCCTCGACCGGGGTGCGGTCGAGCAGCGTGGCGTCGGAGAGCAGGACGCCGCACGGGTGCAGCGCGATGTGGCGGGGCAGGCCGTCGAGCGCCTCGACGAGGGTGAGGAAGCCGTCGAGCTCGCCGCGCGCGGCGAGGCGACCGAGGCCCGAGGAGCGCAGCTCGGGCAGCTCGTCGAGCGCTTGCCGCGCGTCGCGCGCGCGGATGTGCGGGAACGCCTTCGCGAACGCGTCGATCTCGCCGGGCGGCATGCCGAGCGCGGCGCCGACGTCGCGCACCGCGTGGCGCACGCGGTAGGTGTCGCGCATCGAGACGCACGCGCAGCGCTCGCCGCCGAAGCGCTCGAGGACCCGCTCGTAGACCTCGGTGCGGCGCGCGGACTCGACGTCGACGTCGATGTCGGGCAGCGCCCGGCGCAGCGGCGAGAGGAACCGCTCCATGAGCAGACCGTGCGCGAGCGGGTCGACGCCGGAGATGCCGAGCAGGTGGTTGACCAGGCTGCCCGCGCCCGACCCGCGCGCGGCGACGCGCACCCCCATCCCGCGGATGAGGTCGACGACCTCGCCGACGGTGAGGAAGTAGCCGGCGAAGCCGAGCGCGGCGATGGTGCCCAGCTCGGCGTCGAGCCGCTCGCGGACCTCGCGCGGCGCGTGGCGCGTGCGGTCGGCGTAGGCGGTGAGGGCGGCGTCGCAGCGGGCGCGGAGGTGACGGTCGGCCTCGAGCGCCTCGGCGGCGAGCGCGGCCGGCCCGCGGTCGCGCACCAGGCTGCTGCGCCCCGCAGCGCCGGCCGGGAGGAGCAGGTCGAGCTCGGGCACGTGGACCTCGCCGATGCCGAGGTCGACGACCGGGTCGAGGCGGCAGACGTCGGCGAGCGCCCGGGTGTCGGCGAGCAGCCGCTCGACCTCGCGCCGCTCGCCGTGCTCCCCCGACCCGAGCCCGGCCAGGTGGACGACCTCCTGCGCGACGCGCGTCATGTGCGCGCCGTCGGCGAGGAAGCCCTCGCCGTTGGCGCGGTCGAGGTGGCGGGAGTCGAGCGGGACGAGCCGGCGGATCGCGTCGAGGACGTCGACGACGGGCGCCTGGTCGCGGGTGGCGTGGCGCACCGCGTTGGTGAGCACCGCGGGGACGCCCTGGGCGCGCGCGAAGCCGAGGGCCCGGGCGGCGCCGGCCGACGAGTAGGGCAGCCCGCGCGAGGGTGCGCCGGACAGGTCGGTGACGGCGAGCCCGGAGTCGCGGGCCCGGTGGCTCACCACCTCGATCGCGAGCCGACGCCCGAACACCGTGCGCCACGGGGCGAGCGCGGTCTCGGCGAGGTCGGGGCGACGACGTGCCAGCGCGCGGCCGACCTCGGACTCCGGGCCGAGGACGAGGACGAGGCCGTCGGCGTGCCGGGCGACGACGTCGAGCGAGGTGACCGGCGACCCGCGGCGCACCTCGGGCGCCGGCCCGCGCGGGTCGAGGGCGCGCGGGTCGAGGGTG
>JADGOZ010000078.1 GCA_017882705.1 Candidatus Nanopelagicales bacterium | reverse complement strand
GGCCGTCGCCATGTGCTCGGCCGGGTCCAGGGCAGTGACGGCGGTCTTCTGCCCGACCGACGAGATCGCCTTCGGTGCGCTGCACGGTCTCCGGTCGAGCGACGCCGAGCAGAGCGGCGTCCTGTCGGTCGTTGGCTACGACGGCCACGCGCTCGCGGCGGACTTCGGGCTGACGACGGTCGTCCAACCCGTCGCCGAGCTCGGGTCGGTGGCTGCGGACCAGCTGATCTCGACGCTACGGACCGGCCGCACCAGCCCGACCCGGCGGACGCTGGAGCCGCACCTGGTCGTGCGCTCCTCGTCCCGGCTCCGACGGTGGGTCAACGATCCGGCACCGGCGGTCGTCCGCTCCTAGCGCGACTACGGCTCGAGCGTGCACACGGGTGTCCCGGAGCGATCGACCGGGGCACCTCCGACGCACGAGGCGCGGCGCACGAGGCTGACGGGCAGCACCGGGCGCCGACGGGTCCGACGCCCGGGATTGTCCACGCGGGCGAACAGCTGCTTGGCGGCGAGTGCGCCGAGGGCGGCGGGATCCTGGTCGATGACGGTGACGGCGGGCACCAGCGCGGACGACATCGGGAAGTCGCCGAAGCTGATGAAGGCGATGTCGGTGCGACTCAGGGCGTGCAGCTGCGAGAGCGTGGCGATGGACGTCCGCGCGTTCGAGGAGAAGATGGCCGTCGGAGGCTCGACTCCGTCGAGGCTGGGGATCACGTCGCCGACCTCTGCCGGGTCCGCGCTGTCGTCGAGGTGCACGGGTTCGGGACCGGTCGCGATGCCAGCCTCCGCGAGCGCCGCGCGATAACCCTCGAGCCGTCGTGCCGTCGTCGGGATGCGGTTGGAGTCGCCGACGAAGGCGATCCTTGTGTGGCTGTGCGCCAGAAGGTGTTTCGTCGC
This sequence comes from Candidatus Nanopelagicales bacterium, assembly GCA_017882705.1. GTDB lineage: Bacteria > Actinomycetota > Actinomycetes > S36-B12 > CAIYMF01 > Longivirga. The sequence continues at coordinate 24,468 of JADGOZ010000078.1, read as the reverse complement.
ATCGAAGGCTCCGCCGAAGTCCTCCTCGGCGAGGCTGTCGGCCACGAGGTTGCCCGGCGCCCGGTCGATGAACAGGAGCGCGGTCCGGTCCTGCCACGCCTTGAGGTAGGACTGGTCGTCGGACGTCGGGGCCAGGATCAGTCCGACGATCTGACGGACCAGGAGCGCCTCGACGTACTCGCGCTCGTTTGCGGGGATCGTCGCCGAGGGCGGTGATGAAGACGGCGAGACCGCGCTTCCGCGCGGCCTGCTCGATCGCGAGGATCGTCCGGGAGAAGAACGGGTCGGAGATGTCCGGGACCGCGATGCCGATCGCCGAGTCCCGGCCGGAGCGGAAGGTGCGGGCGAGCGCGTTGGGGATGTAGGTGAGCTCGTCGACCGCCTTCCGCACGCGCTCGCGCACGTCGTTGGACACGTAGCGGTCGTTGTTCATCACCCGGGAGACGGTCTTCGCGCTCACCCCGGCAAGAGCGGCGACATCGCGCATCGTGCTCATGCGTCTCCCCACGCGGTCCACCGCCGCAGCCGTCCGGACGCGGTGGACATTGATCTTCGTGATCCCGCTCGCGATCGCGTCGCGGATGGCGTGGTCCGGGACACCGGACGAGCCGTGCAGGACCAGGGGTACGCCGAGCGCCTCGTGCAGCTCCCGGATGAGCGCCTGGTCGAGCTGCGCGTCGCGGCTCGTCATGGCGTGGGTGCTCCCCACGGCCACGGCCAGAGCGTCGACCGACGTGGCGTCGACGAACGCGACGGCCTCGGCGGGGTCGGGTCCGCGTCCCCGGTGCGTGCGCCCCGCCCTTGCCGCCGATGGCTCCCAGCTCGGCCTCGATGTAGAGCCCCTGGGCGTGCGCCCAGTCCGCGGCGCGGCGAGTCGTGCCCACGTTGTCGGCGTAGTCGAGCCCCGAGGCGTCGAACATCACCGACGAGGCGCCCGACGCGGCGGTCTCGTGCAGCTGCTCGGTCTCGACGTGGTCGAGGTGGAGCGAGACGGGGACGGGTGCCGCCTCGGCGAGCGCGGCAGCGGCGCGCATCAACGGACGGACGTCGCCCGCGTGGAACTTCACGGCGTTCTCGCTGACCAGGAGGATCACCGGTGCGCCCGCGTCCCGCGCTCCCATCAGCACCGCCTCGGCGTGCTCGAGGGTGATGATGTTGAAGACGGCGATCCCGCCGCGGCGCGCCACCGCGTCGTCCATCAGCCGGCGGGTGTCGACGAGGGGCAGGGGTCCTCCGGATCGCGTGATCCGTTGTGGATAGGCGGGCGGTCGGGCAGGATTCCAACCAGTCGCAACTTTATCCAGATTCCTCCATGAAGGGTAGCGGGCTGACCGATGGACGAGGTCCTGGTGGGCATCGACGTGGGAACCACGACGTGCAAGGCCGTGGTCGTGGGACTGGACGGCCGGACGCTGCGCGTCGCAGGCCGTCCGACGCCCTGGCACGCGACCCGCGAGGGCACGGAGCTGGAGCCGGGCCTGCTGCTCGCCGCGGTGCGGTCCGCCCTGCACGAGTCGCTCGACGACCTGGCGGTCCACGTGCGCGCGGTGGGTGTCACCGGAATGGCCGAGGCGGGCGTGCTGCTCGACGGCGCAGGCACCCCGGTGTCGCCGATCATCGCGTGGCACGACCTGCGCGACTCCGTGGAGTTCGCCGAGCTGGTGCGCGCCTTCGGCGACCGGTTCTCCTCGACCACCGGCCTTCCCCTCTGGCAGCAGTGGTCGATCACGAAGCATCGCTGGCAGGTCGACCACGAGCCGTCGACGACGCGCGCGGTGCGTCGGCTCGGTGTCCCGGAGTGGATCGCGCACGCGCTGGGCGGCGCCCCGGTGTCGGAGCAGTCGCTCGCCTCCCGGACCGGCTGGCTGGACCTGACCGGTCGTCGCTGGTGGCCCGAGGCGCTCGAGTGGTCGGGTGCCCCGTCGACCCTGCTGCCGGATCTCGTCGAGCCGCTCCAGTCCCTCGGTGCCGTCTCGCCCGACGCGGGCCCGTCGCTCGCGGGTGCGGTCCTCGCCGTCGCGGGGCACGACCACCAGGCGGCGGCTCTCGGCGCCGGGGCGAACCGGCCCGGCGTCGTCTTCGACTCGTGCGGCACGGCCGAGGCGTTCGTCCGGTCCGCGCCGGTGGGTCTGGATCCCGACGCGCTGCTCGACCTGACCCGAAGCGGCATCACGGTCGGCTGGAACGTGCTGCCCGGGCGGCTGTGCCTGCTCGGCGCCACCAGGGGCGGCCTGCTGCTGCGCCGCACGCTCGACCTGGTCGGCGTCGACGACTTCGCCGAGCAGGCGTCCCTGGGGGCGGCCGCTCTCGCCTCGGGCCCGCCGAAGGTCGAGGTCGCCGGAGCGGACAACGGGCAGATGGTGATCTCCGGCATCACCGACGGCTGCCGGCCCGAGCACCTCTGGCGCGCGGCGCTGGAGGCCGCGGTCGGCGCCGGCGCCGCCATGTACTCGCGGATGGAGGCAGCCTCCGGACGGCACGAGGCGACCGTCGCGGCCGGCGGCTGGGTGCACGACGCGGCGTTCATGGAGCTCAAGCGGGACCAGGTCGGGGAGGTTCGCGTCGTCGAGGAACCGGAGGCCGGTGCGCGCGGCGCCGCTCTCGTGGCCGGTGCGGCGGCAGGGATCTACTCCGGACCGGACGACTTCCCCGAGGCGACGCCGTGAGGCGCATCGACGGGAGCAGGCGCCGTGGCTGAGCGCAGGAAGGCATCGCCCGCGACGTCGGGACCGACCGTCCGGCGACGACGGCCGTTCGCGTCGCTGCGTCATCGCGACATCGTCGAGGCCCTGGCCCGCGACGGCTACGTGGACGCCGCCGCCCTCGCGACGGTGCTCGGCGTCACGGGGGAGACCGTGCGCAAGGACCTGATCCGGCTCGAGAGCCACGGGCTGCTACGCCGGACGCACGGTGGTGCCGTGCCCGTCCACTCGCTGTCCTACGAGCCGGACGTCGCCCAGCGCACGGAGTTCTCGGCGGAGAAGGCGAGGATCGCCGAGCAGGCGCTGACCCACCTGCCGCACGCCGGGGTCGTCCTGCTCGACGCGGGCTCCACCGTCGGCGCGCTGGTCGACCTCATCCCCGACGACCGCAACCTGACCGTCTTCACCAACACGCTCACCGTCGCGGTCGCGCTGGCCGCGCGTCCCGGACTCGTCGTCCACACCCTCGGCGGTCGCGTCCGCGGCGCCACGCTCGCAGAGGTCGACGCCTGGGCGTTGCGATCGCTCGGCGAGCTGACGGTCGACGTGGCGTTCCTGGGCGCGAACGGCGTATCGCTGGAGCGGGGTCTCACGACCCCGGACCCGTCCGAGGCCGCGATCAAGCGGCTCATGGTCGAGCGCGCCAGCCGACGCGTGCTGCTCGCCGACCGCAGCAAGTTCGGCCACGCGTCGACCTGCACGTTCGCGGAGGTCGACGACATGGACGTCCTCGTCACCGATCACGGCCTCGACGCCGCGGTGGCGGCCGCCATCGAGGTCCGCGGGGTCGAGGTGGAGCAGGCATGATCGTCACGATCACCCCGAACCCCAGCGTGGACCGGACGCTCTTCGTCGACGGCTGGCGCCCGGGTCAGGTCATGCGGGCCACCGCGCGGCTCGTCGAGCCCAGCGGCAAGGGGGTCAACGTCGCGATCGCGCTGCACCGGCACGGGCACGAGGCGGTCGCCGTGCTCCCGGTCGGGGGGACCACCGGTGCGCAGCTCGTGGCGCTCCTGACAGAGGCCGGCGTCACGTACGACGCGGTGGCGGTCGAGGGCGAGGTGCGCACCAACGTCACGGTCGTGGAGGCCTCGGGTCGCGACTCGAAGGTCAACGAGCCCGGTCCGACCCTCTCGGCCGTCGAGGTGGATGCGCTCGTGGTCGCGGCACTGCGCCGTGTCGGGCCGTCGGACTGGCTCGTCGCCTGCGGGAGCCTGCCGCCGGGCGTGCTGCACGACTTCTTCGCGCGGCTCGTCTCCGAGGCGCGCGGCATCGGCGCGCGTGTGGCGGTCGACACGTCGGGCCCGGCGCTCGCTCGTGCCATCGACGGCGGACCGGAGCTGGTCAAGCCGAACGCCGGCGAGCTCGCCGACGTCGTCGGCGCGCAGCTCGAGACGTTCGCGGACGTCGTCGACGCCGCCCAGCTCGTGCGAGCCCGCGGGGTGGCGCAGGTCCTGGTGAGCCTCGGACCCGACGGCCTGCTCCACGTCGGACCGGACGGCGTGCTGCACGGGTCGGTGGGCGTCGCCGAGGTCGTGAGCACGGTGGGCGCGGGTGATGCCGCCCTCGCGGGCTTCCTCAGCGGGGGTGGCGACGTCCGGGCGTCGGTCGTCGCGGCACTGCGCTGGAGCGGCGCCGCCGTGGGCACGCGCGGCACGCTGGTGACCGGCGACCTGACCGGTCCGGATCCCTCCATCAGCGCGGTCGTCCCGCTCCGTCGACGACTGCTCTCACCGGTGGCGCCCGGCTCGGTCGACGGCGTCGATCGTCCTGACCTCGCCGTCCAGCCGCACGTCACGTCCACGGATCCTCACGAAGGCGGAGTCCCGCGATGACCTTGCCCACCACCATGCGCCGAGTCGTCGTCGACGCCGCCGGACCACGGATCGAGTCGGCCGACGTGCCGACGCCGCGCGACGACGAGGTGCTGGTACGCGGCATCCTCGCCGGCGTCTGCGGCTCGGACACGCACGCCGCCCACGGACGGCACCCCTTCGTCGCACTGCCGTACCTGCCCGGCCACGAGTGCGTGGGGGTGATCGCCGCGGTGGGCGCCTCCGTCACCGCGGTCGAGGTCGGTCAGCGGGTGACCGTCGAGCCGACGCTCCCGTGCTGGGAGTGCCGGATGTGCACGTCAGGGCGGGAGAACATCTGCGAGCGGCTGGCCTTCTTCGGGTGCGTGCACGACCAGGGCGGGATGGCGGAGTACTACTCGATCAGGGCGGACCGGTTGCACGTCGTCCCCGACGGGCTCAGCGACGTCGCGGCGGCGCTGATCGAGCCGCTCGCCACGCCGGTCCACGCCGTGCGGCTGGCCGGAGGCGTCTCGGGCAGGTCCGTGGCGATCCTGGGCGCAGGGACCATCGGGTTGCTGACGCTGGCGGTCGTGCGCGCCGCCGGCGCACGTCGCGTGGTCGTCAGCGACGTGCTGGAGGCCAAGCGACAGCGCGCCCGGCGCCTGGGCGCAGACGTCGTCGTCGACGCGGCCGGGGACGATGTGGTCGCCGAAATCCGTTCCGCCGTCGGGGGAAGCGCCGACGTCGTCTTCGACTGCGTGTCGATCCAGTCGACCATGCACCAGGCCATCGCGATCGCCGACAAGGGTGGCACCGTGTGCGTCGTCGGAGTCCCTGCCGATGCGGTCTCCGTGCCGCTGCCCGTCGTCCAGGACCACCAGATCCGGATCCAGGGCTGCGCGACCTACGTGGCCGAGGACATCGCGGAGTCGACCCGGCTCCTCCTCTCCGGCGCCGTCGAGGTGGACGCCGTGGTCACGGCGACGCTCGACATGGCCGACGTGGCGGAGGCGTTCCGCAGATCCGCTGCAGGAGCCGACGTGAAGGTCCTCGTCGCGATCCCCTGACCTGGGCTAGGTTGCGGTCACGTCGCCGTGGAGAGGGATCCGCATGTTCCGTCAGGTCATCTCCGTGCGGTGGGCCGAGGGTGTGTCGCCGGACGCGAAGCAGGGCTATCGCGATGCGCTGGCGGGTCTGCGCGAGATCCCGCAGCTGCTCGCCCTGACGTTCGGCGACGACGCCGGGCATTTCGAGGGGAACTTCGACTTCGTGGCCGTGATGGACTTCGCCGACTTCGACTCGGCTCGCGTCTATGTCGCCGACCCGCGGCACCAGGCCTACATCCAGGAGCACGCGAGCAAGGTCATCGGTGAGCGCGTCGTCGTCCAGCACGACTGGACCGCCGCGGTCGACTGAGCGACGGCAGCGAGAGGCACGGGGCCGACGGGAATCGTCGTTGGCGGTCCCGGGATCGTGACGTACGTTGGACGGGTGAGCCAGGAGACCAGTCGTCGCGCAGCCCTCGGGGCCGCCGTCGTCGGCGTCCTGCTCGCGATCGCCGCGAGCGTCGGTCTGTCCCTCTCCCCGACGACGGTCACGGCGTCGGCGACCACGATCACGGTCGGTTCCTCGGACGTCTCGGTCGCCGCTGCGGTCTCGCACGTCGATCCCTCCTCGAACCCGGCGGCGCGTTCCGCCTCGGCCCGCTCGATCGCCAGCGACCGCGCCGCCGGCGGTCACGGCGATGCCGTCGTGGCCTCCGCCCTCCTGGCCCTGGCGTTCGTAGCGCTCGCCGTCGCCGCCGCCACCCGGCGTCGGCATGCGTCCCGGACACCCGCCGCGTCCCGGCCGCGAGCTCCGCCGACGCTCGTCGCCTGCTGACCCGGGCTTCCTCCCGATCCTGACCGACCGCGCTCCGGCACCGGGTCGCCCGGCGTACTCCGCCACTCCACAGCCGCACGTCCGCTGTCGCCGTACCTCGGGCCGGACCTGCGTCCACCGCCCTGACCCCAGGAGCTGTCATGAGCACCCGCGTCTCCGAACGCCGTTCCCTGACCGACGACACCGACGACACCGACGACACCGGCGACCTGCGCCGCCGCCTCCACCTGCAGCGCCGCGAGCTCGAGGCGCAGATGCGCGAGGCGAGCGCCGATCTGCACCGTCTGCGTACGACGACGGACGTCTCCGACCCCGAGGTGCAGCCCGCGCTGATGAGCGCGCTGCGCGCTCTCGACGCCGCTGAGCGCGAGGCGATCGAGGTGTCGAACGCGCTCGCGCGTCTCGCCGGCGGAAGACCCGACCGGCGAAGGCGCGTCGCGGCACGGCGGGGCGGAGGCTGACCCGTACGCGAGCATGCCCACGGGACGGTGAGGAGGCGGCACGTGCTCCCTCGCCCGCGTCGGCCCGCGGACGACCGCCCACGTCACCCCGTCCGCGAGCTCCGGGACCGTGCCGCTGCTACCGGGTTGAGGTACACGTAGGCGATCGCCGGCCAGCGCCGTCGGAGTCGCGCGGCCGCGCCGACGATGACCGCCTCCACGTCGGGGACGTCGAGGTCGTCGTCGAACACGACGTCCCCGTCGACGATCAGCATCGAGGGGCCGACGACGACGGCGAACACGTCGGGCACGGCGACGACTCCGGCGCAGTCAGCGACGAGCGCACGCATCTGCTCCAGCTCCGCCGGCGGGAGTCCACGGCCGGTGAGCAGCTCCCGGTTCGTGCGGCGCAGGACGGCCGAGGTCAGCAGCAGGAGCAGCGCGATGAGCGCGCTGGCGACGACGTCCGGCCACGGCGACGCGCTCCACGCGGTGCCGGCGAGCCCGATCGCGGCGACGACGCCGCCGAGGAGTCCGGCCGCGCTGCTGAGGACGACCGTGGTGACGGCCGGGTCCGAGCCGCTCCACAGCAGGGTGCGGGCGGCGACACCGACGCGTCGCGCCTGCCGGCCAGGGGCCGGAGCGCGACGGCGAGGGCCACCGCGTCGAGGGTGACGACGTCCGCGAACTCGTGGACGACGACACCGCGCGACTCCAGCTCCCCTCGGAACACGTCGTGCTCCTCGCGCGCCCTCTACGCCCAGGGGACGTCGTCGAAGAGCAGCTCGTGGCAGTTGGCCGGGGTGAGCCGGCTCAGCTCGAGACCGGGACGGTGCACGATCGCCTGCCGCAGGACGCCGACCTCAGAGTCGACTCCGAGTGTCTGGGACATGGGGTCCTCCTTCGGAGAGGGCCGAGCGGGCAGAGTCCAGCGCGGTCGTCATCAATTCACTATGCGCACCGATCATTGAGGAAGTCCAGGAGAACCACCCGCGGAGAGCCCATAGTCGTTGCAGGAGGGCGGTTGTGGCGATTCGTCACGCGAGCGCGCGCGCTCGGAGACTGGGAGCTTCCTGTCAACAGGCAGGACGGCGGGCATGCCGCCCAGATCGGCGTACTGTGGAGGGCGGTTGGGAAGACAGCCAGCCCGGGACCGGTACGCCCACAGCAGGGGCCTCCGGGGAGCAGACGCTCCGAGCCGGGCACGTCCGGTGAACTCCGCACTCGAGGCGCAGCCCGGACCCGCCACCCGACCCCCCACCCGCAGGAAGAAGACAGCCATGACGATCTACGTGCGCCCCGGGACCACCGGAGGCATCGTGCCGCTCAAGCCCCGCTACGAGAACTTCATCGGCGGAGACTGGGTCAAGCCGCTGAAGGGGAGCTACGCCGAGGACCTGGCACCGGCCACGGGGCTGGCGATCGCCGAGTACCCCCGCTCGACGGTCGAGGACGTGGATCTCGCCGTCGCTGCTGCGCAGGCGGCGTTCCCGGCATGGGCCGCGACGTCGACCACCGACCGCGCCGCCGTGCTCATCGCCATCGCGGACCACCTGCAGGCGAACCTGGAGAAGATCGCGGTCCTCGAGTCGTGGGAGAACGGCAAGCCGGTCCGCGAGACCCTCGCCGCCGACATCCCGCTCGCCATCGACCACTTCCGCTACTTCGCCGCGGCGATCCGCACGCAGGAAGGCAACATCAAGAAGCTGACCGACGACCTCGTCTCGTACCACTTCTTCGAGCCGATCGGCGTCGTCGCGCAGATCATCCCGTGGAACTTCCCGATCCTCATGGCCACCTGGAAGCTCGCCCCCGCACTGGCGGCGGGCAACACGGTCGTGCTCAAGCCGGCGAGCGCGACGCCCATCTCGATCCTCTACGTCATGGAGCTCATCGCCGACGTCGTCCCGCCGGGTGTCATCAACGTCGTCAACGGCAGCGGCGCCAAGCTCGGGCGCTCGCTCGTCGAGCACGACGGCGTCGGCAAGGTCGCCTTCACGGGCTCGACGGCCACCGGCCGCGAGATCATGCAGTACGCGATCAAGCACATCATCCCGACCACGATGGAGCTCGGCGGCAAGTCGCCGAACGTGTTCTTCGACGACGTCGCGCGGGCCAAGGACGAGTTCTACGTCAAGGCCATCGAGGGGTTCACGATGTTCGCCCTGAACAAGGGCGAGATCTGCTCGTGCCCGTCGCGGGCGCTGCTGCAGGACGGTCTCATCGACGCCGGATTCCTCGAGGACGCCGTGACGCGCGTGGAGCGGATCAAGGTCGGAGACCCGCTGGACACCATGACCGAGATGGGGCCGCAGAACAGCCTCGACCAGGTCGAGAAGATCTCCGGCTACCTCAAGCTCGGTCCGGAGGAGGGCGCCAAGGTGCTCACCGGCGGTGCGCGCGCGGAGCTCCCGGGCGACCTCGCCGGCGGATACTTCATCCAGCCCACGGTCTTCCAGGGGACGAACGACATGACCATCTTCCAGGACGAGATCTTCGGCCCGGTCGTCACCGTCGCGACGTTCAAGGACTACGCCATCGCCATCGCCATCGCCAACGACTCGATCTACGGGCTCGGCTCGGGCGTGTGGAGCCGCGACACGGACCTCACCTACCGCGCCAGCCAGGACATCCTCGCCGGTCGTGTGTGGGTGAACACCTACCACCAGTACCCGGCCGGTGCCGGCTTCGGTGGGTACAAGCAGTCCGGCTACGGCCGCGAGACCGACCAGCAGACGCTCCGGAACTACCAGGAGGTCAAGAACGTGCTCGTCAACCACGACCCGAAGCCGCTCGGCTTCTTCGTCTGATCCGGGCACCACGACCTCACGAGGGAAGGCGGCCATGAAGGCAGCACGGTTCAACGGTCCGAAGGACATCGAGATCACTGACATCCCCGCGCCCGTCCTGCGGGCGGGTGCGGTGGCGATCGACATCGCCTGGTGCGGCATCTGCGGCACCGACCTGCACGAGTTCCTCGAGGGGCCGATCTTCATCCCCGCGAAGGGGCACCCGCACCCCCTGACGCACGAGCAGGAGCCCGTGACCATGGGGCACGAGTTCTCCGGCACGGTGTCCGCCGTGGGGGAGGGCGTCACCGACGTCACCGTCGGCGAGCACGTCGTGGTGGAGCCGTACTTCGTGTGCGGCGAGTGCGCGCCCTGCAAGGAGGGCCGCTACAACCTCTGCACGAAGATGGGCTTCATCGGGCTCGCCGGCGGGGGCGGCGGTCTGAGCGAGAAGATCGTCGTGGACCGTCGCTGGGTCCACCCCGTCGGTGACATCCCGCTCGACGAGGCCGCGCTCATCGAGCCGCTCTCGGTCGGCCACCACGCGTTCGTCCGCAGCGGTGCCAAGTCCGGTGACGTGGCGTTCGTCGGCGGTGCGGGCCCGATCGGGCTGCTGCTCGCGGCGGTGCTCAAGGCCGAGGGCCTCACGGTGATCGTGTCCGAGCTGAGCGAGGCCAGGAAGTCCAAGGCACTCTCGACCGGCGTCGCCGACCACGTCCTCGATCCCAGCAAGGACGACATCGCCGCTCGCGTCCTCGAGCTCACCGGTGGCCTCGGCGCCGACGTCTGCTTCGAGTGCTCCAGCGTCAACGCCGTGCTCGACCAGCTGCTCGTCGTGGTCAAGCCGGGCGGGGTCGTCGTCAACGTCTCGATCTGGGCCGAGCGCGCCTCGATCGACATGCAGGCGCTGGTGCTCAAGGAGATCGACCTGCGCGGCACCATCGCCTATGTGAACGACCACCCTGCGACGATCAAGCTGGTGCAGGACGGGAAGGTCCACCTGGCTCCGTTCATCACGGCGAAGATCCCGCTGGACCGTCTCGTGGCCGACGGCTTCGACACCCTGATCCGCCACAACGAGACGGCAGTCAAGATCCTCGTCCATCCGTGACGGGGGACAGGAGCCGAGCCATCCTGACCTGGGTCGTCGACCATCCCGCCCCGATCGACGAGGGGCCGCTGCGACGCGTCGAGCGTGAGCTGCCCGTGCCCGGACCTGGTCAGGTCCGGGTGCGGGTCAGCTGCTGCGGCGTGTGCCGCACCGACCTGCACCTGTGCGAGGGGGACCTCGTGCCCCGTCGGCCCGGCGCCGCGCCCGGGCACGAGGTCGTGGGCGTGGTCGATGCTCTCGGATCCGCCGGTGGCCGGTTCGCGATCGGGGACCGGATCGGGGTCCCCTGGCTCGCCAGCACGGACGGCCGCTGCGACGCGTGCCGTCGTGGCGCCGAGAACCTGTGCGTGTCGCCGAGGTTCACCGGGTGGGACGTCGACGGCGGTTACGCCGACCACTGCCTGGTGGAGGAGGCGTACGCCTACGGGCTGTCCGACGCGCTGACCGACGAGCAGGCGGCGCCGCTGCTCTGCGCGGGGATCATCGGCTACCGCTCGCTGCTCCGGGCCGAGGTGCCGCCGGGCGGTGCGCTCGGGCTGTACGGGTTCGGCGGAAGCGCCCACCTCACCGCGCAGCTGGCGCTCCACCTCGGGCTGCGCGTGCACGTCCTCACCCGAGGGGAGGCCAACCAGCAACTGGCCCGTGAGCTGGGTGCCGACTCGGTGGGCCCGGCCGACGGCGAGCCGCCGGAGCCGCTCGACGGCGCGATCCTCTTCGCTCCGGCGGGCGAGCTGGTCCCGGTCGCGATGCGGGCGCTCGCGCCCGGCGGGACGCTCGCCGTCGCCGGGATCTGGCTCAGCGACATCCCCGCGCTGCACTACGAGACCGAGCTCTTCCACGAGCGGCAGCTGCGCAGCGTCACGGCCAACACCCGCGCTGACGGCGAGGAGTTCCTCCGTCTCGCCGCGCGGTTCGGCATCCGCGCCACGACGACGGCGTATCCGATGTCGGAGGCGCCCCGGGCGCTGTCCGACCTCGCCCACGGCCGGTTCGGCGGCGCCGCGGTCCTGCACAACTGAGCCACGAGGACGAGGACGACGATGACCGCGACGGCACCGCGCATCACGACCGAACCGCACATGCCCGCACGCGCGGGCCGGATGAACTGGCTGCGCGCCGGGGTGCTCGGCGCCGACGACGGCAACGGCGAGGCCGTCGCCCGCTGGGTCCTCGAGCAGGCGAGCACGCGGACCGACGCCGAGTTCGAGCTGGTGGACCTCCGGGACCACCCGCTGCCGAATCTCGACGAGGAGGTCCCGGCGTCGATGGGGATGTACTCCCAGCCCCACACGAAGGAGTGGGCGGCCACCATCGCGGCCTACGACGGCTTCGTGTTCGTGACTCCCGAGTACAACCACGGCACGACCGGAGTCCTCAAGGACGCCCTCGACTACCTCTACGCCGAGTGGAACAACAAGGCGGCCGGCTTCGTGAGCTACGGCAGCGCCGGCGGCGTCCGCGCCGTCGAGCACCTCCGGCTCGTCGTGGGCGAGCTGCAGATGGGCGACGTAGGTCAGCCGGTGCAGTTCTCGCTCTTCCACGACTTCGAGAACTTCTCGACGTTCGTGCCGGGGCCGCAGCACGCGGCGAATGCGGCCGTGATGCTCGACCAGGTCGTCTCCTGGGCCGTCGCGCTGGCGACGGTGCGCGAGGCCGCGGCCAAGCAGACGATGGCCGCCTGAACCGTGCAGGATCCTGCCGCGTAGAGTCGTGATCATCAGCACCTCTGACACGACCTCGAGCTTGGACGCGCGATGACCGGCACGGATCCGCCCGGCGCAGTCCCTGGCGCGATGGGACCGCTGGATCCGGACCGCGACGCATCGGACACGGCGGACCTGCAGGAGAGCCTGCGCGAGCTCGCCGCCCTCGTCACAGGCAGCCTCGGCCTTCAGGACGTGCTCCAGCACGTGGCCACCTTCGCCGTCCGCGCCATCCCGGGCGCGGACGGGGCGGGCGTCACGCTGCTGAGCGCGGAACGCGGTGGGGGACAGGTGCTCGCGGCGAGCCATCCGTTCGTCGCCGAGATCGACGAGATCCAGTACGCCACCCTCAACGAGGGGCCGTGCATCACGGCCGCGCTCGAGCGGCGCACGGTGCGCTCCGGGTCGCTCGGTGGCGAGAAGATGTGGCCGCGCTTCGGCCCGCGGGTGGGCCGTCTCGGCGTGCACAGCGCGCTGTCCCTGCCACTGCTGCTAGCCGAGCGCGCGGTAGGTGCCATCAACGTGTACTCCCGCGAGAAGGACGCGTTCGACGACCGTGCCGCGGAGCTCGGCGAGCTGTTCGCGGCACCGGCTGCCGTGGCCGTGCACAACGCGCAGATCCTCGCGCAGGCGCAGGAGCTCACCGCGCAGCTGCAGTCCGCACTGTCGAGCCGGCCGATCATCGACCAGGCGATCGGCATCCTCCGGGGACGCAACGGCGGGTCCGCCGACGAGGCGTTCGGGAAGCTGCGGGCGATCAGCCAGGCCGACCACGTCAAGCTCGTCGACGTGGCGCAGCACATCGTCGACGAGGCCGTGCGGCGCGCACGCGCGCGTCACGCGCAATCCTGACGGCACGGTCACGTCGGGCGGTGCGCCGCGGCCGCTCGTCGATGGCCACGGCACGCGGCCGGGCGTAGTGTCGACGATCAGGGAGTCGCCGGACCCAGGCCCTGACCTGCCGTCACGGCTCCCTACCTCGCACCGCGATCCGCGGTGCCCGGCATCGGTGCGGACGACGCTGCGCTCGGGAGCGCCCAACGGAGCACACGCCTCGTGAGGATCCCCTCGGCGCTGGCCGCGGACCTGGCACTGCTGACCGACGCGCTCGACGTCGGAACGGTCGACATCGCCTCCACCGTCTCGCTGCTCACGTCCGACGTCGCTGCTGCCGTCTCGTCGTACGCCGGTCTGTCGCTCCGGCTGAGCCTGTCCAGCGGCGACGTGGAGCTGACGACGCTGGACGACGTGGACGTCGTCGCGCGGATCCTCACGTCGCTCCGCGTCCCGGTCACGCCCGCGACGACGGGCCCGTCCGTCGTGATCGTCCTGTACGCGACGCGGCTCGGCGCCTTCGTCGACGTCGCCGCGGACCTGGCGTGGCTCACCGACCGGACGCTGGGTGACGTCGGCCTCGACACGGACCTCGGTGCGCGCATCCATGCCCACCCGGTGACGTCGCTGCGCTCCCTGTCGAGCGTCGACCAGGCGATCGGGGTGCTCGTGGGACGGGGCCACACCGCTGAGGAGGCCCTCGTCGAGCTGGAGGCGCTCGCGGCGCGGGCCGGGAGTGATCGGTACGCCGCAGCTCTCGTGACCCTCGCCCCGCTGCCGCCGACGGGTGTGGTGTACGACACCGAGTAGCACCTGGCAGTTCCCTGGCAACCGCGTCCCGATCCCGCTTCGCGGTGTAGCGTCGCTGACGTTGAGACCATCAACCAGTTCGGAGCGACCGCGGCCGTCCGCCGCCGAGGTCGCGGAGCACCTGCTCAGGCTGAACCCACGGTGACCGCTCCCTGGGGATCACCATGACCATCACGCCGACTCCCATCGTCGCGCCGGCGGTACGTCCGTCCTCGCCGGCGCTCGGCCCCGTCCTCGCCGGCCTCGGACACGACTGCTCCGGGCGCTGCGGCGCTGCCGCGGACGAGCTCGGTGCGAGAGTGTGGTTCGTGCGCCGCCGTGCATCCGGGCTCGGCCGCACGGAGTCGACGCTTGTCGTGCTCGACGCCGCCGAGTACGACGGCCCGCTGTCCCGGTCGCGACAGCTGATGCGCGACGTCAACGACTGCGTCCGTGGTGACGGGATCCGCGTCACCGAGCGGCGTATCGACGACTCGGGCCACGCGCTCGCCTCGGTGAGCCCGGTCCGGGCTGACCAGTCCGTCCTCGGTCATCAGCCGGCGGGCAGCCCGAGCATCCCGGTGCCGTCATGACACGCGTCGTGCGCGCCCTCGTCACGAGGCAACCTGCCGGCGCTCTTGGTCGACCGCCGCAGTCGCGTGGCGCCGGACCCGCTGTCGGCTGCCTGTTCTGCCGCGAGCCGATCGCGATCGCCTCGTTCGTGGCCGCCCAGCCCGACCCGCGGATCCTGTCGGCCGCGTGCTCGAACTGCGGGCTGATGGTGTCTGCCACCCCGGCGGCGCTCGCGGCCTGGAGCCGGCCGAACGACTCGCCGGACGGCGACCTCGCCGACCGCCTGCGCGCGCAGCGGGTGGCCAAGGGGACTCTGGCGATCCTCAACCGGGTCGACGCGAGCGAGCTCGTCGACGGACAGGTCATCTGACCCGGCAGCCGAGCGCGGTCCGAGGCGCGAACCTAGGCATGCGTGCGCACAGGACGGTCCACCGGTCTGTCGGCCACCAGCGCGAACTTGCGCACCCGCCCGCTGCCGAGCCAGTCGCCCCAGAGCCGGTGGGCGCGCAGCAGCTCGTCGAAGGCTCGCTGTCCGACCTGCCCGGCGATGTCGTGCTCCTGGGCGACGAACGCGGCCGTCAGCGAACCGACCATGGCGAGATGGGCGGCGGTGCACTCCTGCTGCCAGCGCACGCGGAGTCCGGCGTCGCGCAGCACGTGGAGCAGGTCGTGCAACGGGGTGAGCCACACAGTGTCGGCGTCGGGCATGCGAACCCGCTCGTCGTCCGTCAGCGGCTGTCCCTCCTCGAACGTGAACGCGAAGCGGCCACCTGGCGCCAGCGACGTCGCGACCTCGCGGACCAGGGTCTGCTTGTCGGGGAAGGCGAGCATCGCCTCGAGCAGCAGCACCACGTCGAACGGGCCGGCCGGGACCGGCGGGACCTCCCCCACGTCGAACCGGCAGGTGAGACCGTCGGCCCGCTCCCGCGCGATGGCGACAGCGCTGGCGCTGTAATCGACGCCGGTGTAGTCGCACCCGAGCTCGCGCGTGATGAGCCGCCCGGGCCCGGCGACGCCGCAGCACAGGTCGAGCACCGTGACGCCAGGGCCGACGCCCGCCTCGAGGGCGAGCGCGAGGATCTCGCCGGCTCGCATGAAACTCTCCTGGCCGACGAACTCCCCGGCTGCGTAGGCCGACACCCGGGCCCGTTCGAGCGCCTGGACGAAGGGCGCGCGCTCGTCCTGCCTCATCCTGCGGAGAGCGGCAGCTCGAGCGTGTGCCCGCCGCGTCGCGCCTTCGTCGCGAGGTAGTGCGCGTTCCAGGCCGACAGATGAACGCCCGTGGGCACGCGCTCGGCGACAGCCACGCCGAACCGACGCAGCTGCCGGGCCTTGTCCGGGTTGTTGCTCAGCAGTGCGACTCGGGGCGCGCCGAGGGCGTGCAGCATCTGAGCCGCGACGAGGTAGCTGCGTTGGTCCTCGGCGTGGCCGAGAGCGACGTTCGCGTCATAGGTGTCGAGCCCGCTGTCCTGCAGCGCGTACGCCTCCAGCTTGGCGTACAGGCCGATGCCGCGACCCTCCTGCCGCAGGTAGAGCAGGAAGCCCCCCGCGTCCGAGATGCGTTCCACCGCCTCGCGCAGCTGGGGTCCGCAGTCGCAGCGCTCGCTGCCGAAGACGTCACCCGTGAGGCACTCGCTGTGCGGCCTGACCAGGGGCGCCCGGGTCTCCGCACGCGATGTCACGGGAGCGGCCCGGTCGCCGAGGCCGAAGGCGAGATGCTCCCCGCCGTCGGCGAGGCCGGAGAAGGAGAACACGCGTGCCGTCGTCGTGTAGCCGTCGGCGAGGCGCAGCGGGACGGTCACCTGGGTGCGGACCGTCGCGGCGCGCAGACCGTACGGCTCCGCGCCGGCCAGGGGTGCTGCGCCGCGCGGCGCCCTGTCGTGGGTCATCGCGGCACGGCAAGCAGGTCGACATGGTGCACGGTGACCTCGAGCCGTCCCGCAGCCGCGTCCTCGAGGCGGCGCGGCAGGTAGTCGGCCGTCGCGGCGACCAGGTCCGGCTCCTGCTCGAGCGCCGCGTCGACCCATCCGACGAGCCACTCCGTGGTCAGGGCCGAGTCGGCGCGCCCGAGTCGCCAGAGGCTTGCTCGCGCCTGCACGTCGAGGCCGACCCGGGCGAGTGCGTCGGCAGCGGCAGCGGCTGCATCCGGACCGAGCAGCGACCGTCCCTGCGTCGTGCGCCTCTGGTGGGCGTTGAACGCGGCCGTGACGCGCTCGTCGAGCGGGTCCGACGGTGCGAGGCCGACGCGCCCGACGACCGAGAGGGTCACGAGCACAGGGCATCGTGCCGCCGCGCACGTCACGACGACACGCTCGAGCTCCTCGGCGGTCATCATGTCGAGGAGCGCGGACGCGGTGACGAGCGATGCCCCCGCGACGTCGGTCGGGTCGATGCGGGTGACGTCGCCCTGCCGTGTCTCGACCGTGACCGGTGCCCCCTCCGCCGACAGCACGGGGAAGTCCAGGGCCGCGACCTCGAGCAGGTCCGCGTCACGGTCGTGCAGGACCCAGTGCTGAGACCCGCTCAGCTGCGGTGCCAGCCAGCGGCCCATCGACCCGGTGCCGCAACCGAGGTCGTGGACGACGGAGAGCCCGTCGGCGGTGAGGCGGCGGCGCGCTGCCGCGACGAGCTCGGTCGAGCGTGCCGCAGCGTCGGCCGGCTCCCGCAGGGCCAGCCACGAGGGGGCGAGGCGCACCGGCGCGAGGGTCGCGCCCTCGCTCGGTCGACCGTCCGCGCCGAGTCCCGTCATGAACCGAACCACCGTTCTCCTCGTTCTAGGGGTGTCCCACCTACACATACGGAGGCGCGGTGCCCGGCGTTCACTCCGGTCCGGTGGTCGGGCTGATCACCCAGGTCGCCCTGCTCGGTGCGCTCTCGGCGTCGGTCGGGCTCGGCAGCGCCGGCTGGGTCGTCGGCCTCACGTGCGCCCTGGTCACGAACGCCCTGCTGGCGCGCGGCATGGCGGCG
This sequence comes from Candidatus Nanopelagicales bacterium, assembly GCA_017882705.1. Taxonomy (GTDB): domain Bacteria; phylum Actinomycetota; class Actinomycetes; order S36-B12; family CAIYMF01; genus Longivirga. Next base: position 6,883 of record JADGOZ010000078.1, on the reverse strand, counting down.
TTCGACGTCGACCGCCTCGGGCCGGCGGACCGGGTGACCCTCGTGCGGGTGAGCCTCGCATGCGGCGTCGCCGCGCTGACCGCGGAGTCGTTCACCCGACCGGCGCCGCTCGAGCTCCTCGTGTCGCTCTCGGCGGTCGCGCTCCTGCTCGACGCCGTCGACGGCATCGTCGCACGGCGCACGGGCACGGCCTCGGCGTTCGGTGCGCGCTACGACGGTGAGGCGGACGCGTTCCTCATGCTCGTGCTGAGCGTGTACGTCGCGCCCTCGGTCGGCCTGTGGGTGCTGGCCATCGGTGCCGCGCGCTACGCCTTCCTCGCCGCCGGGTGGGCGCTGACGTGGATGCGAGGGACGCTGCCGCCGCGTCACTGGCGCAAGGTGGTCGCGGCGGTCCAGGGAGTCGCGCTGGCGATCGCGGCCGCGGCTGTGCTCCCGACGCCGGTCACGACCCTCCTCATGCTCGTCGCGCTGGCGCTGCTCACGGAGTCGTTCGGCCGCGACGTGCTGTGGCTCTGGATCCGACGGAGCCGCAGGCCGGTCCTCGATCCGGGTCCCGCGCCCAGGAGGGGGAGGCTGCGCGCGGCGGCGTCAGCTGCCGTGACCGGGCTGGCGGGCCTGCTCCTGTGGGGCCTGCTCGTCGTGCCGAACGAGCTCGACCGCCTCTCGCCGGTCGCGTTCGCGCGGATCCCCGTCGAGGCGCTCGTCGTGGTGGCAGCGGTGGTGCTCCTGCCGCGGACGGCGGGCGCCGCGGTCGCTGTCGTCGTCGGTGTGCTGCTGGCCCTCGTCGCCGTCGCCACCGTGCTCGACCTGGGATTCACCGCCGCTCTCGGCCGGCCGTTCGACCCCGCCGTCGACTGGACGTACGCCGGATCCGCGGTCGACCTGCTCGCCGACTCCCTGGGGCGGGCCCGGGCCGTCATGGCGACGGCCGGTGCCGGGGTCGGCGCTGTCGCGGTGCTGGTGCTCACCCCGCTCGCCGTCCTCCGCCTGACGCGGATCGCGAGGCGGCACCGCACCGTCTCGCTGCGCGCGGTCGGCGCGCTCGGTGTCGTGTGGGTGCTGCTCGCGGTCGTCGGTCTCCAGGTGGCGCCCGGGACACCGATCGCCTCGGCCGGAGCAGCAGGTCTCGCGATCGACGAGGTGGACCAGGTCTACACCGGGATCCAGGACCAGCAGGCCTTCGCGCGGGCCAGCGCGGCCGACGCGTTCCGCGACACTCCCGGGGTCGACCTGCTCGCGGGGCTGCGTGGCAAGGACGTCCTCGTAGTCTTCGTGGAGAGCTACGGCCGGGTCGCGGTCCAGGACTCGGCGATCTCGGGGCCGATCGACGCCCTTCTCGACGCCGGCACCACGCGGCTCAAGGCGGCCGGCTACGACACCCGCAGCGCCTTCCTCACCTCGCCCACGTTCGGGGGCATCAGCTGGCTGGCGCACTCCACCCTGCAGTCCGGCCTCTGGATCGACAGCCAACGGCGCTACGACGCGCTTGTCGCGAGCGACCGCACGACCCTCGCCACCGCGTTCGGGCGGGCGGGCTGGCGCACGGTCGTGGACGTGCCGCCGGACAACCGCGACTGGCCGCAGGGCACGTCGTTCTATCACTACGACACGATCTACGACAGCCGCAACGTCGGCTATCGCGGACCGAAGTTCAGCTACGCGCCCGTGCCGGATCAGTTCACCCTCGCGACGTTCCGGCGTCTCGAGCTCGCGCCGAAGGACCGGGGCCCGGTGATGGCCGAGATCGATCTGGTGTCGAGCCACACGCCGTGGACGCCGCTGCCGCGCCTGGTCGGATGGGACGAGCTCGGTGACGGCTCGGTCTATGACGGCATGCCCGAGAAGGGACCACCGCCGAGCGCCGTCTGGCCCGACCCGGCGCAGGTCCAGGCGGCATACGGCCGCTCGATCCAGTACTCGGTGAGCTCCGTGCTGTCGTTCCTGGAGACCTACCGGGACCCGAACCTCGTGGTCGTCCTGCTCGGGGACCATCAGCCCAGCGCGATCGTCAGCGGCCAGGGCGCCGGCCACGACGTGCCCATCACGGTGATCGCCCAGGACCCGAAGGTCATCGGCCGGATCTCGTCGTGGGGCTGGGACGTCGGCATGCGACCCCTCCCCGACGCACCGGTCTGGCCGATGGACTCGTTCCGGGACCGGTTCCTGCGCGCCTACGGTTCGACCCCCGAGGCCGCGCCCTGACCGCCACGCAGCGCGGGCTCGTCGGCTGGTACCTGCGGCGCGACGGGGAGTCGGTCGCGCTCGCGACGCTGCTCGAGCTGCGGCTCGCGGCCGGGGACGACTGGGCCGTCGTGCGCTGACGCGCGTCCCGCCTCGTCGGTCAGTCGAGCAGGGACGACGCGTCGTCGGGGGCGTCGGCGGCGCACTCGACGAGGGCGTCCTCGGGCACGCGGTCGAGGGCCGCGATGTTCGTCGCGCGCAGCACGACCGGAGCCTTCACGCCGGCGGCGTAGGACTGGAACCACCGGTCCGCGCACACCGCCCAGCGGTCGCCGGGGACGAGCCCGGGGAAGCCGTAGGCCGGCATCGGCGTCGCGAGGTCGTTGCCGATCTGCCGCTGGTGCTCGAGGAACTCGGCGGTGAGCACCGTGCAGACGGTGTGCGACCCCACGTCGTCCGGCCCTGTGGTGGTGCAGCCGTCGCGGTAGAAGCCGGTGAGGGGGTCGAGGCTGCACACCTCGAGCGGGTCGCCGTGGACGTTGGCCTGCAGCTCCATGCCGACAGCCTAGGCGCGTCCCGCACGCCGGGGGAGTCGTGCGTGGTCGCGCGTCAGAGCGTGATGGCGGGCTGCAGCCGCGACGGCGTCCACATCCGCTGGCGTCGTGCGGCCAGCGTGGTGAGCAGCAGCGCGCCTGCGAGGTAGGCGAGCAGGACGAGCAGCTGCGACACGACGAGGGAGAGCTCGCCGCCGTAGAAGAGCTGGCGCAGGGCCTCGATCGCGTGGGACATCGGCAGCAGGTCGTGCAAGGCCCACAGCGGCTGGGGCAGCGTCTGCCACGGGAAGGTGCCGCCGGACGACACGAGCTGCAGGATCATCAGGATCAGCGCCACGAACTGACCGGCCGGACCGAGCCACGCGCCGAGCGCCTGGATGATCGCGATGAACGTGACCGACACCAGCGCCATGAAGGCGATCGTGAGCGCCGGGTTGCTCGGCGCGACGCCGACCCAGAGGCTGACGACGAGCGTCACGAGCACGGCCTGCACGGCGCCGAGGACTGCCGGCGTGAGCCAGCCGCCGAGCGCGACCTGCCACGGCTTCTGGTCCGCGGCGATCGCGCGCCGCGACAGCGGTCGCACGAGCAGGAAGAGCGTGTAGGTCCAGAGGGCCAGCACCAGGAAGAAGGGCGCGAGCCCGGCGCCGTACGTCGACGCCTTGGACTCGTTCGTCGCGGTGACGGTGACCGGTGTCGCGAGGTCGGCCGCCGTCGCCGCGCGTGCGCTGCTGTCGACGACGGGCACGGAGGCCGCGCCGGACGCGAGCCCCTTCTGCAGGCTCGTCGCTCCGGACGTCAGCGACGAGAGCCCCGATGCCAGCGAGTCGCTGCCGCCGGCGACCTCCGCCGCGAGGCGCTGCCGGACGCGATCGACGAGGCGCCGGTCGCGGTCGTCGCCGCGCCCTCGGCGAGCCTCTGCGTCTGGGCGGGGAGCGCGGCGACCGACGACGACGGCCGCGCGGCACCGCTCGCGAGCGCGGTCGTCCCGTCCGCGAGGGTGGCAGCGCCCGCGGCGAGCGGCCTCGCGCCCGACGAGTCCGAGGACGCGCCGTCGGCCAGCTTCGTGGCGCCGGTCGTCGCGCTGTCGAGGTTGCTCGCGATCGTGCCGAACCCGACGAGCAGCGTGGTCGCAGCCTGGGCGCTCACCTTCGCGGTCAGCGTGGAGCGGATCCGCTCGGTGGCGCCGCCGTGGCGCTCGGGGAGCGTGAGCACGAGGTGGTGGACGTGCGGCCGTGCGGCCGCGAGCTCGGCGAGGACGCGGGTGCGGGTCAGCGGGGCGAGCTCGCCGAAGATCACGTGCCGGGACGGCACGCCGTGTCCGGCGAGCCAGGCGCTGACGGCGCGGGCGCCGGCGGGCAGCCCCGCGAGCGCGAGCTCCTCGCCGACCACCGTGCCGACCGGGAGCGTGTCGTCCGGCTCGCTCACGCCCGGCCCGCGACGGCGACCTGGTCGGCGTGGATCATGGATGACTCCTTGTTTCGATACACAAATGTATCAGATGCATCTATGTATTCCATACGAGGGTGTATCGTTCGGGTCATGACGACGGAGCCGGAGCGGCGCGTGACCCGGCGCCGCAGCGAGACGCGGGCCCGGCTGCTGGCCGGTGCGCGCGAGGTGATCGCGGAGCAGGGCGTGCACGGCGCGAGCGTCGAGGACATCTGCGACCGCGCCGGCTTCACCCGCGGCGCCTTCTACTCCAACTTCTCCGACAAGGACGAGCTCGTCCTCGCCCTGTTCGCCGACGACCGCGCCGCGCTGCTCGACCGGCTCCGTGCCGTGCTGGCCTCGCCGCCGGACGACGTGGTCGAGCTGATGTCCGCGGTGATGGACCAGATCGAGGTGGGCGACCCGCACCTGTGGTTCCTCACCCGGACGGAGATGACGCTGCACGCGCTGCGCACGCCGGTGGTGGCCGCAGCGCTCGTCGCCGACCGGGCCGCCTTCCGAGCGGCGGTCGTCGACGCGGTCGACGACGCGCTCGTCCGCACGGGGCGGAGCCTCGACCTCTCGGTCGACGTCCTCGTGCGCACGGTCGAGGCGCTGCACGACGGCGCCACGGCGCAGTCGTTGCTCGAGCCGAGGGCGCTGCCCGACGGCACCCTGCAGCGCCAGGTCCTCCCGCGGCTGATGAAGCCGACACGATGAGCACCGAGCCGACGTGGGTGGAGCACGCGGTCTGGTGGCACGTCTTCCCGATGGGTTTCCTCGGTGCCGAGCACGAGCGCCTCGCGCCGGACGCCGCGGTGCAGCACCGGCTCCCGCGCATCGAGCGCTGGATCGACTACGCCGTGGAGCTCGGGGTCTCCGGCCTGCTCCTCGGCCCGGTCTTCGAGTCGTCGACGCACGGCTACGACACCGTGGACCACCTCGCGATCGACCGACGCCTCGGCGACGCGGCCGACTTCGACTCGCTCGTCGCGGCGGCGCACGAGCGCGGCCTCCGGCTCATGCTCGACGGCGTGTTCAACCACGTCGGGCGCGACTTCGCGCAGTTCCAGGAGGCGTTGCGCGACGGGCCGGGATCGCCCGCGGCGCAATGGTTCCACCTGTTCTGGAACGGCGACGCCGAGCCCGACTACGACCACTTCGAGGGACACCGCTCGCTCGTCACGCTGAACCATGAGTCACCGGCGGTCGTGGACCACGTGGTCGAGGTCATGTGCCACTGGCTCGGCCGGGGAGCCGACGGATGGCGTCTCGACGCGGCCTACGCCGTAGCCCCGCCGTTCTGGGCGACCGTGCTGCCCCGCGTGCGCGAGCGCCATCCCGATGCGTACATCGTGGGCGAGGTGCTCCACGGCGACTACGCCGACTACGTCCGGGAGTCCGGGCTCGACTCGGTGACGCAGTACGAGCTGTGGAAGTCCATCTGGAGCTCCATCAACGACCGCAACTTCCACGAGCTCGCGTGGAACCTCTCGCGGCACGACGAGCTGCTCGACACGTTCGTGCCGCTCACGTTCGTCGGCAACCACGACGTGACGCGCATCGCGAGCAGGATCGAGGACCCTGCACACCTCGCGCACGCGCTCGTGGTGCTCTTCACCGTGGCCGGCACGCCGTGCGTCTACTACGGCGACGAGCAGGGATTCCATGGGGTGAAAGAGGATCGGACGGGTGGCGACGACGCCGTGCGACCCGAGTTCCCCGCCGACCCGAGCGACCTCTCGCCGCTGGGGCTGCCCGTGCTCGACCTGCACCGCCGGCTCGTCGCGCTGCGGCGACGCCACCCGTGGCTCCACCGCGCGCGCACGACCGCCGAGCTCGTGACCAACGACCACGTGGTCCTGGTGAGCCGCTACGACGGGAACGCGCTGACCATCGTGCTGAACGTCGCCGACACCGCGTGCACGCTGCCGACGCCGGGAGCGACATCCGTGCTCGAGGGCGAGGCGTCGCTCGTCGGCGACGGCAACGGCGCATCGGCAACCGTCCCGCCGCACGGCTGGGCAGTCCTCGCCCACTGAGTCGGACACGTTCGTTGTCGGCTGAAAGATGTTGGGGATGAACGGCTTTCGTCGGGGCTGCACTCTCAGAGGTGGTCCCTAGGGTTGTCCCATGAGCTCGCTCGTCGACTTCCCGCCCGCGTCGTCGGTGACGGCTGCGGTCGAAGGGTTGAAGGTCGCGCTCGGCTCGGTGGCGTCGTTGGTCGCGGCGGGCATCTCGAGGGGCTGTCGGCCACGGCCGACGGGGTCGAGGCGGCGACATCCTGCTCCCCGGCTTCGGTCCGGTGCCGGTCCCGAACGAGCCGATCGAGGCGTCCCCAGGGAAGGATCATCCCCGTCACCCTGTTCATGCGTTCGCGGCAACTTGCTCCACCATGTGCCGGATCAGCCTGGCAACGTGGTGCGGATGCGTGCCGATCATGTTGTGACCAGACGGCACGGTGACGAGCGAGATTGCAGGGTACTGCTCGGAATCCGTGCTTCGTAGGTGCGACTGGCCGTGGCCCCTCAGGTCGATCGCCACCAGGTGCAGTTCGGGCAGCCACACGGACCAACTGCCCCCTATGCGGCTGCGTTAGCACCCGCGCCGTGCACGAGGAGGACGGGTGGCCCCCGATGTCCCCACTCCAGTGCGGGGACATCACCGATCCGAGTGCCCAGCGTGAGTGGTCGCGGAGTCACGCGACCCAGGCTAGG
>JADGOZ010000077.1 GCA_017882705.1 Candidatus Nanopelagicales bacterium | reverse complement strand
CCGATCGAGCAGTACATCCGCGACTCGAAGATCGACACCCTCTACGAGGGCACCACGGCGATCCAGGGCCTCGACCTGTTCTTCCGCAAGATGGTCCGCGACCAGTTCCAGGCGCTGACCCGTCTCGGCGGCGAGATCCAGGACTTCGCGAAGGGCGACGCCGGCAACGGCACGCTCGTGCACGAGCGCGAGATGCTGGGCAAGGCGCTCGAGGACGTGCAGGGCATCGTCGGTGCGCTCGGCGGCTACGCGATGAAGGCGCAGGCCGACCCGAAGGAGCTCTACAAGGTCGGTCAGAACACCACCCGCCTGCTGCTCTGCCTCGGCGACCTCGTCGTCGGCTGGCTGCTGCTGCGTCAGGCCGCCGTCGCACTCGACGCGCTCACGGGCACGCCGTCGGACAAGGACGTCGCGTTCTACCAGGGCAAGGTCGCAGCGGCGAAGTTCTTCGCCCACCAGCGCTTCCCGGTCCTGTCCGCCGAGCGCTCGATCGCCGAGAGCGCCGACAACGACCTCATGGACCTCGACGAGGCGTCCTTCTAGGCCACCTTCTGACCTCTCCGGATGATCAGCGCCCTTGACGGGCACGTGCTGACCTGAAGTCGCGATCATGGCGACGACGGGCACGAGCGCGACGCGCGACCTCACGAGGGCGCGCAGCGGCACACGAAGAAGGCGGACCCGATCGGGTCCGCCTTCTTCGTGTCGAGGCGGCGTCGTTCAGGCGAACGTGCGGTCGAGGAGCGCGGTGAGCTGCTCCGCCGGGACCGCGCGCGAGTACAGGAAGCCCTGCGCGGACGGGCACCCCAGGCGACGCAGGACCTGTGCCTGGTCGTCGTGCTCGACGCCCTCGGCCGTCTCTGCGATGGAAAGGCTCCCGGCGAGAGCGATGATGCCGGCGACGATGCGACGGTCGTTGTCGTTCGTGGTCAGCTGCGTGACGAAGCTGCTGTCGATCTTGATCAGGTCGACCGGGAACTGCCGCAGGTACGTGAGCGACGCGTAGCCGGTGCCGAAGCCGTCCAGCGCGAGGTGCACACCACGCGCGCGGATGCTGGCCAGGTTGAGGCGCGTCGTCGTCGAGGACGGCGAGCAACCCCGGCTCGCTCAGCTGGAGCCTCGTCCCCTCCTGGCCGGGCCACCAGGTCGCCGGCTCGCACGACGCCGGCGATGCGGTCGGCGGCGGCACGGAGCAGCTGGTCGCCCGTGCCATGCCCCAGGGTGTCGTTGACGTTCTTGAAGTTGTCGAGGTCCATCATCAGCACGGCCATCGAGCGGCCCGACCTCCGGGCCGAGCCGAGCGCCCGGGCGACCTCGTCGAGACCCGCGATCCGGTTGGCCAGCCCGGTCAGCGGGTCGTGCGTCGCGAGCTTGACGAGCTCGTCGCTCGCGGCCTTGCGCTCGGTGACGTCCTCGTGCGTCCCGGTCATCCGCAACGGGCGCCCCTCCTCCGTCCACTCGACGGCCCTGCCGCGGTCGCGCACCCACACCCAGTGCAACCTGATGCGCGGTGTGCGCGCCGCGCGAGGCGTGCGTGCCACGGCACCCGGTTGGCGGATCGGAGATCGTTAGTTAGGCTAACGGCATGTCTCCCAGTCCTGCGGTCACCGCCGACCTCGCGCACGACCTGCGGCTGGCCACCATGCGGCTGGCCCGGCGGCTGCGCCAGCAGCGTGCCGATCACGGCCTCCCGCTCGGCCAGCTCAGCGTTCTCGCCACCCTCGAGCGGATGGGCCCGCTCACGCCGGGCGCCCTCGCAGCGCACGAGCAGGTGCGCCCGCCGTCGATGACGAAGGTGCTCGCGAACCTGAGCGAGGGCGGCTACGTCGACCGCACCCCCGATCCCACCGACGGTCGTCAGCAGCTCGTGTCCCTCACCGACCGCGCGCGCACCCTCCTCTACGAGGACCGGCGACGCCGCGACGAGTGGCTCGCCGGGCACCTGCTCGGTCTCGACCGCGAGCAGCGCGCCGCCCTGCGCGCGGCCCTCCCTGTGCTGGAGGTGCTCGCCGACTCGTGACCCCCATGTTCCGCGCACTCTCGGTGCGCAACTACCGGCTCTACTTCGCCGGCCAGGTGCTCTCGAACACCGGTACGTGGATGCAGCGCGTCGCGCAGGACTGGCTGGTCCTCGACCTGTCCGGCACGTCCGGCGTCGCGCTCGGCATCACGACGGGCCTGCAGTTCCTGCCCTACCTGATGTTCTCGCTCTGGGGCGGCACGCTCGCCGACCGCTTCTCGCGCCGACGGATGCTCGTGTGGACGCAGTCGGTCATGGGGCTCCTCGCGCTCGCGCTCGGCGCCGTCACCATCCTCGGCCACGCGACCGTGCCGCTGGTCTACGTCTTCGCCTTCCTGCTCGGCTGCGCCTCCGCGCTCGACAACCCGGCGCGTCAGGCCTTCGTCAACGAGATCGTCAGCCCCGCCGACCTCACCAACGCGATCGCGCTCAACAGCGCGTCGTTCAACCTGGCCCGCCTCGGCGGCCCCGCGCTCGCCGGCGTGATGGTCGCGCTCATCGGCAGCGGCTGGGTCTTCATCCTCAACGCCGCGTCGTTCGGCGTGACCATCCTGGCGCTGCTGCTCATGCGCGGCTCCGAGCTGTTCCCGCAGGTGCGCCGTGCCGGCAGCGTCCGGCTCGTGCAGGGGCTGCACTACGTCCGGGCCCGTCGCGACCTCATCCTCGTGCTGGCGCTCGCGTTCGGCGTCGCGACGTTCGGCCTGAACTACCAGATGACGATGGCGCTCATGGCCCGTCAGCAGTTCGAGCTCGGCGCCGAGGCGTTCGGCCTCATGTCGACCTTCCTCGCCTTCGGCGCCCTCGCGGGATCGCTCGTCGCGGCCCGGCGTACCCGGGTGTCCCTGCGGCTCGTGTTCGTGGCCGCGATCGCGTTCGGCGCGGTGGAGATCCTCGTGGGCTTCGCGCCCAGCTACCTCACGATGCTCCTCGTGCTGCCGTTCGCCGGCATCCTCGCGATGACGTTCACGACATCGGCGCAGAGCTTCCTGCAGACCCACTCCGAGGACTGGGTACGAGGTCGGGTCATGGGCATCTACACGCTCGTCTTCTTCGGCGGCACGCCCGTCGGGGCTCCTCTCATCGGCTGGGCGGCCGACCGCTTCGGACCGCGCTCGGGTCTCGTCGGCGGCGGACTCGGCACCGTCGTCTGGACCGCGCTCGCCTTCCTCGTCTACTGGGCGACCCGCGACCGCGGACCGAGGGACGACCCCGACGTAGCGGTGACACCGGCAGGGCGTGCGGCACCGAGCGAGTCCCGCAGCTGAGGTCTCCCTCTAGAGTTCGTGCGTGAGCAACACGCCGAAGAACCGCAGACGCCCTGCGTCGGCCCCCGCACCCGCCGGTGCCGGCGACCTCGACGAGGTCGGTGCCGCACCGGTCTCGTGGTGGCGTCGGTTCTTCAGCCGTCCGAACTTCCTCGGCCTGGTGTTCGCCGCGCTGGCGTTCCAGTGGGCGCTCACCCCGTCGCTGCTGCCGCGCCCGTGGCTGTTCGAGGGCGTCATCGCGGGCATCGGCGCCGCGCTCGGCTACGGCCTCGGCTGCTTCCTGTCGTGGCTCATCCGCCAGTTCCCCCTGCGCGAGCGCGGTCCGGTGTTCAAACACCGCGCGTGGGTGGGCCTCGCGATCATCGGACCGATCTACCTCGTGGTGTCGCTGCTCCTCGGCGTCGGCTGGCAGAACGAGGTGCGCACGCTCGTCGGCATGGCGGACGAGGGTCTCGCCACGGCGTTCGAGGTCGCCGTGGTCGCCGTACCCGTGGCGATCGGTTGCTGGCTCCTGGGCCGGGTGCTGCGCCGCTTCAACGGCTGGATCGCGCGCCACCTCGGACGCTTCATCCCGCGGCCCGTCGCCTGGACCGGCGCCGTCGTCATCGTCGGCGCCGTCATCTACTTCGCCGTCACGGGCGTGATCTTCAACGCCTTCGTCGTCGCGATGAACAACATCTACGCGGGGACGAACGCGAGCACGCGCGACGGCATCGAGCAGCCGTCGTCCGCGCTGCGCTCCGGGTCGCGCGCGTCGTTCTCCCCGTGGAGCACCCTCGGCATGGAGGGGCGCAACTTCGTCGCCCGCGGCCCGAACTCCACCGAGATAACGAACTTCACCGGCAAGCCCGCGCTCCAGCCGATCCGCGTCTACGTGGGGCTCGACGGCGCCGACACCGCGGCCGGCCGCGCCAAGATCGCCGTCCAGGAGCTCGAGCGCACCGACGCGTTCAGCCGCAAGGTCCTCGTCGTGGCCGGTACCACCGGCACCGGCTGGCTCGAGCCGCAGTCGGTCGACAGCGTCGAGTACGAGTGGGGCGGCGACAGCGCGATCGTCGGCATCCAGTACTCCTTCCTGCCGAGCTGGATCTCCACGCTCGTCGACGCCGACAAGGCGCGGGAGGCCGGCAACGCGCTGTTCGACGCCGTCTACGCCGCTTGGGTCAAGCTCCCCCAGGCGACGCGGCCCAAGCTGATCGCCTACGGCCTGAGCCTCGGGTCGTTCTCGATCCAGGGCGCGTTCCCGGACGCCGCGGACCTGACCTCGCGGACGCAGGGCGCGGTGCTCGTCGGGACGCCCAACTTCAGCCAGCCGTGGGGACGGATCTCCGCCGACCGCGAGCCCGGGTCGCCGCAGTGGCAGCCGGTCTACGAGGCCGGCAAGCAGATCCGCTTCGCCGGCGTGCCGACGGACCTCGCCACGCCGGCGAGCGCGTGGAGCGGCCCACGGGTCGCCTACTTCCAGCACGCGAACGACCCGGTCGTGTGGTGGAGCCCGCAGCTGCTCGTCGAGGAGCCGGACTGGCTCGCCGAGCCGCCCGGCCCGGGACGTACGCCGACCATGCGCTACTACCCGATCCTGACGTTCCTGCAGGTGACGGTCGACCAGTTCACCGGCGTCGACGTGCCGCAGGGGCAGGGCCACAACTACGGGACCTCGATGCCCGCGGCCTTCGCCCAGGTGACGCAGCCCCCCGGCTGGACCGAGGCCGACACCGTCAGGCTCGAGAAGCTCATCGCGACCCTGCCCGTCGAGTAGCCCGTCAGCGTCGATCGTACGGTGCGACCGAGGCCGTCAGTGGCCGACGGCCAGCTTGACGAGCAGCACGCCCGCCACGGCGAGCACGAGGAATCCGACGTAGAGCAGGGACCGGGTCCGGCCCGAGGTGTAACGAGCGCTGCGGTAGCCGACGAGCGCGACGAACGCGAGGAGGAGCAGCTCCGACACGGTCTCGCCCGGCTCCTCGCCGAGCACGAACACCGGCAGCGCGGCCAGCACCGCCACGGGGAGGCCGCCCATCGCCTGGGCCTTCAGCGCGTGGACGCTCTCGGGCGTGAGCAGCCCGCCGTTGACCAGCCGCGTGGACATGCGGAACGCGAGGTGGTGGGCGAGCACGAGACCGACTGCCGTGCCCAGCACGACGAGACCGGCCTCCACCCGGTTGTCCTGAGCCGCCACGGGCATCGCGATGAGGACGGCGAGCAGCGAGAGGCTCACGTAGAGGGCCATGGTCAGGGACTCGCGCACCAGCTCGAGATGGCGCCGTCCCGCATCGGTCGCGTCGTCGACGGTGTCGGACGGATCTGATGTCATGGGCCCTCCTTCGACCGATCCGTCCGGGAGTCAACCATGGCCGAGATCCTGCTCTTCCACCACGCCCACGGGCTGACCGACGGCGTTCTCGCGTTCGCCGACGACCTGCGCGCCGCGGGGCACACGGTGCACACGCCGGACCTCTACTCCGGTCGCACCTTCGCGACCGTGCAGGAGGGTGTCGCCCACGCGCAGGAGATCGGCTTCGGCGAGGTGATCGGGCGAGGTGTCGCCGCAGCCGAAGGCCTGCCCGCCGGGCTGGTCTACGCCGGCTTCTCCCTCGGCGTGCTGCCGGCCCAGGCGCTGGCGCAGAACCGCCCGGGGGCCCGAGGAGCGTTGCTGGTCGCGGCGGCCGTTCCGGTGACGGAGTTCGGCCCGTCCTGGCCCGCGAACGTGCCGGTCCAGATCCACGCGATGGACCACGACCCGTTCTTCGTCGACGAGGGCGACATCGATGCGGCTCGCGCTCTGGTCGCCGAGTCCGAGGATGCCGAGCTGTTCCTCTACCCCGGCGACCGTCACCTGTTCGCCGACAGCTCCCTGCCGGACTACGACGAGGCCGCCGCCTCCCTCCTGCGCGACCGCGTCCTCGCCTTCCTCGCAGACCTCTGACCCCGCCCGACCCTTTCTTGCCCGGGAAGTGGGGTTGAATCTGCGGCATGGACGACGACGTCACGGCCTACATCTCCGCACAGCCCGAGCCGCAGCGCAGCACCCTGACCGCGATGCGCGCGACCATCGGCACCCTCCTGCCCCGCGCCGAGGAGTGCCTGGCCTACGGCATGCCGTCCTGGCGGGTCGACGGCACCGCGGTCGCCGGGATCGGCGCGAGCAAGCGGCACTGCGCGTTCTTCCCCCACTCCGGCACCACGCTCGATGGCCTCGCCGACACGCTCACCGGCTACGACCTGGCCAAGGGCACGGTCCGGTTCGCCGTCGACGCGCCCCTCCCCAGGTCGATCCTCCGCGCCGTCATCAAGGCGCGGCTGCAGGAGGCCGCCACGACCCCGGACAGCAAGGGGTTCCGGCGCGACTTCTACGACGACGGCGGGCTCAAGGCGAAGGGCAAGGTGAAGGACGGCGAGCTGCACGGCACGTGGCAGTGGTGGCGCAAGGACGGCTCGCTGCTGCGCACCGGTTCCTTCGACCGCGGGCGGCAAGTGGGCGAGTGGACGACGTACGGCCGGGACTCGGCACCGGTGAGGTCGACACAGCTCGGGAAGTGACCGCGACGCGCCCCAGGAACCGGCGCGCTCCCGGACTCGCCGCGGTGCGACTGGCTGACGCAGCTCGCGCTCGACCACGAGCGGGGCTACATCCGGCGGTCGGCGAGCACGGGGAAGGCCAGACGCCACTCGCGCACGGCGGCCGGGTCGACCTCGGCGTAGAGGATCTCCTCGTCGTCACCGGCCTCGGCGACGACCGTGCCCCGCGGATCGATCACGGCCGAGCGCCCACCCATGAGCACACCGTTGTGCGTGCCCGCGGTGTTGCACGCCACGACCCACGCCTGGTTCTCGATCGCCCGGGCGCGCAGCAGCACCGACCAGTGCTCGATGCGCGGCATCGGCCAGCCCGAGGCCATGAGGAACGTCTCCGTGCCGGAGTCGACGAGACGACGGTAGAGCTCGGGGAAGCGCAGGTCGTAGCAGGTCGCGAGGCCGGTGGCGCCGAGCGGTGTCGGGAGCACGACGAGGGTGTCGCCCGCCGTCATCACCGAGGGCTCGCCGTCCTCCCAGCCGAACAGGTGCTGCTTGCGATACGTCGCCAGGATGTCGCCGCTCCGGTCGAGGACGACCGACGTGTTGTAGCGGTGTCCGCCCGCGAGCTCGGCGAAGGACCCGGTGTGCAGCCAGATACCCGCCTTCGCCGCCGCCGCGCGCATCCGGGTGACGACGAGGCCGTCGAGCGGTTCGGCGTGCTCGCGGGCGGCCTCGAGGTCGAACGCGCCGACGTGCCAGAGCTCAGGGAGCACCGCGAGGTCGACGTCGACGAGCCCCTCGACGATCCTGCCCGCCCGCTCGACGCGCTCCGCGACCGTCTCGGCGTCGTTCACGTCCAGCTGGATCAGCGCCACACGGGTCATGCCGACATCATCCCCGACCCGGCGGATCCGACGTAACTGGTGCTGCGGTGGCTTCCGGGGCCGGGTAGCGACCACACCACCAGTTACATCGCAGGGGGCGGGGTGCGCAGGAGGTCGCGGCGGACCTTGCCCATGGCGTTGCGCGGGAGGTCCGTCACAACCGTCCAGCGCCGCGGCCGCTTGTACGCCGCGAGCCGTGACGAGACGTGCGCGGAGAGCGCATCGCCGATCTGCGCGGCGTGGGCGGGATCCGCCGCGAGGTCGGTGCGGAGCACGACGTAGGCGGCGACGGTCTCGCCCCAGGTGTCGTCGGGGACGCCGACGACCGCGACGTCGATCACGTCCGGGTGCTCGAGGACGGCGTCCTCGACCTCGCGCGGGTAGACGTTGTAGCCGCCGGTGATCACGAGGTCGCTCGCACGGCCGACCAGGCGGAGGTAGCCGTCGGCATCGAGCTCGCCGATGTCGCCCGTGCGGAACCAGCCGTCGGGCGTGAACGCCTCCGCGTTGGCCTCGGGCCGCTCCCAGTAGCCGCCGAACACGTTCGGCCCGGTCACCTCGACGCCGTCGCCCTCGCCGAGCCGCACGTGCACGCCGGGAAGCGGCCGGCCGACCGAGCCCGCGCGGCGCTCGCCGTGCAGCGGGTTCGACGTGAGCATCACGGTCTCGCTCATGCCATAGCGCTCGATCGGCGCCTGACCCGCCTGCACCGCGATCGCCTGGAACAGAACGGGATCCAGCGGCGCCGACCCAGACACGAGCAGCCGCAGCCCGGAGAGCGCCGCGAGATGCCCGGTGTCGCGCAGCCGCGCGTACATCGTGGGCACGCCGAAGTACATCGTCGCGTCGTACGCCGCTGCCGCGTCGGCCACGGCCGCGGGGTCGAAGCGCGGCAGCACGACCATCGACGCGCCCGCGGTCAGCGATCCGTTGATCGCGGCGCCGAGCCCGTGCATGTGGAACATCGGCAGCGCGTGCACGAGCCGGTCGTCCGGTGTCCAGCCCCATGCCTGCACGAGCGCCTCAGCACCGGCGCTCAGGTTGCGTTGCGAGAGCACCGCGCCCTTGGGGCGACCCGTGGTGCCGCTCGTGTAGGCGACCATCGCAGGTTCCTCGTCCGCCGCGTCGTCGAGCGCGGCCCAGCCCTCGCTCGTGCCGTCGAGCGTGGTGAGGTCGGCCCGGTGGGCGCCGAGCGGCAGCGGCTGCGGGAGGGCGCTCGCGCGCGCGGGGTCGTCGAGGATCGCGAGCACGGGGCGCACGTCCGCGACGATGTGTCCGAGCTCGCCGGCCGTGTAGGCCGTGTTCGCGGGGACGACGACGCCGCCGAGCCGCAGGATCCCGACATAGGCGATCACCGTCTCGAGGGACTGTCCGCAGGAGAGAAGGACCCGGTCCGCGGGACGGACCCCGACGGCGCTGAGCCGTGCGGCGACGCCAGCCGTGCGCGTGTCCAGCGCACGCGCGGTGACCGTGCGACCGTCCGCGGCGTCGACGAGCACGACGCGGCCGGGGTCGGCGCGCCAGCGCCCGGCCCAGCCGGCGGTGAGACTCACGGTTCGATCCTGCCGCACGCGCGGTGCGGACTAGCCTCCGGGCATGACCGCGATGGCTGCCGAGACCTACGACCTGCGCACCCTGCTCGACTCGTGGGAGCAGACGCTGCGCGCCGTGAGCATGCTCGGCCGGGTCGTGACGCCGGAGCAGTGGGAGGCGCCGACCGAGTGCCCGGGATGGAGCGCCGGGGACGTCGTACGCCATCTCGCCTGGATCGAGGCGTTCCTCGCCGGGCGTCGCGACCCCGAGCACGAGATGGACTGGTCGAGGTTCCCGCACGTCGAGGGCGACTTCGCTCGGATGACGGAGACCGGCGTCGACGTACGCCGCGCCCTGTCTCAGGTCGACGCGTGCAACGAGCTCGACACGCTGATCGACGTGCGCCTCGCGCAGATCATGGAGCTCGACGACCTCTCGCTCGAGAGCGAGGTGATGGGAGTCTTCGGCAGCCTCGTGCCCCTCGAGCGCCTGCTGCGCATCCGGATCTTCGACTCGTGGACGCACCTGCAGGACGTGCGGCGCGCGGTCGCGCACCCCGGCGACCTCGCGACCCCCGGCGCGCAGGTCTCCGCGCTGCAGATGGCGCGGTCCACGTCGTACGTCCTCGCGCGCAGCATCGAGGCGCCCGCGGGAACGACGTTCCACATCACCGTCACCGGACCGATCGCGTTCGAGCGGTGGGCAGGGATCGACGACGACCTGCGCGGCGTCGACATCGACGGGGTCTCGCGGCCGGCGGCGCCGACGCTCGCACTCGACACCGACTGGGAGACCTACGCACGGCTCGGCGCCGGGCGCCTCGACGTCACCGCACCCGACGTCCTCGAGCGGGCACGGGTCACGGGCGACCCCGAGCTGGCCGGCCGCGTCCTCGAGTCCCTGGCGATCACGCCGTAGCCGCACGTCACTGGCGCAACTGTCGAGCTGGAGGTCTCCAGCTTCGCACTTACGCCAGTGACGTCGGGGAGAGGTGGTGGGCGAGCGTGCGGCAGAGGGTGTGGTTGTCCTGGTGCCAGTCCTCGTCGTCGGGCTCGGACCAGGACGACAGGACGACGACGACGACCTGCCTCGGGACGTCGACGTAGAGCATCTGGCCGTAGATGCCGACACCGAGCACGACGTCGGGGTCGAGGTTGGGCGTGTACCACCCTGAGCGGTAGGCGCCGTCGACCCACATGTCGGCGAAGTCGCCGCGCTTCCACTGCTCGCGGTGCCCGGCGTGCAGCAGGTCGTCGAGGAACTCCTCGCTCACGATCCCCGCACCGCGCTCGGCGACGACGAGTCCGAGACGCGCGAGGTCGCGCGGCAGAGCGCTCATCCCGCCCGCGGCTCGCGGCGTGCCCTCGCGGTCGAGCGTGACGCTCGCGCCGAGCTCGGCGCCGCACGGCTGCCAGAGGTGGCGCTCCACGGCCTCGGCCCAGGTCGTGCCCGCGGCACGCGCGCAGATCCAGCCGAGCAGGTCGATCGTCGGCGAGAGGTAGCGGAAGCGCTCGCCGTGCGGGCCGTCGGGCACCCGCGTGGCCAGGAAGTCCCGCAGCGCGGGCGATCCCGGCGGCGCGGGGTACCAGCCCGCGGCATGCCGGTAGGCCTCGACGTCGGGTCCGGGCGTGTAGTCCTCGACGAAGGCGAACGACGCCTCCATGTCCATCAGCTGGCGCACGGTCGCCGTGGCGAAGGCGCTGCCCGCCACCTCGGGCACGAGGTCTCCGACGCAGGCCTCGAGGTCGAGCTGGCCGCGGGTCGCGAGCGCGCCGGCGAGCAGGCCGGTGACCGACTTCGTGACGCTGAAGACGAGGTGCTGCTCGTCGGTGCGCACGCCCGGCGCGAGCCAGTCGAGCACGACCTCGCCGCGGTGCACGACGAGCAGGGCGTCGCGCTCGCGCTCGCGCAGCAGGTCCCCGAGCCGCACCGCGCCGTCGTGCGCCTCGACCGTGAGGTCGAGCAACGCGGGGTCGAGCCGCTCGGGCAGCGCGCGCGGCGACGGCGACGAGCGGATCCGCTCGGTCGGGATGAGCTCGCGCACGTGCCGCACCGACCACGCGATGTGGTCGGCATCGAGCCAGTTGTCGAGCGTCGCGCGGCGCGACCGCTCGTCGGTGCCGGGCTCGACGAGACGCCCGGACGGGTGCTCGACCGCGGAACCGTCACCCGAGGCTCCGGCACCAGCGGCTCCGTCAGCCGAGGACAAGCTCGACCGCCGGGTCCTCGAGGAAGCGCGCGACCGACGCGAGGACCTGCGACCCCAGCGCGCCGTCGACGAGCCGATGGTCGAACGACAGCGTGAGCTGCATGACCTGGCGCACCCGCACCTCTCCTTCGACGACCCACGGCTTGGCCACCGCGCGGCCCATGCACAGGATGGCCGACTCGCCGGGGTTGATGATGGGAGTTCCGCCATCCACGCCGAAGACGCCGACGTTGGTGATGGTGATGGTGCCGCCCGCCATGTCGGCCGGACTGGTGCGACCGGCACGCGCGGTCTCGACCAGGTCCTGCAGCGCGCGGGCGAGCCCGACGAGGTCGAGCAGATCCGCGTCCTTCACGTTCGGTACGACGAGTCCGCGCGGAGTCGCTGCGGCGATGCCGAGGTTCACGTAGTTCTTCGTCACGATCTCGCCGGCCGCAGCGTCCCAGGTCGCGTTGACTCCCGGGTGCGCTCGGGCCGCGCGGATCAGACCGGTCGCGACGAGCAGCAGCGGACTCACCTTGACGCCCTCGAACTGCGGACGCGTGCGCAGGCGATCGACGAGGTCGAGCGTGCGGGTCACGTCGACCTCGACCCACTCGGTGACGTGCGGCGCGGTGAACGCCGACGCCACCATCGCCTCGGCCATCACCTTCGTGACCCCCTTGATCGGGGTCCGCACCTCCCGCGGCGTCGACGCGTCGCGCATGAGCGGCGTCGTCCGGGTCGACGCCGGACGGCTCTCCGTGCTCACGGCTGCCGTGAGCATGGCGGTCCGCTCGACGTCGGCTCTCGTGATGACGCCGCCGGCGCCGGTGGGGTCGACCACGGAGAGGTCCACGTGGAGGTCCTTCGCCAGCCGGCGTACCGGTGGCTTGGCGAGGACGGCCGCGCGCCGCGAGAGGACCTCCTCGGCGTGGCGGCCGATCTCGAGACCCCCGTGCCGCACCGGCTTCACGGCCTCGCCGGGCGGGCCGGCCTCGGGCGCGGTGGTGCCGTGCGGGTCGTGGGCGAGCACGCGGGCGCGGCGCTGCGGCGTGCCCGTCTGCTTCACGCCATAGCCGACCAGCACCGCCTCGCGCGCGGCCGGAGCCGCGGACGTCGGCAGCGAGCCGATCGCCTGCGCGACCTCCGGTCGGGCGGCCCCCGGGCCCGGCGCCTGCGTGGTGGTCGGACCCGAGGTGGCGATGGTGAGGATCGGGGTGCCGACGAGCACGACGTCGCCCTCGGCGACGAAGAGCTCGGTGATGACGCCGGCGTAGGGGCAGGGGAGCTCGACGGCGGCCTTGGCGGTCTCGATCTCGACGATGGTCTGGTTGACCGTGACCGTGTCGCCCGGCTTCACGTGCCAGGTGAGGATCTCGGCCTCGGTGAGGCCCTCGCCCACGTCGGGGAGGTTGAAGGTCTTGGTGTCGGTCATGTCGGGCACCACCTCAGAAGGCCAGCGCGCGGTCGACGCCGTCGAGCACGCGGTCGAGGTCGGGGAGGTAGTCCTCCTCGAGCCGGGACGGCGGGTAGGGCGTGTGGTAGCCGCCGACCCGGATCACCGGCGCCTCGAGGGAGTAGAAGCACTGCTCGGTGATGCGCGCCGCGAGCTCGGCGCCGAGCCCGAGGAACACCGGCGCCTCGTGCACGACGACGAGCCTCCCGGTACGGCGTACCGACGCGGCCACGGTCTCCACGTCGAGCGGCGAGATCGTGCGCAGGTCGATCACCTCGATGTCGGTGCCGTCGGCCGCGGCGGCCGTCGCCGCCTCGAGGACGGTGCGGACCATCGGGCCGTAGCACGCGACCGTGATCGACGACCCCGGGCGTACGACGCGGGCCTGGAACGGCGAGGGCGCCGACGCGATGTCGATGCTCTCGTCGATGTCGGCCTTGTCCCAGTAGCGGCGCTTCGGCTCGAAGAAGATCACCGGGTCGGGGCACGCGATGGCCTGCTGCACCATGACGAACGCGTCGAGCGGGTTCGACGGCGATATGACGCGAAGCCCTGCGGTGTGGGCGAAGTAGGCCTCGGGCGACTCGCTGTGGTGCTCGACGGCGCCGATGCCGCCGCCGTAGGGGATGCGGATCGTGATGGGCATCGGCGTGCGTCCCGCGGATCGGGCGTTGTGCTTGGCGACCTGCGTGACGATCTGGTCGAACGCGGGGAACACGAAACCGTCGAACTGGATCTCGACGACCGGGCGGAACCCGCGCATCGCGAGGCCGACCGCGGTGCCGACGATCCCGCTCTCGGCGAGCGGCGAGTCGATGACGCGCGCCTCGCCGAAGTCCTTCTGCAGGCCGTCGGTCACGCGGAAGACGCCGCCGAGCTTGCCGATGTCCTCGCCCATGAGCAGGACCTTGGGGTCGTTCTCGAGCGCCTTGCGCAGGCCGGCGTTGATCGCCTTCGCCATCGTCGTCGCGGCCATCAGTGCTCCCCTCCCGCGAACGACGCGTGATACGCCGCGAACTCGGCACGCTCCGCCTCGACGAGCGGGTGCGGAGCGGCGTAGACGTGGTCGAACATCGACGTCTTCTCGGGGTTGGGCATCGACCGGCAGCCCTCGCGCAGGTGGATCGCGAGCGTCTCCGCCTCGGCGTCGATCGCGTCGAAGTAGTCGTGGTCGGCCCAGCCGTTGCGGGCGAGGTAGACGCGCAGGCGCTCGATCGGGTCCTTGAGCTTCCAGGCCTCGAGGTCGGCCGACACGCGGTAGCGGGTCGGGTCGTCCGACGTCGTGTGCGCGCCCATGCGGTACGTGAACGCCTCGATGAGCGTCGGGCCCTGACCCTCGCGCGCTGCCTGCAGCGCCGCGCTCGTGACGGCGAGCACCGCGAGCACGTCGTTGCCGTCGACGCGGACACCGGGGAAGCCGAAGCCGTCGGCTCGGCGGTAGAGGGGGATGCGGGTCTGGCGCTCGAGCGGCTCGCTGATGGCCCACTGGTTGTTCTGGCAGAAGAACACGACCGGCGCGTTGTAGACCGCGGAGAAGACGAAGGCCTCGTTGACGTCGCCCTGGCTCGTCGCGCCGTCGCCGAAGTAGCAGATGGTGGCGTCGTCGGAGCCGTCGCGCTGCATGCCCATGGCGTAGCCGACGGCGTGCAGGGTCTGGTCGCCGATGACGATCGTGTAGAGCGCCATGTTGTGCTCGTGCGGGTCCCACCCGCCGTTGGTCACGCCGCGGAACAGGCCGAGCAGCTGCAGCGGCTGCACCCCGCGCGCCCACGCGACCCCGTGCTCGCGATACGTCGGGAACGCGAAGTCCCCCGGCAGCAGGGCGCGACCCGAGCCGACCTGCGCCGCCTCCTGGCCGATGCACTGCGCCCAGAGCCCGAGCTCGCCCTGGCGCTGCAGGGCGGTGGCCTCGGAGTCGACCCTGCGGACCAGGACGAGGTCGCGGTAGAGGCCGCGC
Organism: Candidatus Nanopelagicales bacterium; assembly: GCA_017882705.1. GTDB lineage: Bacteria > Actinomycetota > Actinomycetes > S36-B12 > CAIYMF01 > Longivirga. Next base: position 32,596 of record JADGOZ010000077.1, on the reverse strand, counting down.
AGCTGCTCGTCGGACAGGTCGACGTCGTACTCGGGATGGTGGACCCGCTCGCCCTCAGGGGTGAGGAGCTGGACGAGCTCGGGGCCTCCGTCTGCGGTCATGGATGGACTCCTAGGCGGTAACCGAGAGGCGCCACCCAGGAGCCGCCGGGATCGCCGGGGGCCTCCCACGCAACGCCGCGTGTACCGGCATCAAATCACCTGCGGCGGGTCCATCGGTACTCGACCGGAAAGTGGCTTCCGAACCGCAATTCGCTGCGCCAACCGTCGTGTCCCGGGCCGATGAGGGTCGAGACACGACGGTGTGCCGTCCCGCCCGAGGCGGAACGCAGGGCGACCGTGACGACCGCGGACACCTGGTCGTCGGCGGCCGTGCACGTGGCCGGGACGTCGATGACGACGAAGACCGCGCGCCCGGGCGGCACGACGACCGACGGCCTGGCCGGCCCGTCGAGCAGCTGCACGTATTCGATGCTGACGGTCGTCGCGGCGGGGTTCACGGGAAGCAGCGGCGAGAGGACGGCGCGGACGCCGGGGTACGCCACCGGGTCCTGGTCGCGCAGGCGGCCCCACCGCGCGTAGGTGCGGAGGTACGCCGTCTGCACGAGGCCCTCGGCGAGCCCGCGGTCGAGCGTGAGCGCGACCCGCAGCAGCCTGGTCTGCGTCGACGCGACGAACGCACGGAACTCGTCCTCCGCCGTCCCGGGTCCCCCGCTGCTCATCCCCACACCCTGTCCAACGCAGACCGGGGGCGCGAGGTTCTCGGCCGGGCTCGCCCCAGGAATCAGGTCAGGTGAGGCGGACGATGCGGTCGAGGCTGGCGAGGCCGTGGGGGCGATGGGCGACCCACAGGACCGTCCGGCCTTCGAGCGCGCGGAGGAGCTCGGCGGCGACGACGTCGGCCGTGGACTCGTCGAGGTGCTCGGTCGGCTCGTCGAGCAGCACGACGGGGTGGCCGGCGAGGAGCACGCGCGCGACCCCGAGACGCTGGCGCTGGCCGGCCGACACGAGTGCGCCGTGGTCGCCGACGGGTGTGGCGAGACCCTGCGGTGCGGCGTCGAGCCACGGCCCGAGACCCACGGCGTCGAGGGCCACGCGGCACTCCTCGTCGCTGGCACCCGGCTTCGCGAGGCGCACGTTCTCCACGACCGACGTGTCGAACACGTGCGGCAGCTGCGGGCACCAGCCCACGACGCTGCGTACGTCGTGCCCGGTCATGTCGTGCATCTCGACGTCGCCGAGCCGAACGGATCCGTCGTAGGGCAGGAACCCCGCCAACACCGCGAGCAGCGTCGACTTGCCCACGCCCGACGAGCCGACGACGCCGACGCGCCCACCCGGTGCGACGTCGAGGTCGAGACCCTGCAGCACGTGCTCGCCGCCCGGCCAGCCGGAGCTCACGCCGGCCAGGCGTACGCCGACGACTCCTACGGGCGCCGCGACCGGCGACTCGGGGTCCGGGACCGGGTCGACCGCGTCGAGCACCTCGACGACGCGCTGAGCCGAGCCACGCACACGGCCGAGGGCGAGCGCCGCGGTCGGCATCGCGACGACCGCCTCGTACGTCGCCAGCGGCAGCAGCGCGAGTACCGCGAGGTTGACGCCGACGAGCGCTCCGGAGCGCACCGCGGGGATCGCGACGAGCAGCGTCACGACGACGGCGCCGCCGGAGAGCAGGATGCCGAGTCCCGAGGCGAGACCCGACGCGCGCGAACGCCGCTCGGCGAGCCGGCCGATGTGCCGGTCGTCCTCGGCGAGCCGGTCGAGCCAGGCCTGCGCGGCACCGGCCGTCGTGAGGTCGCCGATGCCGTCGAGCAGCGTGAGCACGTCGCCGTTGAGCTCGCCGCGCGCGGGAGCGCTGGCCCGCTCGGCCTCGGCGGCCGACGCCGACGTGATCCACGGGACCACGGTCGCGGCCAGCAGCAGCGAGACGAGCAGCACGACGCCGGCCGCGGGGAGGATGAAGAACGCAAGGACCACCGACATGATGGCGACGATCGCGCCGGAGGCGTACGGCACGAGCACGCGCAGCGGCAGGTCCTGCGTGGCGTCGACGTCGCGGACGAGACGCTCGAGCAGGTCGCCGCGTCGGTAGGCCGGCACACCGGCGGGCGCGACGACGGCGAGCCGGTCGTAGACGGCGAGGCGCAGGCGCGACAGCGCGCGGAACGCGGCGTCGTGCGACACCAGGCGCTCGGCGTAGCGGAAGCAGCCGCGGCCGATGCCGAACGCACGCACACCGACGATAGCCAGGTTCAGCTCGAAGATCGGCGGACGCAGGGCCGCGCTCGAGATCAGCCACGCGCTGACCGCGAGCAGTCCTACGCCGCACCCGATCGCCATCGTGCCGAGGAACACCGCGAGGGCGAGGCGCTTCCACTCCGTGGCGACCCACGGGACCAGCCGGCGCACCGGCGAGACGCCGCGCGCGACCTTCACGTCGACTGTCGTCATGCGACCACCGCCACCGGGTCGAGCTCGACGATCTCATCGGCGCCCTGCACGAGCGACGGACGGTGCGCGACCACGACCACGGCAGCGCCCGCGTCGGCGAGGCGACGGATCGCGTCGACCACGTCGATCTCGGTGGCGTCGTCGAGGCCGGCGGTGGGCTCGTCGAGCATGACGAGCGGCGGCGGGTCGAGCAGCACTCGGGCGAGCGCCACGCGACGGCGCTGGCCGGCCGACACGTCGGACGCGAGGTCGCCGACGCGCGACGCGGCACCGTCCGGGAGCGTGCTCGGGTCGATGCCGGCGGCGCGGAGCGCGGTGTCGACCTCGGCGTCGGTCGCGTGCGGTCGGCGCAGTCGGACGTCGTCGCCGACGGTCGGGCCGACCAGCACGGGGTCCTGGCCGACGACGCCGAGGCGCGAGCGCCACGCCTCGGGATCGAGCGTGGTGAGGTCGACGCCGCCGACCGTCACGGTGCCGGAGGTCGGCGCGACGAAGCCCTGCAGGGTCGCGAGCAGCGTGGACTTGCCGACGCCGGACGGACCGACGACCGCGGTGATGCGTCCCGCGCGCAGCGTCAGCGACACGGGCGCGAGCGACACGACGTCGGCGCCCGGGTAGGTGACGGTGACGTCGTCGACCACGACGTCACCGGTCGGGACGTCGGTGCGCGTGCCGGTGATCGCGGGCTCCGTGCCGATGATGGCGAAGACCTGCTCCGCGGCGTCGATGCCGTCGGCGGCGGCGTGGAACTGCGCACCGACCGCGCGGATCGGGAGGTAGACCTCCGGGGCGAGGATCAGGACGGTGAGGCCGGTCCGCAGCGTGAGCCCGCCGTCGAGCATGCGGACGCCGATCGAGACGGCGACGACGGCGACCGAGATCGTCGCGAGCAGCTCGAGCACGAACGACGACAGGAACGAGATGCGCAGCACGCCCATCGTGGCGGTGCGGTAGCGCTTGTCGATCTCGGCCATCCGCTGCGACTGCGCGCGCTCGCGGCCGAACGCCTTGAGGGTCGGAAGGCCGGACACGACGTCGAGGAAGTGGCCGGACAGGACGCCGAGGGTGTTCCACTGCTTGGCCGTGGCGGTCTGCGTGTACATGCCGATCAGCGCCATGAAGACCGGGATCAGCGGCGCGGTGACGGCGACGATGACCGCGGCCACGAAGTCCTGGGTGAGGATCGCGACGCCGACCGTGAGCGGCACGATCACGGCGATCACGAGCGAGGGCAGGTAGCGGGCGACGTAGGGCTCGACCGAGTCGACGCCACGGGTCGCCAGCGTGGCCACCTGGCCGCGGCGCTCGCCGGAGAGCCAGATCGGCCCGAGCCTCACGACGTGCGCGAGCAGCGCCTCGCGCAGCTGTGCTGACGTACGGGTGGCCGCGCGCTGCGCGAGCGTCTCACCGATCGAGGCGAGCACCGCGCGACCGAGCACCACGAGCGTGAGGATCCCGACGACGGTCTTCACGTCGTCGAGCGTGGCGCCCTCGAGGAACACCCGTGACACGACGTCGCCCAGGCAGAACGCCTGGGCGACGACGAGAACTGCTGTTCCGGAGGCCACCGCCACCGACCCGATCAGCAGCGTGCGTACACCTCGGGCGTAGCGCAGCAGTCTGGGGTCGAGCGGCTTGGACACCTCGACAGGTTACGTGGTGGGCGGAGCCGGCTGTTAGGCCGACACCTCGTGCGGCAGGTCGAGCGAGCCGTGCTCCGGGTCCGGGATCTGGCTGGGCGAGAGCCGCCTGCGGAACACCCAGTAGGTCCAGGACTGGTAGACGAGCACGACCGGCGTCAGGATCACGGCGACCCAGGTCATGATCGTCAGCGTGTACTGCGAGTTCGCCGCGTTCTGCACCGTGAGCGTCGCGTCCGCGTTCGTGGAGCTCGGCATCACGTTCGGGTAGAGGCAGGTGAACAGGAACACGACCACGAACACCATCGTGGCGGCCGAGGCGATGAAGGCCCAGCCCTCACGACCCATCCGGTTGGCGCCGAGCGCGCCCACCCAGGCCAGCACCACGAGGACCAGCACGACCACGCTGGCGGCCGTGTTGTTGCTGTGCGCGAGCTGGGTCCAGAGGCCGAAGGCCACGGCGAGCACCGCGGTCACGAGACCGATCTGACCCGCCAGCTTGTTGGCGCGGGTGCGGATGTCGCCCTCGGTCTTGAGCGCCAGGAAGATCGCGCCGTGGGTCGTGAACAGGCCCAGGGTGACGAGGCCGCCGAGCAGGGCGTAGGGGTTCAGCAGCGTGAACAGGTTGCCGGTGAACTCGCTGTTGCCGTTCTGCATCTCCAGCGGCACGCCCGCGACGATGTTCGCGAACGCGACGCCCCAGAGCAGCGCGGGGAGGAACGACCCGACGAAGATCGCCGCGTCCCAGTTGCGGCGCCAGTTCGGGGCCGCCGCCGTGCCGCGCTTGCTGCGGAACTCGAAGGCCACGCCGCGGATGATGAGCGCGACGAGGATGAGCAGCAGGGCGAGGTAGAAGCCGCTGAACAGCGTGGCGTACCAGAGGGAGAACGCCGCGAAGGTCGCGCCGCCCGCCGTGAGCAGCCACACCTCGTTGCCGTCCCACACCGGGCCGAGGGTCGAGACGACGGTGCGTCGCTCGGCCTCGTTCTTGCCGATGAAGGGCAGCAGGATGCCGACCCCGAAGTCGAAGCCCTCGAGGACGAAGTAGCCGCACCAGAGCACGGCGATGAGGACGAACCAGATGATCGCGAGCTGGTCGTGAGTCATGTCGATGCTCCGGTCTCAGTACGAGAAGGTCAGGGTCTGGCCGTTGTTCGCGTCATCCGCGTCCATCAGCTCGACAGTCTCGGGCGGACCGATCTTCACGGCCCGGACCAGCAGGCCGACCTCGATGACCGCGAGCGCGCCGTAGAGCAGCGTGAACACGACCAGCGAGAGACCGACGGTGAACGACGACATCGTCGGCGAGACGCCGTTCTCGGTCTTCATGAGCCCGTAGACGATCCAGGGCTGGCGGCCCATCTCGGTGAAGATCCAGCCGGCCGAGATGCCCACCAGCGGCACGAGCAGCGCGATGGACGACATGAGCCGGATCCACGCCTTGGAAGGGACGCGTCCCTTGCGGGTGATCCACAGGGCGAAGATCGCGAACAGCACGCCCAGCCCGCCGAGCCCGATCATCGCGCGGAAGGCCCAGAAGGCGAGCGGCACGTACGGCGCGTAGTTGCCGGGACCGAACTTCTTCTCGTACTCCGCCTGCAGGTCGTTGATGCCCTGCACGGTGCTCTCCGGGCCGGTCCAGCTGCCGGTCGCGAGGAACGAGGTGAGGCCGGGGATGTCGAGCGCCCAGTAGGCCTCGGACCCGTCGAGGCTCCCGACGGTGACGAGGCTGAACGGCACGTTCTCGGCGGTCTTGTAGACCGCCTCGGCCGCGGCCATCTTCATCGGCTGCTGCTTGACCATGATCTTGGCCTGGACGTCGCCGGTGTACATGACGAGGAGTCCGGCGACGATCGCGACGATCGCACCCAGCTTGAGGGTCGAGCGCATGGCGTCGACCGACTTGCCCTTCATGATCAGCCACAGGCTCACACCGACGATCGCGACGCCGGACACGAGGAACGCCGACGAGATCACGTGGGCGAAGGTCGCCACCGTCGTGTTCTGGGTGAGCACCGCACCGAAGCTGGTGAGCTCGGCGCGCTTGGTCACCGGGTTGATGACGTAGCCGTCGGGGTGCTGCATGAACGAGTTCGCGGCGAGGATGAAGTACGCCGACAGCATCGTGCCGAACGCCGCGGCCCAGATCGTGGCGAGGTGCAGGCCACGCGGCAGGCGGTCCCAGCCGAAGATCCAGAGCCCCAGGAAGGTCGACTCGAGGAAGAAGGAGGCGAGCGCCTCGACCGCGAGCGGCGCACCGAAGATGTCGCCGACGAAGCGGGAGTAGTCGCTCCACGCCATGCCGAACTGGAACTCCTGCACGATGCCGGTGACCACACCGAGTGCGAAGTTGATGAGGAAGAGCTTCCCGAAGAACTTCGTGGCCTTGAGCCACTTCTCGTCACCGGTGCGGAACCACGCGGTCTGCATGACCGCCGTCAGCATCGAGGTTCCGATGGTGAGCGGGACGAACAGGAAGTGGTAGACCGTGGTGATTCCGAACTGCCACCGCGCCAGATCGAGCGCATTCATCGCAGCAGACCCCTTCGTTGCCGGAACGCGAATCGTTCGGTGGACACTCTGCTCTACCTCAAACCTCCTCCGGGCTCAGATCGCTGTGAAGCCTGTCGCTAAGTGAAGGCTGCCCTCAGTCATACCCGCGACGTGCGTGCGCACATCGTCCAGCGTGAGTCAGGCATGCCTTCCCCGTCACTCGGCGTGGTCACCGACCGCACATCGGACACGCGCGGGCACGTGCGGCCGCTGCCGGCGGCCCCGGACGCGACGGCAGGACGACCAGCCCCCAGGATGTGCCGGTGACCGCCGCCGCCCAGCAGACCTCGCCGCGCGGCATCGCGCCCGCCTCGTCGGTCGCGGTCTGGTCGGCGCTGTGGGTCGTCTACGTCGTCTGGGGCTCGACCTACCTCGCCATCGCCGTGGCCGTCGAGACCATGCCGCCGCTGACGGCGCTCGGCACCCGGTTCCTCGCCGCCTGCGCGGTCCTCGGCCTGGCCCTCGTCCTACGTCGCGGCCCTCGGGCCCTCGCCGTGCCGTGGCAGGAGCTGCGCGGGGCGGTCGTCGTCGGCGCTCTCCTCCTCGGCGTGGGGATGGGCGTCCTCAGCCTCGCCGAGCAGCACGTGCCGAGCGGGGTCGCCGCGCTGATCGTCGCGATCATGCCGCTCTGGGTCGTTATCCTCCGGGCCGTGACCGGCGACCGCCCACCGCTCGTCACCTGGCTCGGTGTGGCTGTCGGGATCGCCGGCGTCGTCGTGCTCGTCGGTCCCGGCTCGGCCGGTGGCGACGCCGCGGCGCAGCGCACGTTCTGGTCGGTCGCCATGCTGGGCAGCACCGCGTGCTGGGCGTTCGGCTCGTTCCTGCAGCCGAGGATCCGCACCCCGCGCGACCCGCTCCTCATGTCCTTCTACGAGATGCTCACCGGCGGGCTCGCGCTCACCGCCGTGGGGCTGCTGCGCGGCGAGCACGTGACCGACATGGCGCACGCGACCGCCCGCTCGTGGTGGGGCTGGGCCTATCTGGTCGTGGTCGGGTCACTGGTCGCCTACACCGCGTTCGTCTGGCTCGTCGGTCACGCACCGCTCTCGCTCGTCTCGACCTACGCCTACGTCAACCCCGTCGTCGCGGTGCTGCTCGGCTGGTGGATCCTCGGCGAGCCGCTCACGCTCGGACTGCTCGTCGGCGGAGCGGTCGTGGTGGTGGGCGTGATGCTCGTCGTCAGCGCGGAGCGAATGGCGCGACGACGCTGAGGAAGCGGTCGTTGGCCTCGGGCTCGCCGATGGTGACGCGGACGCCGTCGTCGCCGTAGGGACGGACCGCGAGGTTGACGGCGTCGCACGCGGCGACGAGCTCCCCGATCCGGTCGCCGAGGCGCAGCCACACGAAGTTGGCCTGGCTCGGCGGCAGCCGCCAGCCCTGGTCGGCGAGCACGGCCTCGACCCGGGTCCGCTCCCCGACGATGTGCTCCACCCGCTCGAGCAGGGCGTCCTCGGCCGCGAGCGACGCGAGCGCCGCCGCCTGCGCGACGGTGGAGACGCCGAAGGGCACCTGGGTCTGGCGCAGCCCCTGGGCGACCGGACCGTGCGCGATCGCGAAGCCGACGCGCAGGCCGGCCAGGCCGTAGGCCTTGGAGAAGGTGCGCAGGACGGCGACGTTCGGCCGGGCGCGGTAGGTCTCGATGCCGCGCACCGCGTCGGGGTCGCGGACGAACTCGACGTAGGCCTCGTCGACGATGACGAGCACGTCGTCGGGCACCCGGTCGAGGAAGCGGTCGAGGTCGTCCTGGCGGACGACCGCACCGGTCGGGTTGTTCGGGGTGCACACGAAGACCAGCCGGGTGCGCTCGGTGATGGCGTCGGCCATGGCGTCGAGGTCGTGGCCCTCGTCGGCACGCAGCGGCACCTGGACCGGCGTCGCGCCGGCGATGATCGTCATGATCGGGTAGGCCTCGAAGGACCTCCAGGCGAAGAGCACCTCGTCGCCCGGACCGGCGCTGATCTGCACGACCTGCTGGAGGAGCCCGACCGAGCCGGTGCCCAGCGCGAGATGCTCGCGGGGCACGTCGTACTTCTGGGCCAGCGCCTCGACGAGGGCGGAGGACGCCGGGTCCGGGTAGCGGTTCATCGCGGCGGCGGCCCTGGTGATGGCCTCGAGGACGCCGGGCAGCGGGTCGTGCGGGTTCTCGTTGCTGGACAGCTTGTAGGGCGTCAGACCCTCCGCGGCCGTGGGCGGCTTGCCGGCGACGTAGGCGGGCAGCCGGCCCAGCGTCTCGCGCAGACGCGGCGTGCTCTCGGACATGCGTGGACCCTATCCGGGGCGACGGAGCGCGCTGCGGCTCGTCCCGGTCACTACCGTGGTCCGCATGGAGCAGCGGACCGGCGGCCTGAGCCTGCGCACGCGCATGGCCCTGCTCGGCGTCGTCGCCATCGTCGCGCTCGTCGTCATCGGCGTCCTCGTGCGGCTGGCCTACGTCGACGTCGCGACCTCCACCAAGGCGGTCCAGAACGCCACGGTCGACCAGCGCGACGCGGCCATCGAGGGCCTGGCCGGCGTGGCCCGGCGCATGGCGGTCGCGCTCACGGTGGCCGGCGTCGCGGCGCTCGCGCTCGTCGCCAGCTCGTTCGTGCTGCTCCGGCGCTGGGTGCTCGAGCCGCTCGACGACCTGCGCCGCCAGCTCCGTGGCGTCGCACGCCTCGGCCACCGCGAGCAGGTGATCGTGCCGAGCGGACCCCCGGAGCTGCGCGCGGTCGGGACCGACGCCGAGTCGATGCGCCGGGCGCTGCTCGCCGAGACCGACGCGGCCCGGGCCGCCGACGAGGGTCTCGAGCAGGAGAGCCCCGTCGTCGCCGCGCTCCGGGCGGACCTCGCGACGGTGAGCGACCCGATCGCCGCAGGGCTCGAGGTGCACGGTCGGGTCGAGGCCGCGCACGGCGTGCTCGCCGGCGACTGGTGGGGAGCCCTCCCGCTCGACGACGACCGCACCGCGCTCCTGCTGCTCGACGTCGCGGGCCACGGAGAGCTCGCCGGGCTGGTGCTCCAGCGGCTGCGATCGGTCATGACCGTCGCGCTGCGCTCCGGCGTCGACCCCGGCACGGCGCTCACCCGCGGCGCCGCCTCCTTCCGGGATGCCGCCGACGGCCGGTTCGCCACGGCGCTCGTCGCGGTCGTCGACCCGGCAGCCGGCACGGTGTCGTGGGCGAACGCCGGGCACCCCGCCGGCTGGCTGCTCCCGTCGGGGGCGTGCGACCGGCGTACGCCGCTGGCTCCGACCGGACCCCTCCTCTCGAGCCTCGGCGGCTCCTGGGTGACGGAGACCGCCCCGTTCACCGCCGGAGACGTCGTGCTCGTGTGGTCCGACGGCCTCGTGGAGGCGCGCGACGCCGACCGCGAGATGTCCGACGACGACCTCGCCCGGATCGTGTCGGGCATCCCCACCCGCGAGCCCCGCGAGCTCGTCGCCCGGGTGCTCGCCGACGTGCGCGCGCAGTCACCCGACTGGCGGCGCGACGACGTCACGCTCGTCGCGCTGCGCCGCGTGGGCTGAGCCCGGGCCCGGCCCTCCCGATCGGCTGATCGGGTCGTCGCCTTCAGTTCCGCAGGGTTCGGACCGAGAGACACAGGGAGGCTGTCTCGGCACGAGAGGAACGGGGGCGAGCGTGAGTCCAGAGGCTGGGTGGTACGCCGACCCGACCGACCCGTCCGCCGTGCGCTGGTGGGACGGGTCCTCGTGGTCCGCCCAGACCCGTGCCGCACCCCGCGAGCTCGCCATGGCCGGCGCTTCCCTGGGCGCCTCCGTCGGCTCCTCCTCCGCAGCCGTGCCCGAGCCCGCGCTCGCCCCGGTCGTCACCGTGACCGCCACGCCCAGCCCCGTCCCCATGGCGACACCCGCTCCCGACCCGACCCCGGCCCCGACTCCGCAGCCCGCAGCGGTCGCCGCACCGACGACGACGAGCGACGAGGATGTCGACCGGTCGCGCCCCGGCGCCCGCAGGCCGATGCCCCCGGCACCCGAACCCGCCGCCGCTCCGGCCGGTGCCGGCGAGGACGCGGAGGAGGTCGACCGCTCCCGACCGGGAGCCCGCCGTCCGGTCGCCGTCGCCCCCGCAGCACCGGCACCCGCCCCGGCGCCGCCACCCGTGGTGCCCGCGTCCGCGGCCCCACGACCTCCCGTCGCCCCGAGCGCGCCCGCCTCGTCGTGGGTCGACGGCTCGGCGTCGTCCGCCGCGCCCGCAGTGAAGGGACCCGGGTTCGGCGGGGCACCGGCCGCCTTCGGCTCGGCTCCGATCGGTCACGGCGCAGTTCCGCCGGGTTTCGGGACTGCTGGTGCCGGTCCGATGCACCCGGGCACCTACGCGCCCGCGCGGAGCTGGAAGCGCCCCACGGCGATCGCCCTCGTCGCTGTCCTCGTGCTCGGCGGCGCCACTGCGGTCGCGATCCCGAGGTACCGGGACTCGCAGGCCCAGGCCACGGCCGCCCAGGCTCCGGACGTGCTCGTCCACAGTGCGCCGCGCACCCTCGCCGGGCAGAAGAAGCTCACCGTGCCCGGGCTCGACAGCAGGACCCAGCGGCTCACCACCGACGGCGCAGCATGGGCCTGGGCGCAGACCTACGGCACGCGCGACTCCGTCACGCTCTACCTCGCCTCCGACGTCCCGGTGTCCTCACGCGGCGACGCCGTCCGAGCCCTCACCAGCCGCGACGCCGCCACAGCGCTGCTCAAGGACGTGAGCGCGGGGATCACGTCCGGCAGCAGCGGGAAGGCCGTGGCCGGAACCCCGGCCGAGTACGCGAGCCCGGTCGGTGGCAAGACCTGGTGCATGCCGATGACCGTGTCCGGGGTCGCCGGGGGCTACTGCCTGTGGACCAGCGGCAAGGAGTGGCTGCAGGTGCTCTCCCTCCCGGGGCTGGAGCAGGTCGCCGCGAAGTCGACGATGACGTCGCTCACGCAGATGGCCGCCGCCGTGACGAAGGCGGTCCCCGCCAGCTCGATCGTGCCCAAGCCCTCGGCGAAGTAGCCCCTCCCGTCCCTCGGCGGGCAGCCGTCTCCCGTTCATCGGACGCTGTCCAAGATCCGCGCGCGACGACCGGCCCGCACCACTACCGTGGAGCCTGACGCGATCAGGAGCGAGCCATGCAGGCGGACGACCTCACCGCGCACCCGGGGGACGATCGTGGGTCGTCGTCGATCCCGGTCAGTCCCGCCGACGATGCGCTGGTCCCTGCACGCGCGCTGCACGACCTCACCGCGCAGTTCCGGCTCGTGCTCGAGAACGCCTCGGACGTCATCGTGCAGTACGACGCGGCCGGTCTCGTGCTGTGGGCGTCGCCGTCGCTGCGCACCACGTTCGGCTACGACGACCTCGCCGTCGTGGGCACCCCCCTGAGGCTGGGGGACCCGCACGAGAACGAGCTGGCCGAGGACCTGGTCACCTTCCGGATGCGCGACGGGGTCGAGGTCATCGACGGCCACGGCACCGTCCGGTGCGCCGACAGCACGCGGCGCCGGGTGACCAGCCGCACGCGTGTGGTCCGCCGCGACTCGGGTGCGCTGGACTACTTCGTCGTGACGATCCGTGACGTCACCGACCAGGTCGAGGCCGAAGCGGCCAGCTCGGCCTCCGAGGCGCACTACCGGATGCTCGCCGACAACGCGACGGACGTCGTCCTGCACACCACGGCCACCACCGGGCTCATCGACTGGGCGTCGCCGTCGGCGTCGGCGATCCTCGGCTTCGCACCGGAGGAGCTCGTCGGCCGCCGCGTCGTCGACCTCATGCATCCCGACGACCACGCTCGCGTGCGCGGCCTGATCCGCACGAGCCTGGCGGCGGGGCTGCTGACAGGACGCACCGAGGCGCGCTTCCTGCGCGCCGACGGATCCTGGATGTGGATGAGCAACAGCGGTCGCGCCGTCCTCGCGGACGACGGCAGCGTGCTCGGGGGCATCGACTCGCTGCGCGACGTGACCGTCGCGCACGAGATGCGCGAGGAGCTCCAGCGTCAGGCCCGCAGCGACTCCCTGACCGGCCTGCCCAACCGGCGCGACCTGCTCGAGAAGCTCGACGCGGTGCTCGGGCACGAGCCACGCGCCGGCACGTCCACCGCCGTGCTGTTCCTCGACGTCGACCGGCTCAAGGACCTCAACGACACGCACGGGCACCGCATCGGCGACGCCGTTCTCGTCGAGGTCGGCCGTCGCATCACGCAGACGCTGCGCCGAGACGACGTGGTCGGCCGGTTCGCCGGCGACGAGTACGTCGTGCTCCTGCCCTCCCTCGCCGCTGCGGACGACTCGTGGCACGTGGCCGACGCCATCCACGCCCGGCTCACGAAGCCGATCCTGGTCGACGACATGCGCGTGCGCGTCAGCGTCAGCATCGGCCTCACGATCGCGCGCCCCGGCGACCGGTCCGAGGACGTCCTGCACCGTGCCGACGTCGCGCTCTATCGCGCGAAGGACGCCGGTCGCGGCCGCACCGAGGCCGACGTCACCGAAGGAACGGCCGCGCCGCACGCCCCGGACTCCCGCGGCGCGCTGCCCGCGCCGCGGGAGTCGTTCACCGGGATCGCGCCCACGGTGCCCCACGAGTCCTGACCGACGATCATCGCGAGCGGGCCGTGCAGCAGGTCGGTACCGCTGACCTCCGCCTCCCGCACGGTCGGGTAGGAGCAGACACGGCCGGTGAGGAGCACGGTACGAGCCGCCGTGGCCGTGAACGCCGCAGCCGACGTCAGTAGGCGCGTGAGGTGTCGGCGGCCTCGGATCCGGCGAGGGTCTCCGCGAACTCCGCGGCCGTCATCGGCTTGGAGAACATCGGGTAGTCGTAGGTGATCGCGTTGGCGTGCTCCTCGGCGCTGGTGGCGCCGACGCAGTCGGTCAGCGTGACGACCTCGAAGCCCTTCTCGTACGCCGAGCGCATGGTCGACTCCACGCAGCAGTTGGTCAGGAAGCCGCCGAGGGCGACCGTTTCGATCCCCTTGCTGCGCAGGATGAAGTCGAGGTTCGTGCTCGCGAAGGCGTCGAGGCCACGCTTGCCCTCGAGCACGATGTCGCCGGCCTGCGGCGCGACGTCCTCGACGAAGTCGGCGCCCCAGCTGCCCTTGACGAACGCGTTGGTGTCGACGACGCCCTTGAGGATGCCGTAGGGGGTCTTCGTGATCTCGCCGTATCCCTCGGCGAACTGGATCGGCGCGTGGATGATCGTGACACCGGCGGCACGCGCGGCCGCGACGGCCTCCTGCGTGTGCGTGATCATGTCGGTCGCCGCCATCGAGTCCTTCACGGCGCCGTGCAGGGCACCTCCCTCGCTGGTGAAGTCGTTCTGGAACTCGACGAGCACGACGGCGGTCTTCTGCGGGTCCATCAGTGGTCCTCCTGCTGGTGTCGGATGACGGGGTTCGGGACGGATCAGGTCGGGAGGGCGAGTGCGAGCAGCTCGGCGAGGTGCACGACGCGCACCCGGGAGCCGCGACGGCGCAGCGCGGTCACGAGCTGGCGCTGGCAGACGGGGTTGACCACGACGAGGTAGTCGAGGTCGAGCGACTCCACCTCGTCGAGCTTGGGGGCGACGACCGCGGCAGCGTCGTCGGGGCGCAGCAGCGAGTAGGTTCCCGCGCCGCCGCAGCAGGCGCCGGCCGACGGCAGTTCGACGTAGTCGGCGACGCGCGCCACGAGGTCGCGCGGCTGGGCGCTCGTGCCGAGCCCGTTGCGCAGGTGGCAGGAGTCCTGCAGCGCGACGCGCGCGCGACGTCCGCCGACGCGGACGTCGGTGAGCGCAGGGGCTTCGGAGGCCGACCACACGTCGACGAGGTGCTCGGACAGCTCGTGGACACGGTCGCGACCGAGCACGTTGACGAGGTGCGCAGCGCAGCCGCCGGCGGTCGTGAGGATCGTTCCGGGCAGCGCCTCACCGAGCCTCTCGGCGAGGTGATGACCCTCGGTGCTGCCCCCGCTGTGGGCGTGCAGGGCACCGCAGCAGCCCTGTCCCGAGGGCACCTCGATGCCGGGGAGCAGCCGCGTGACCGCCTGGGAGACACCAGGGAACAGCGATCGCTCGACGCAGCCGAGCATGAGCTGAACACCGTCGCCACGTGCGCGTCCGGTCGTGCGCGCGGCGCCGCGCACGCGACCGGCGGCGGCGAGCGCGGGAGTCATCCGCATCCCCGCGCGGAGCGCGGCCGCGACGGGAGGCGTGCGAGCGCCGCTCCACGTCAGGTCGCGCCACTGTTCCAGGAGCGCGCCGTACTGCACGCCCGCAGGGCAGACCGGCTCGCACGCCCGGCACCCGAGGCAGTACGACGACTGCTCGAGCACGGTCGGGTCGTCGGCGGGGAGCCGACCGGAGTCCACGGCGCGCATCAGCGTGATGCGCCCGCGCGGGCTCGAGCGCTCGTCGAGCGTGAGCTGGTAGGTCGGACAGGCGGGGAGGCAGAAGCCGCAGGAGATGCACGCCGCGAGGAGGTCCTGGTCGAACAGACCCAGCGAGACGTCGACCGGCGCGCGGTCCTGCGACGCGGTCACGAGCCGAGCTTTCCGGGGTTGAGGATCCCGGCCGGGTCGAACGCGGCCTTGACCCGGCGCAGCAGCGCGAGCTGGTCGGCGCCGAGCCGCTGCGCGAGCCAGGGCAGCTTCGCCGCGCCCACGCCGTGCTCGCCGGTGATCGTGCCCCCGAGGGCGATCGCACGGCCGAACACCTCGTCGAACGCCGCCTCGGCGCGACGCCGCGCGTCGTGGTCGTCGGCGTCGAACACGATCGTGGGGTGCAGGTTGCCGTCGCCGGCGTGGCCGAACGTCGCGCACACGACGTCGTGCCGGCGCGCGATCTCCTCGATGTCGTCGACCATCCGCGCGATCTGCGGGCGGGGAACCGTGACGTCCTCGAGCATCGTGACGGGCGCGAGTCGCGACAGTGCCGGGAGGGAGCAGCGCCGCGCGGCGAGCAGGTCCTCGGAGCCGGCGACGTCGGTGGCGAGCTCGATGCCGCGAGCGCCGTTCGCCGTGCAGGCCGCGGCCATCCGGTCGAGCGACTCGACGACGTCGCGCGGCGACCCGTCGTCGCCGAAGAGCAGCAGCGCACCGGCGTCGCGGTCGAGTCCGAGGTGGGCGAAGTCCTCCACCGCCCCGATGCACGCGCGGTCGAGGAACTCGAGCGTCGCCGGCAGCGTGCCGCCCGCGATGATCGCGGTGACCGCGCGACCCGCGTCGGCGAGGGAGTCGAAGTAGGCGATCCCCGTCCGCGACGTCTCCGGCATCGGCAGCAGGCCGACCGTCACCTCGGTGATCACGCCGAGCGTGCCCTCCGAGCCGGTCAGCAGCCGGGTGAGGTCGTAGCCGGCGACGTCCTTCCAGAGCCGGCCGCCGGTGCGGATCACCTCGCCCGTGGGGAGCACGACCTCGAGGCCGAGGACGTAGTTGCGGGTGACGCCGTACTTCAGGCCGCGCAGCCCGCCCGCGCAGGTCGCGACGTTGCCGCCGACCGTGGACACCGTGCGGCTGCCCGGGTCCGGCGGGTAGAGCAGCCCGCGTGCCGACGCGGCGTCGGCGAGCGTCGACGTCGTGACACCGGCCTGGACGACCGCGAGCAGCTCGTCTGCGCTGACCTCCTGCACGACCGTCATCCGGGTGAGGACGAGCACGATGCCGCCGCGCTCGGCCACCGTGCCCGCCGCGAGGTTCGACCCTCCGCCGCGCGGCACGACGGGTGTGCCGGTCTCGGTCGCGAGGCGCAGGACGTCGGCGACCTCGGCCGTCGTGGCGGGCAGGACGACGGCGTCGGGACGGGCGCGGAACAGCGGCGTCGCGTCGCGCGAGAAGGGCTCGACGTCGCCGTCGGTCGTGAGGACGTGCTCGGCGCCGACGATCTCGCGGAGCCGGTCGAGGATCTCGGGGGTCAGGCCCACACCGCGGACGACCGACGTCGACATCGGCGGCCACCTCCTCGTGGACCTGTGGTCTGACCACAAGCGCGTCGGCCACAGTAGGCTCCGCCGACGAGCCGCACAAGGGGTCACGAGCCGGGGAGGTGCCATGGCGCAGGGATCGGGCGTGGACCGCGCGACGCCGACCTCAGCCCCGCGATCCCGCGCCTGGGAGCAGGTCCTCGACCGGGTCGAGGCCGACCTCGCGGCGGGGCGCCTGCACGTCGGGGACCGGCTCCCGCCCGAGCGCGAGCTCGCCGCCGACCTCGGCATCTCCCGGCCGGCCGTGCGCGAGGCGATCCGCGTGCTGGAGGCGTGGGGCACGGTCGTGTCGGGCACCGGCTCGGGCCCCGAGTCGGGCACCGTGCTCGTGGCCGCACCCGCGGCGGCGCTGACCCGCTTCCTGCGGCTGCACGCCCTGCTCGCGAGCATCGGCTCGTCCGACGTCGTACGCGCACGGGTCGCTCTCGAGCGCGAGTCGACCCGACTCGCCGCGCGGCACGCGACGCCGGACGACCACGCCGCGATCGCCAGGCACCTCGACGCCATGGACGACCCGGCCCTCGACGCCGACGGCTTCAACGACCACGACACCGCGTTCCACGTCGCGATCGCGCACGCCACCGGCAACCCGCTCGTCGCCGAGCTCACCATCGCGCTGCGCGAGTCGATGCGCCCGCGGCTGCTCTCGGCGCTGCAGGCGGCAGCGGATCTCGCGTCGGTGACCGCGCAGCTGCGGGTCGACCACCACGGCATCTATGACGCCATCCGACGCGGTCGCCCCGAGGTCGCGGCCGACCTCGTCGAGGCCCACATCACCCAGTTCTACGGCCCCGCGGACTGAGCAGTCCCCGCGCGGCTTCCTGGAAGCTCGGCCGCCCCGCGGATCTCGTCGGCGTTCGCGGCTCCCCGAACGCGATCGCGAGCAGGTGGTCGTAGCGGGCGTTCGCCTGCCGACTCCCGTCCCAGGTCTCTGTATCCACACCCTCGGGCAGCTGCTCCTGCGGGGCGAGGTCACCGGCACGGCGTCGCTTGTCGATCTGCTGGGTGAGGACGGTCATCATCGCGGCGACGTTCTGCGGCGGCACGGACACCGACGGTCACCGCACGCGCGGCGTCCCCGGTCAGGTCAGCGGACAGCCAGGGCTGCGTGACGCAGGTGTACTCCCCGCGGAGTCCCGCGCCCGCGCCACGATCGCCTTCGCCGAGCCCACGGACAGCCCGGCCTCGACCTCGAGGAACCGAGCCGTCGACGCGTCCCGGCCCACGATCGGCCTCCCCGCCGACCGGCCACCCGTCGCCTCGACCGTGCCCGTCAACACGGTGGCCGACGCCGTGGCGCGGTCCGCGGAGGCGAGCAGGGTGACCACGTGCTCGGGCAGCGCGTCGCCCGGAATCGTGGCCAGCTCCGCGGCGACGCCGGGGTCGGCGAGGAGCTCCGGGATCTCGGCGTTGACCTCCCACGAATGCCTCGTCAGCGCGGCGAGTGGGGCGGCAGCACTGCCGTGGGACGCCTGACTGATCGAGCACATACGAGAACTCCAGACGCGGGTCTGACAGTACGACCCCTGCAAACCTCAGCGGGGACAACTACTTCCAGCGATTCCACGTCACGCCGCGTCACGATCCACAGCGTTGTCCACCGTCGCAGCCGCCAACCCCACGTCAACCCCACCGTCTCGACCACGATGTGGCGTGACGGCGGGGTCCAGGGAGTTCTCACACCACATCTCGACAGCGACGCAGCCCACCCACGTCGCACATCAGCGACGCGGACCGGACCCGGCCGCCCCCCGCCGCAGCCGGCGCCCTTCACCATGCTGGGATCGCGGCGCCCTCGGCACGTCGGAGGACCAGGACGAGGGCGCCGATCGCGAACTGGGCGCGGCCGTAGATCTCCGGCCGGAAGAGCACCGAGATCAGCCACAGCACGAGCGGCGTGCTCAGGGTCGCCCAGCCGGTGAGGAACCTCGAGCGACCGCGCTCGTTCTCGCCGATCGGCGTACGCCGGTGGCCCAGGTGGGCATGCGGGTCGACGCGCGCGACACCGTCGCGCTGCCTGCGCACCAGGCGCTCGCGCTCGTCGGCCAGTCGGATCGCCGTCATGCGCGCCGTGATTCGCGCGGTGATGCCGCTGATCGACTGGCCCGCGCCCGTGACGGTCGAGCCGAGCGCGGCGAGCGAGTCGAGGTCGAGCGTCCCGGGCTCGGCGAGCACGACGGCCACGTCGTCCGGGCCGGTGAACCACAGCGCCGCGTTCTTCACGTAGTCCTCGACGCCGACGGGCAGGAAGAACTCGCCCTGCGTCAGTCTGAGACGGGCTCGAAGGCGCGCAGGAGACGGAGGTCGTCGTCAGCGCTCACGCCGGCGCGCCCTCGACGTCGGAGTCCTGGAGCGCGTCAGGGACACCGTCGAGGTCGGAGTCGCTGGCCGAGCTCGTAGCGCTTCCCGTAGATGTCGAGCAGCGCGAGCATCATCGCGACGACGGGAACGGCGAGGAACGCCCCGGCCACGCCGAACAGCGCGGCGCCGAGGAGCACGGCGCCGAAGGAGACCGCGGGATTCACGTCGACGGCCTTGGCGCTGATCTTCGGCTCGATCGTGAGGTTCTCGACCTGCTGGTAGAGCAGCGCCCACACGAACGCGATCACGCCCGTGACCGGCTTGTCGCTCAGCAGGCCGACGAGCACCGGCAGGACGATCGCGATGTAGGTGCCGATCGTCGGGACGAACTGCGCGACGACGCCGGTCCAGATCGCGAGCGGCAGCCAGTAGGGAAGCCCGATGACGAAGAAGACGATGCCGCTCGTGACGGCGTTGATCGTACCGAGGACGACGCGGGCGGCGACGTAGCCGCCGGTCTTCTCGGCCGTGAGGCGCCAGACGTTCTGCACGATCCCCTGCTGGCGGGTGGGGAAGAGGCTGGCGATCCACACCTGCAGCTGCGGCATCTGCGCCGAGAAGTAGAACGCGAAGAGCGCGAACGTGAACAACCCGAAGACGCTGCCGAGCACCGAGCTGAGGATGCCGACGAGGTTGCCGCCGATCGTCTTGGCGATCGAGCCGAAGTCCACGCTGCCTCCGCCGACACCGGAGAGGATCCCCTCGAGCGTCAGCGACTGGTTGAAGTGGGTGTTGACGAACGTCAGCGCGGAGTCGATGAGGTCGGGGATGCGCGAGACCAGCTGCGAGAGCTGGTCCACCAGCAGCGAGCCGAACGCGAAGACGAAGACGACCACGAAGAGCAGGAACGCGATCATCACGGTGATGGTTGCGAGGCCGCGCTTCATCCGCTTGGCGAGCCAGTTGACCGGGGGCGCCATCGCGATCGCCGCGAACCACGACATCAGCACGGTGAAGATGACGCTGCCGCCGTCGTCGATGACGAACCGCATGACCAGACCGAACGCCACGACACCGAGGACGACCATGCCCGTGCGCCAGACGTTGGCCGGCACGAAGGTGACCTGGAGCCGGCCGTCCGTCGATCCGGCTACGGCGTCAGGGGTGGCGATGCGCTCGCTCATCAGGACCTCGGCGTCGGGGGATGGGGACATCGGGCGTCACGATCGGCGTGGAGCCTAGCGGCGTCGCGGTCGGGTGAGGGCCGAGTCCCGTCGTCGCGTAACGGTGTCACGCGCCACGGGTGATCGCACCGGACCGCCGAGTTCGAGATAGGTTCGCGCCGAGCCCGAGGAGACACGCATGACGCTGCACGCCGCCGACCGCGACCCGTCGGCCGAGCCCGGCACCGACTTCTACCGCTGGGCCAACGGCGGCTGGATCGACGCCAACGTGATCCCGGCCGGCTACGGCGCGTGGGGGTCGTTCGAGGAGGTGTCGCGGCGCAACGAGGCGAAGCTGCACGACCTCCTGCTGCACGCGGCCGAGAGCCCGAGCAACGACCTCGACCGCATGCTCGGCGACTACTTCAGCGCGGGCATGGACGTCGACGCGGTCGAGGCGGCGGGCCTCACGGCGATCGCCCCCCTGCTCGACGCGATCGACGGCGTCGCGTCGTACGCCGACGTCCTGGCGCTGCTCCCCGCGTTGCACTCCACCGGGATCCTCGCGCTCTTCGGGTTCGGCGTGACGGTCGACCACGACGACTCGACCCAGCACCTGCTCTGGCTCGTGCAGGCCGGCCTCGGTCTCCCGGACCGCGACAGCTACGACAGCGGCACCGAGGCCAACGTCGCGCTGCGCGCGGCCTACGTCGACCACGTCGCCGCTCAGCTCGTGAACACCGGCGTCGACGGGCAGCAGGCGGCCGACCTCGCCGCGTCGGTCCTCGCGTTCGAGTCCGCGCTCGCCGCGCACCAGATGCGCGCCGAGGACCGTCGCGACCCGCGCAACACGCTCAACCGCCACGACCTCGCGGCGCTGCACGACCTCGCCCCTGAGCTCGACCTGCCCGGCTACCTCGCCGCGGTCGGCGCGACAGGTGTCGAGACGGTCAACGTCCAGTCACCGGAGTACTTCACGGCGCTGCACGGCGTCGTCTCCGGTGCGGACCTGTCCACGCTGCGCGCCTACCTCACGTTCCACGTCGTGCGCACCGTGGCCGGAGCGCTCACCGCCGTCGTGTCCGACGAGAACTTCGAGTTCTACGGCAAGCGCGTCGGCGGCCAGCAGGAGCAGAAGGAGCGCTACCAGCGCGTCGTCGCGGCGCTCGGCCAGGACATCGGGGAGGCGCTCGGCCACCGGTTCGTCGAGGAGACGTTCCCGCCGCGGGCTAAGGAGCGGGCCCGCCAGATGGTCGACGAGATCGTCGCGGAGATGCGGCGCTCGCTGGAGACCCGCAGCTGGATGAGCGGCTCGACGCGCGCGCAGGCGATCGAGAAGCTCGAGTCGTTCCAGGTCAAGATCGGCTACCCCGACGTGTGGCGCGACTGGTCCACCCTGCGGGTGGACCGCACGTCGTACGCCGCCAACCGGCTCGCCGCGGCGCGGTTCGAGAACGACCGCCAGATCGGGCAGCTCGGCGAGCCGGTCGACCGCACCGAGTGGGAGATGCCGCCGCACGTCGTCAACGCCTACTACCACCCGGTGCGCAACGAGATCGTGTTCCCGGCGGGCATCCTGCAGCCGCCGTTCTTCGACGCCGACGCCGACGACGCCGTGAACTTCGGCGGCATCGGCACGGTGATCGCGCACGAGATCACGCACGGCTTCGACGACGCCGGCAGCCGCTTCGACGGCGCGGGGAAGTTCCGCGACTGGTGGACCGAGGACGACCGCGCGCACTTCACCGCGCTCGCCGACCGTCTCGTCGCGCAGTTCGACGACTACGTCGCTGTCGGCGACGTGCACGTCAACGGTCGGCTCACTCTCGGCGAGAACATCGCCGACCTCGGCGGAGTGGCACTGGCCTCGCGCGCCCACGCGCGGGTGAGCTCCGGGTCGCCTGCGATCGACGGCCTCACCCGGGCACAGCGCTTCTTCACCGCCGCGGCGACGGTGTGGCGCGGCATCGAGAGCGAGGAGCTCGCGCGCACGCTCGCGCAGGTCGACTCGCACAGCCCGCGTCGCTTCCGCGCCCGCGGACCGCTGTCGAACATGGACGCCTTCCAGGAGGCGTTCGACCTCGCCGACGACGCCCCGATGCTCCGTCCCCGCGAGGAGCGCATCGAGATCTGGTGAGAACGCCCACGTCATGACATGCACGCGCGTCGGAGGGCGCGCTCACGTCATGACGTGCGGAACTGGGGGATGACGGCGAGGTCGGGGTCGAGGCGGTCGAGGATGGCGCCAGCGATCTCGGTGAGCTGGGCGACCTGCCGTGCGGTCAGCGCGTCCACGACGTAGTCCCGCACGGTCTCGACGTGGCCCGGGGCAGCCGCGACCACGACGTCCCAGCCGGCGTCGGTCAGGCGTGCGTTGGTGGCGCGACGGTCCTCGGGGCAGGGGAAGCGCTCGAGCAGGCCGCGGCCCTCGAGGCGGGTCACGACGTGCGAGAGGCGCGAGAGGCTGGCGCTCGTGCGCGAGGCCAGCGCCGTCATCCGCAGCGTGCGCGTCGGCGCCTCGGACAGCATCGCGAGCACCCAGTACTCGAAGTGGGTGAGGTCGGCGTCGCGGCGCAGCTGCGTCTCGAGGACGCCGGGCAGCAGCTCCACGACCGCCGCGAGGCGGACCCAGGCAGCCTGCTCGTCGTCGTCCAGCCAGCGAGTTCTCATGACCCCATGCTAGCTCATTAGTTGACGGATCAAGTATCACGCCGTAAGGTCTTACTTGAAGCAACAACCAATCACCTTCAGGAGATCACCATGACCCACGTCTCAGTCATCGGCACCGGCAACATGGGCCAGGCCATCGCCAGCCTCGTCACCCAGGGCGGCAACGTGCTCGAGGTCATCACCGAGGCCGACGCCGACAAGGCCGTCACCGGCGACATCGTCATCCTCGCCGTGCCCTACGCCGCCCTCGCCGACATCGTCGCCGCGCGCGGCGAGCAGCTCGCGGGCAAGGTCGTCGTCGACATCTCCAACCCGGTGAACTTCGAGACCTTCGACTCCCTCGTCGTCCCCGCCGACAGCTCCGCCGCCGCCGAGCTCGCCGCTCTGCTGCCGAGCTCGAAGGTCCTCAAGGCCTTCAACACCACGTTCGCCGCCACGCTCGCCTCGGGCAAGGTGGGCGACCTCACGACCACCGTGCAGATCGCCGGCGACGACGCCGACGCGAAGGCGCTCCTCGCGGGCGTCGTCACCGCCGCCGGTCTCAGGGCGATCGACGCCGGCTCGCTCAAGCGCGCCCGTGAGCTCGAGGCCTTCGGCTACCTGCAGATCACGCTCGCCGCGGCCGAGAAGGTCAGCTGGGTCGGCGGTTTCGGAGTCGCCGCCTGACCCGATCGCGCGCTGACCCGGGAGGGCACCGGACCAGTTCCGGTGCCCTCCCGGCACGTCCGGGGGGAGGATGCGGTGAAGCCGCCGACCAGGCACCCACCAGCGAAGGCCACCGCCATGGCACCGTCGTCATCCACCCCCCCCGCCCATCGCCCGGCCGCACGCGGACCTGGTCGGGACGCTCGACCTCGCGACGAAGGTGCGGCTGCTCACCGGTGCGAGCATGTTCACCCTCGTGCCCGAGCCGTCGATCGGCCTCGGCGAGCTGCGGTTCTCCGACGGCCCGACCGGTGTGCGCGGCCTGAGGTTCAGCGGCGGACGCGTCGTCGCCCTCTTCCCCAACGCCACGCTCCTCGCGTCGTCCTGGAGCGAGGAGACGGCGTACGAGGTGGGTGAGCTGCTCGCCGAGGAGGCCCTGGCCCAGCGCATCCACGTCGTGCTCGGCCCGACGATCAACCTGCACCGGACTCCGCTCGGCGGCCGTCTGTTCGAGGCCTACTCCGAGGACCCGCTGCTCACCGGGGTGCTGGCCGCCGCCTACGTCGCGGGGATGCAGCACCACCGTGTCGGCGCCTGCCTCAAGCACCTGGTCGCCAACGAGTCCGAGACGCTGCGCAACACGATGAACAGCGTCGTCGACGAGGCGACGCTCCGGGAGCTCTACCTGCTGCCGTTCGAGATCGCGACCGAGGCCAGCGATCCCTGGACGATGATGGCCGCCTACAACGACGTGAACGGCGTTCCTGCCACCGAGCAGGATCACGTCGTCAACGAGGTCGTGAAGGGCGAGTGGGGCTACTCCGGTCTGGTCATGTCGGACTGGTTCGCGACCAAGTCGGCTGCGGCTGCGGCCAACGGCGGCCTCGACCTGGTGATGCCGGGACCGTTCGGACCGTGGGGCGACGCCCTCGTCGCCGCCGTCGCCTCCGGCGAGGTCGACGAGGCGGTCGTCGACGAGCACGTGCGGCGCCTCCTCGTCCTGGCCGAGCGCGTCGGCGTCCTGGGTCCTGAGCGCGACTACCCCAGCGACGTGCCCGGCCCGGACAGCGCCGTACGACGGCTTCAGCTGACGCGGCTCGCCGCGGCCGGGATGACGGTGCTGACGAACCACGACGCGGTCCTGCCGCTCGACCCGGATCAGAGCGTGGCGCTCATCGGTCGGCACGCGGTCGAGACCTCGACCATGGGCGGCGGCTCGGCGCAGGTCAACGCCCCCCACCACGTGAGCGTGGCGGAGGGGCTAACTGCGGTGCTCGGCGATCGGGTCACGGTGACCGACGGCGTCGAGGTGCGCAGCAAGCCGGTCGCGGCGCGACCGACCTTCGTCACCGACCCGCTCACCGGTGAGCCGGGTGTGGGCTTCACGCTGTTCGCCCCGGACGGCAGCGTCCTCGAGGAACGCCACAGCCGCACCGGATCCACCCTGGTCGGCTTCGACGACGACGTCGACGGCGTCGTCCACACCGTCCGGGTCCGCGCCCGCCTCGTCGAGGGTGGCCGGCTCGCCCTGGGCGTCATCGGCGTCGGGCGCTGGACCCTGACGGCGGGAGGACGCAGCGTCGACCTGACGCTCCGACTCGCAGGCACGGGCATGGGCGAGGAGATCCTCGACCCGCCGCGCGCGACCGAGGAGTTCGACGTCGAGGCGGGCGACCTGGTCGAGGCGACGATGTCGGTCGGTGCGGACGGGGGCCACCACTCGAGCACGGGCGCGACCGGGCTCCTCGGTGCCGTCGGGCTCATCGCGGGCAGGGCGCCGCGAGACCCGGACCTGGTGATCCGCGACGCTGCCGCGGCCGCGGCCGGCGCCGACGTCGCCGTCGTCGTGGTGGGGCTCACCGACGAGCAGGAGACCGAGGCGGTGGACAAGAGCACGCTGCGGCTGCCCGGCCGGCAGGACGACCTCGTCGCTGCTGTCGCGTCCGTCGCGGCGCGCACGGTCGTCGTCGTGAACGCCGCGACACCGGTGCTCATGCCGTGGCTCGACGCGGTCGACGCCGTCCTGTGGGCGGGGCTCCCCGGCCAGGAGGGCGGGCACGCCGTGGCAGCCGCTCTGCTCGGCTCCATCGAGCCGTCGGGCCGTCTCGTCACCACCTTCCCCGCCGCCGACGCCGCCTCGCCCGCGTGGTCGGTCGTGCCGGTCGACGGCGACCTCCGCTACGACGAGGGGACCTTCATCGGCTACCGAGGGCACCACGCACGGCGCGCCCCCGCACCCGTGTTCTGGTTCGGCCACGGCCTCGGCTACAGCAGCTGGCACTACGCCGAACCGCGCGCGACGGTCGATGCGGACGCCGTGTCGGTCTCGGTGGCCGTCACCAACACCGGCACCCGCGCGAGCCGGGAGGTCGTGCAGGTCTACTTCGAGCCGTCGGACCCGACCCAGCCGATCCGGCTCGTCGGGTGGACCGCGGTTCGGGCCGAGCCCGACGAGACGACGGACGTCGCGGTGGCGTGCGACCGTCGGATGTGGCGCCGTTGGGACGTGGCATCGGGCTCCTGGCACCTGCTGCCCGACGAGGGACGCCTCGTCGTCGCGCGCGGGCTCGGGGACGTGCGCTGGAGCATCCCGCTCGCACCGGAGAGGTGACGCCGACGACCTAGCGCCCGGCCGGGAGGGCGGGCTCGACCTCGCTGCGCAGGGCGACGAGCTCGCGCGCATGGGTGTCGAGCGCGATGTCCTCCGAGGAGACCGGCCGCCACGGACGCGCCTCGCGGGCCGCGCCGTCGGCCGGACAACCTGTCCTACGAGACGGCTGCGCGCTGGGGCTACCTCGGTACCGGCTACCAGGCGCTCACGCGTGGACAGGCGGGCCCGTCCACTCCCTGGATGACCCCGTGACCGATCGCGCCTGGTTCACGACGGCCACGACCGCGGTCCGCCGCGACGCCCGCGTGCGCACGTCGCCTCGGTCGGTCCGTCGCAGGCGCTAGCTCTGGGCCATGTCGACGAAGCGGCTGTAGTGGCCCTGGAAGGCCACGGTGATGTTGGCGGTCGGGCCGTTGCGGTGCTTGGCGAGGATGAAGTCGGCCTCGCCCGCGCGCGGCGACTCGCGCTCGTAGGCGTCCTCGCGGTGCAGCAGCAGCACCATGTCGGCGTCCTGCTCGATGCTGCCTGATTCGCGCAGGTCGCTCATCATCGGCTTCTTGTCGGTGCGCTGCTCCGCGCCTCGGTTGAGCTGCGAGATGGCGACGACCGGCACCTCGAGCTCCTTCGCGAGGAGCTTGAGCGAGCGCGAGAACTCCGAGACCTCCTGCTGGCGGCTCTCGACCTTCTTGCCCGAGCTCATCAGCTGGAGGTAGTCGATGACGACGAGGCGCAGGTCGTGGCGCTGCTTGAGCCGGCGGCACTTCGCGCGGATCTCCATCATGGTCATGTTGGGCGAGTCGTCGATGAACAGCGGCGCCTCGGACACCGCGCTCATCTTGCGCGCGAGCTTCTGCCAGTCCGCGTCGGACATCGTGCCGCTGCGCAGGTGGTTGAGCGCGATCGACGCCTCGGCCGACAGGAGGCGCATCGCGATCTCGTTGCGGCTCATCTCCAGGCTGAAGATGGCGCTGGTGAGGCCGTGGTGGATCGACGCCGAGCGGGCGAGGTCGAGCCCGAGTGTGGACTTGCCGATCGCGGGACGTGCGGCGACGACGATCATCTGTCCGGCGTGCAGGCCGTTGGTGACGGCGTCGAGGTCGGCGAAGCCGGTGGGCACGCCGGAGAGCTGGCCGCCGCGCGAGGCGATCGCGTCGATCTCCTCGAGGGTGCCGGGCATGATGTCGGCGAGCGAGAGGTAGTCCTCGCTCGTGCGCCGGTCCGTCACGTCGTAGATCGCGGCCTGGGCGCGGTCGACGATCATGTCGACGTCGCCGTCCCCGGCGTAGCCCATCTGCACGATGCGGGTGCCGGCCTCGACGAGGCGGCGCAGCACGGCGCGCTCGCGGACGATGCGGGCGTAGTAGCCGGCGTTGGCAGCCGTGGGCACCGAGGCGACGAGCGTGTGGAGGTACGGCGCTCCACCCACGCGACCGAGCTCGCCGAGCTTCGTGAGCTCGCCCGACACCGTCACCGCGTCGGCCGGCTCGCCGCGGCCGTAGAGATCGAGGATCGTGGCGAAGATCAGGGTGTGCGCGGGGCGGTAGAAGTCGCCCTCGCGGATCGTCTCGACGACGTCGGCGATGGCGTCCTTGGACAGCAGCATCGCGCCGATGACCGACTGCTCCGCGGCGATGTCCTGGGGCGGGGTGCGGTCCGGGGCGCCGGTGCCGTCGCGGGACGAGAGCTCGACGACACTCACAGGGCGGCTCCTCGGTCGGACCTCGCGGGACGCCTCATGCCCCCCGGTTTCCGGGCACCTCACGCGGGTGCGCGAAGGCCCGGGGCGTCGTCCCGACCCCTGTCTACGCCGGGGGTACGACATCGCCTCCGCGACCGTAGAGAGGTCCGGGGCGGACCACAACGGGCCCTGTGGACAACCTGGGGACGACGTGGGGAGGAGCGTCGGCGAGTCGGGTGACAAGGCTGTGGACAACCGTGGGATAACCCAATGGATCTTGATCACGTATCGCCCTGACCTGCGGCGATGCCCTCCCCAGCCTGGGGAGGGGAAAAACTTCCCGCGGGTGTCCGACTGGTGAACACGACCCGACGTGGGCACACCCGACCCGTCCGACGCAACCCCGGTCGAGGGCCGACTCGCGGGCTCCGTCACGATGGCAGCATGACCGGCGAGCGGACTCCCGCGCCAGGTCCCGGCCCGGCACCTGACGGGTCGCTGCGCGAGATCCTCCGCCTCGCCGTCCCGGCGCTCGGGGCGCTCGTCGCGCAGCCGCTGTTCGTCCTGGTCGACGCCGCGATCGTGGGCACGCTGGGCACCCTCCCGCTCGCCGGGCTCGGAGCCGCGGCCACCCTGGTCTCGCTCGTCCTGGGCCTGTGCATCTTCCTGGCCTACGCCACCACCTCCTCGGTCGCGCGTCGCGTCGGCGAGGGCCAGTGGGACGCCGCGGTGTCCGAGGGTGTGGAGGGCCTGGCCCTCGGGCTCGGGCTCGGCGTGGTGATCGGCGTGCTCACCTGGCTGCTCGCCGAGCCCGCCGTCGTGGCGCTCGGCGCCTCGCCGGAGGTCACGCCCTACGCCGTGACCTACCTGCACGTCATCGCGCTCGGCTTCCCCGCCGCGCTCGTCGCGATGGCCGGCGTGGGAGTGCTGCGCGGTCTTCAGGACACCCGCACGACGCTGCTCGTCACCCTCCTCGCGGTGACGGTCAACTTCGGCCTCGCCGCGTTCCTCGTGCTCGGGCTGCACCTCGGGATCGGCGGCTCGGCCGCCGCGACCGCGGTGGCCGAGACCGTCCAGGCATCGGCGTACGTCGCTGTCCTGGTGCGCGTCGCGCGGCACCACGGCGTCTCGATGCGCCCGTCCGGCGTCGGCATGCTCGGTGCGGCGCGCACCGGCGGCCCGCTCTTCGCGCGGACCGTCGTCCTGCGCTCGGTGTTCCTGCTCGCGTCGGCCGTCGCCGCACGGCTCGGCGACGTCGACCTCGCGGCCTACCACGTCAGCTTCCAGGTGTGGATGCTGCTCGCGCTCGCCGCCGACGCGCTCGCCATCGCGGGCATGGCGCTCCTCGGCCGCTACCTCGGCTCGGGCGACCCCGTCGGCGCGCGGGCGGTGACGGCTCGGCTCGTGCGGCTCGGCGCGGTGATGGGCGTCGTGCTCGGGCTGCTCGTGCTGGCGTGCGTGCCGTGGCTACCGTCGGTGTTCTCGCACGACGCGGTGGTCCGCGGGCTGATCGCGTCGTCGCTCGTCGTGGTCGCGATCATGCAGCCGCTGGCCGGGCCGGTGTTCGTCCTCGACGGCGTGCTCATCGGAGCGGGCGACGGGCGATGGCTCGCCGCTGCCGGGCTCGTCATGCTCGTGGCGTTCGCGCCTGCGGCGTACCTCGTCCTGGCTCATGACCTCGGCGTGGTCGGGCTGTGGTGGGCGCTCACCTGGTTCATGGTGGTGCGCGGGCTGCTGCTCACGTGGCGCTCGCGCGGCGACGCCTGGCTCAGGACCAGCGGCGGTTCGGTCGACGCCACCGAGTCCGCCGCGCTCGGCGATGCCGGGGGATGACGGCGGTCGACGGGCTCGGCCGTGCCGGCGGACGAGGTGCGCGGCAGGATGACCGCGTGAGCTCCTCACCGCTGCGCGTGACCGCCGTCTGCTCGGGCAACATCTGCCGCTCGCCGATGGCGGAGTACGTCCTGCGCGCGGCCGTCGAGGACGCGGGGCTCTCGCACGCGATCGTCGTCGACTCCGCGGGCGTCGGTGCCTGGCACGTCGGTGACGGCGCCGACCGTCGCTCCGTCGCGGTGCTCGCGAAGCACGGCTACGACGGCTCCGCCCACCGCGTCCAGCAGATCACCAGCTCCTGGTTCGAGGCGGACGACGCCCCCGCCCTCCTGCTCGCGATGGACTCGAGCCACTACGCGGCACTGCGTCGGATGGCCCCCGACGCCGACGTGCGGATGATGCGCAGCTTCGACGCGAGACTCGCCGCACGACCGGACACGGACCTCGACGTCCCTGACCCCTACTACGGCGGCGGCGACGGCTTCGAGACGGTCCTGCAGATGATCGAGCGGGCAACCCCAGGGGTGCTGACCTACCTCAAGACCCGGCTCGCCTGACCACCGTCTCGGCGACCCCGCGTGTACCAGTCGGAAGTGCGCCTTCCTGGGCCGATTTCGGAACACTTCCGACTGTTACGCCCCGAGACTCCTCAGGACTCGAGCAATCCATCTGGCGGGCCGTTCACGGGTGTCCCATCGGACGAATCGCCAACCGGCATCTTCGATGTCACGCTGCCGGTGACGTTCCGCGGCGAGGGAAGCCCGCACGTCATCTGACGTGTCGCCGTACTTGGACAAGCCGTCGGCTTCGCCCACGACGCCCCTGTCGAGCCAGCCGAAGTCGCACCAGTAGAGCCGACCGGACGTGCCCAGCACCGGCACTCCGACCGATGGCGTCGGAACCGAGTGCACCAGCATCTGTCCGCGGGACCAGCTCTCGAAGGCTGACTCGCTGCCCGCGTCGATGACTGGCAGGGCGTTGCGGACCGCGACGCTTCCGGGCCAGCCGTAGACGGACTCGTGGGCGGCCCGGAGGAGCGGGGCGGCGGCCTCCAGCGCCTGGCGCCGGGCTTCGGGCTGGCGCAGACGGGTCGCGGACTTCCCCGCACCGGCGATCATCCGCACCGCGCTGTCGAGGATGACCAACGCCGAGGGAAGGTCCCGTCCCCGAGCCACGTCCACCGCCGTGCGAGCGATCGACGTGACCGGGATCCCCCCGGTCCGCGTCACGAGCTCCGCCGGGAGTCCCGATCCGTGAACGCGTACGCCGTGACGCACGTCGTCCGGTGCTCCCGGGATCGTCAGGTGCACGTGCCCGTCGCGACGACTCGGTGTCCACAGCCCGTGAACCTCAGCCGCTGACTCGTGACTGACGACGGCCCGGGACGACGCCGTCAGAAGCGCAGCCTGGATCCCTTGATGCCGCCGAGCGTCGGCATGGGGCACCATCGCGAGCTGAGGCAGGCCCAGGACGCCGCGCGGATACCGGACAAGTCGACCGGCATCCACGGCTCGGCGAACCTGGCTGACGCTCCAACCGTGGTCGCGGAGCTCAGCGAGGGACCAGGGTCCTGGCCCGTGGGCCGCGACGAGGTGGTCGACTGCCTCGACGGTGTGCGCGCGATGTCCCACGAGGCACGAGGGTCGGTGTCCGTCGTGTGCCGCCGCCCGACCCGTCCCCAGGGCAGTGCAGGTAACAGCCGGATCTGCTCATATCCACAAGGGCTTCTGGACTCTTCCGACTGTTACGCGCCGCACCAGAGGGCGCGAGACAGACGACGGCCGCCACCCATGCGGGTGGCGGCCGTCGTGTGTGCGTGTCAGGCGCTGACGACGTCCACGTTGAGGGTCGCGAGGGCCTCGGGGTGGACCCGGACCTCGACCTTGTGGGCGCCGACGGTCTTGATCGGGGCGACGATCGTGACCTTGCGCTTGTCGACCGCCGGGCCGCCGGCCGCCGTGATGGCGTCGACGACGTCGGCGACGGTGACGGCGCCGAAGAGGCGGCCGGTGTCACCGGTGCGGGCCGAGAGCGTGACCTTGAGGCCCTCGAGCTTCGACTTGATCGCCGCGGCGTCGTCGAGGTCGCGGACCTCGCGGACGTCGCGGGCGCGCTTGATCTGCGCGACCTGCTTCTCCCCGCCCTTGGTCCACGCGGTCGCGAGACCACGCGGGAGCAGGTAGTTGCGGCCGTAGCCGTCCTTGACCTCGACGACGTCGCCAGGGGCGCCGAGACCGTTCACGTCCTGAGTCAGGATGAGCTTCATGGTGTAGTCGCCTCCTTCGTCAGCGGGCGGTCGAGGTGTAGGGGAGCAGCGCCATCTCGCGGGCGTTCTTGACCGCGATCGCGACGTCGCGCTGGTGCTGGGTGCAGTTGCCGCTCACGCGGCGGGCACGGATCTTGCCGCGGTCGGAGATGTACTTGCGCAGCAGCGACGTGTCCTTGTAGTCGACGCTGGCGATCTTCTCCTTGCAGAAGACGCAGACCTTCTTCT
Organism: Candidatus Nanopelagicales bacterium; assembly: GCA_017882705.1. GTDB lineage: Bacteria > Actinomycetota > Actinomycetes > S36-B12 > CAIYMF01 > Longivirga. The sequence continues at coordinate 634 of JADGOZ010000077.1, read as the reverse complement.
TCGGCTTACGAAGAGCAGGCTTGGCCATCGTGGTGCTCCTTAGGTCGGGAGCCCGGCGTCATGCCGGGATGGGGTAGTTCCGGATGTCCGGCTGCGCACTGGTCGCACCCGGGTCGTGCACTGGTCTGGCTGGACGCCTAGAACGGGGGCTCGTCGAACGACTGGCCGCCGCCACCGCCGCCCCAGGAGTCGCCGCCGGAGGACTGGGGACGCGACTGCGCCCCGCCGCCACCGGTCTGGCTCGCCCACGGGTCGTCGTTGCCGCCGCCGCCGGCGCCGGAGTTGCCGCCGCCGAAGCCACCACCGTCGCCGCCGAAGCCACCGCCGCCGGCGCGGGCCACCTTGGTGACCTTCGCCGTCGCGGTACGCAGCGCCGGGCCGACGTCGTCGACCTCCATCTCGAGCACCGTGCGCTTCTCGCCCTCGCGGGTCTCGTAGCTGCGCTGCTTGAGGCGGCCGGTGACGATCACCCGAGTGCCTCGCGTGAGGGACTCGGCGACGTTCTCCGCGTACTGACGCCACACCGAGCACCGCATGAAGACGGGCTCGCCGTCCTTCCACTCGTTGGTGGTCTTGTCCAGGTAGCGGGAGTTGGACGCGACCGTGAAGGACGCGACCGCAGCACCGCTCGGGG
>JADGOZ010000076.1 GCA_017882705.1 Candidatus Nanopelagicales bacterium | reverse complement strand
TCGAGCTCAAGCGGATCCAGACCGAGGTCGGCCTGACGTTCGTCCACGTGACGCACGACCAGGAGGAGGCCATGACCATGGCCGACACCATCGCGGTCATGAACGCCGGCAAGGTCGAGCAGCTCGGCGCGCCTGCCGACCTGTACGAGAACCCGCGCACCACGTTCGTCGCGAACTTCCTCGGGCAGTCGAACTTCTTCGACGGGTCGATCTCCGAGCGCGCGGCCGACGGCTACGCCACGGTCGACGTGCGGGGCAACCACGTGCGCCTGCCCGTGGGCCGCGTGCACACCGACGGCTCGAAGGTGCACGTCGGGGTCCGGCCCGAGAAGCTGCGCATCCAGTACCTCGAGGGTGCTCAGGTCGGCGACAACGAGAACCGCGTCGAGGTGGTCGTCACGGACTCGTCCTTCATCGGGGTCTCGACGCAGTACCTCGTGGACTCGCCCTGGGGCCAGGAGCTCACCATCTTCGCGCAGAACACCTACCGCGACGAGCGGCTCGCGCCCGGCGCGCGGGCCGTCATCACCTGGGCTCCGGACCACGCGTTCGCGCTCGACGCGGCACAGGACGTCGGGGCCGGCGTCGAGATCGACGAGGACGCCGCGGCCCCGGATCCCGTGGGAGCCGGTTCGTGAGCGGCGGCGCCGTCGCGGCGACCGCCGCGGAGCAGCGCGACATCCGTCAGCACCCGTCGGGCGGCGGAGCGACCGAGGCCAAGGGCGTCGGGACGTCGAAGTGGACGCCCTACCTCCTGTTGACGCCTGGCTTCCTCTGGCTGCTGGTCTTCTTCCTGATCCCGACGATCATCCTGCTCGCGTTCTCGCTCTACAGCGGGTCGCTGGATCAGGGCTACGCCTTCGAGTTCCCGGGGCAGTGGTCGAACTACGGCGCCGTCATCACGTACCTGCCGCAGTTCATCAGGTCGTTCATCTTCGCGGGGCTCGCGACGCTGTTCTGCCTCGCGCTGGCCTATCCGCTCGGCTACTTCATCGCCTTCAAGTCGGGCAAGTGGAAGGCCACGCTGCTCGTCCTGGTCATCGCGCCGTTCTTCACCAGCTTCCTGATCAGGACGCTGGCGTGGAAGACCATCCTGGCCGACGACGGCCCCGTCGTGTCGTTCATGAACTGGTCGCACATCAACGCCCTGCTGACGCTGCTGCACCTCACCGAGTCCGGTCGGGTCCTCAACACCCCGCTGGCCGTCGTGCTCGGCCTCACGTACAACTTCCTGCCCTTCATGGTTCTGCCGATCTACGCCTCGCTCGACCGGATGGACCCGCGTCTCGTCGAGGCGGCGCAGGACCTCTACTCCTCGCCGTGGACCGCGCTGCGCAAGGTGACCTGGCCGCTGTCGCTCCCGGGCGTCGTGGCCGGCACCCTGCTCACGTTCATCCCGGCGGCCGGTGACTACATCAACGCCGAGCTCCTCGGCACCACGAAGGTGTCGATGATCGGCAACGTGATCCAGGACCAGTTCTTCGTCGTCACGGACTACCCCACGGCCTCCGCGCTGTCGTTCGTCCTCATGCTGGCGATCCTGGTGCTGGTCTTCTTCTACGTCCGCCGAGCGGGAACGGAGGACCTGGTCTGATGGCCACCGCCACCGCACCGGCGCAGCCGGTCAAGGTCGCCCAGAGCACGAAGCGCCCCGGCGGCCCGATCCGCTGGGTCCGCGAGCGCATCATCCCGATCCTCGGGTCGTTGGTGCTGCTCTACATGTTCCTGCCGATCTTCGTCGTCATCGTGTTCTCGTTCAACCTGCCCAACGGCCGGTTCAACTACCAGTGGGTGCAGTTCTCGACCCAGGCGTGGACGAACCTCTGCGCGCCGGGCGGGATGTGCGACGCCCTGCGGCTCAGCCTGATCATGGGCGTGCTCGCCACCATCGGCGCGGTCATCCTCGGCACGCTCGTGGCGTTCGGCATCGCGCGATACCGCTTCCGCGGCCGCAGCGCCAGCAACCTGCTGGTGTTCATGCCGATGGCGACCCCCGAGGTCGTCATGGGTTCGGCGCTGCTGACCTGGTTCGTGACGCTGACGTTCGCCCGCGGCCTCGCGACGATCCTCATCGCGCACGTGATGTTCTGCCTCAGCTTCGTGGTCGTCACGGTCAAGGCCCGCATCGCCGGCCTCGACCCGCGGCTCGAGCAGGCGGCCATGGACCTCTACGCCGACGAGCGCACGACGTTCTGGAGGGTCACCTTCCCGCTCGTCCTGCCCGGCATCGTCGGGGCGTCGCTGCTGGCGTTCTCGCTGTCGTTCGACGACTTCATCGTCACGAACTTCAACTCGGGCTCCACCGTGACCTTCCCGATGTACGTGTGGGGTGCGGCCCAGCGCGGCACGCCGCCGCAGATCAACGTCGTAGGCTCTCTGATGTTCCTGGTGTCGCTCGCCATCGTCCTGGTCGCCCAGGTCGTCCAGCGGCGCCGCGCGAAGGCCTGACGCCGGTCGACGCTGCCGCCGGACAAGTCCCAGCAGGACAAGTCCGTGAGCTTCTCCAACTGGGCGCTCTACATCGACGTCGATGCGAACGACCCCGGCTACGTCGAGAAGCTCGACCACTCGCTGCTCCCGAACGTCACGGCGAACCTCATCGACTCGCTGGCGCACCCGGCGTGGGACAAGGACCGCACGTACACCGTGCCCTGGCAGTCGGGCTGCACCGGCATCGCCTACGACGCCGCGAACGTCAAGCCGGTCCGCAGCGTCACGGAGCTGCTCACCCGCGCCGACCTCAAGGGCAAGGTCGCGCTGATCCACGACTGGCACGACACCGCCGCCCTCGTGATGCTCGACATGGGCGTGGACGTCACCTCCTACACCGACGACGAGTTCCTCGCCGCGTGCGACGTGGTGCAGAAGGCCGTCGACTCGGGCCAGGTCCGCAAGTCCACCGGCGGCGACTACACCGAGCTGCTCGCGAACGGCTCCGTCGACGCCTGCCTCGCGTGGTCCGGCGACATCGTGCAGCTGCAGTACGACACGCCGTCGATGACCTACTCGATCCCCGAGGCCGGCCAGCTCATCTGGGCCGACGCCATGGTCATCCCGCAGCAGGCGCAGCACAGGGCCAACGTCCACGCGCTGATCAACTACTACTACGACCCGAAGGTCGCGGCCCAGGTCACGGCGACCGTGCAGTACATCTGCCCGGTCAAGGGCGCCCGCGACGAGATGGCGAAGATCGACAAGACCCTCGTCGACAACCCGCTGATCTTCCCCGACGCCGAGTTCCTGACGACCACCCGCACCTCCCGGCTCGTCGACGAGGCCACCCAGGCGAAGTGCACGGCGGGCTGGGTCAAGGTCACCGGCGGCTGAGCGGCGTGCAGGAACCGCGTGGATGCTGTACGGCCGTTCAGGATGTGAGGTAGCCTGACGCGGTCACGGGACGATGCGGCGGAGACCTCCGCCCGCCCGCGACGGCCGTATCGTCCGGAGGACCCGGGGCGGCCAGCCCCGGAGCCGTGAGAGTCGTGCCGTTCGCACGCACCCCCCGCCCCTCGTCGTACGCCGCCGTCGCCGACGCCTCGCCGCTGTCGTTCTGGCTCGACGACCCCCGCCGTCCCGACCCGCTCGCGCCCTTCACCGGTGCCGCCGACACCGACCTGCTGGTCGTCGGTGGCGGCTTCTCCGGCCTCTGGACGGCCCTGCTGGCCAAGGAGGTCGACCCGAGCCGCGACGTGCTGCTGCTCGAGGGCTCGCGCATCGGCTGGGCCGCCTCGGGCCGCAACGGCGGGTTCTGCTCCGCCTCGATCACCCACGGCCTCGAGAACGGCCTCTCGCGCTGGCCCGAGGAGATCGACGACCTCGTGCGGATGGGTCGCGAGAACCTCGACGCCATCGCCGCGGCCATCGAGCGCTACGCCATCGACTGCTCCTTCGAGCGCACCGGCGACATCGCGATCGCGACCGATCCGCACCACCTCGAGGGCTTCACCGAGGCTCCGGCCGTCGGCGCGGAGCACGGCGAGAAGCTCGAGGTCCTCGACCGCGAGCAGCTCGCCGAGCTGGTCCGCTCGCCGCGCTACCTCGGTGGCGTCCTCGATCGCGACGGCGTCGCGCTGGTGAACCCGGCGCGCCTCGCGTGGGGGCTGCGCGCGGCGTGCTTGTCCCTCGGCGTGCGGATCCACGAGCACACCCGGGCCGTCGAGTTCGGAGACACGTCGGGTGCGACGGTCGAGATCCGCACCGAGTCCGACGCCGGCGCGGGCTCTGTCCGAGCGGCGCGAGTCGCCTTGGCCACCAACGCTTTCCCGCCGCTGCTGCGTGCCCTGCAGCACTACGTCGTACCCGTCTACGACTACGTGCTCGTGACCGAGCCGCTGACCACGGAGCAGTGGGACGCGATCGGCTGGGACGGACGTCAGGGTCTGTCGAACATCGGCAACCAGTTCCACTACTACCGGCGCACCGACGACGGCCGCATCCTCTTCGGCGGCTACGACGCGATCTACCAGCCTCGGGTCGATGCGAGCCACGACCAGCGGCAGGAGTCGTTCGCGCTGCTCGCGGAGCACCTCGTCGAGGTGTTCCCGGTGCTCGAGGGCGTCCGGTTCTCGCACCGCTGGGGCGGCGCCATCGACACCTGCTCGCGCTTCTCGGCGTTCTTCGGAACGGCCCACGACGACCGGGTCGCCTACGCCGTGGGCTACACCGGTCTCGGCGTCGGGGCGACCCGCTTCGGGGCCCAGGTCATGCTCGACCTGCTCGACGGCCGCGTGACCGAGCGCACCCGCACCCGGATGGTCTCGACCAAGCCGCTGCCGTTCCCGCCCGTGCCGTTCCGTGGCGTGGCGATCGGCCTCACGACGTGGTCGTTGGCCCGCGCCGACCGCCGCGACGGCCGCCGCAACCTCTGGCTGCGCACCCTCGACCGCCTCGGTCTCGGCTTCGACTCCTGACAGGTCGTCAAGCCCGTGAGGCATACGCCGACGGTCTGAGGGTGGCGCCGTGCGGGATGGCCGGTGAGACTCTCCCCATGACCGAGCCCACCCGCATCACCCACTGGATCGACGGCAAGCCCAGCGGCGCCGTCGCCGAGCGCACGGGCGAGGTGCGCGACCCCGCCACCGGCGCCCTGTCCGGCCGCGTCGACTTCGCGACCCCCGAGGTCGTGGACGAGGCCGTCGCCGCGGCCAAGGCCGCCTTCGCCGAGTGGGGGAGGACCTCGCTGACCAAGCGCGCGAACGTGCTCTTCGCGTTCCGCCAGCAGCTCAACGAGAAGAAGGAGGAGCTCGCCGCGATCATCACCGCGGAGCACGGCAAGGTGCTCTCGGACGCGCTCGGCGAGGTCACCCGCGGCCTCGAGGTCGTCGAGTTCGCCTGCGGCATCCCGCACCTGCTCAAGGGCGGCTACTCCGAGAGCGTCTCGACCGGTGTCGACGTCTACTCGATCCGTCAGCCGCTCGGAGTCGTCGGCATCATCTCGCCGTTCAACTTCCCGGCGATGGTCCCGATGTGGTTCTTCCCCATCGCGATCGCCGCGGGCAACACCGTCGTCCTCAAGCCGAGCGAGAAGGACCCGTCGGCGGCGAACTTCATCGCCGAGCTGTGGGCCGAGGCCGGGCTGCCGGCCGGTGTCTTCAACGTCGTTCACGGCGACAAGGTCGCGGTCGACTCGCTGCTGACCCACCAGGACGTCAAGAGCATCTCGTTCGTGGGATCCACGGCGATCGCGAAGTACGTCTACGAGACCGGCACCGCGCACGGCAAGCGGGTCCAGGCTCTCGGCGGGGCGAAGAACCACATGGTCGTGCTGCCCGACGCCGATCTCGACCTCGCCGCCGACGCAGCCGTCAACGCCGGGTTCGGCTCGGCCGGCGAGCGCTGCATGGCGATCTCCGCCCTGGTGTGCGTCGGCGACGTCGCCGACCCGCTGGTCGCGAAGATCTCCGAGCGGATGGCCACGCTGCGCACCGGCGACGGCCGTCGCGGCACCGACATGGGCCCGCTGGTCACCGAGGTGCACCGCGACAAGGTGAAGTCCTACATCGATGCCGGCGAGGCCGACGGCGCGACGATCGTCGTCGACGGTCGCAACCCCGAGGTCGACGGCGAGGCCGGTGGCTACTGGCTCGGGCCGACCTTGATCGACAACGTCACCACCGACATGAGCGTCTACACCGACGAGATCTTCGGCCCGGTCCTCTCGGTCGTACGCGTCGACAGCTACGACGAGGCCCTGCGCATGGTCAACGACCACCCGTACGGCAACGGCACGGCGATCTTCACCAACGACGGCGGTGCAGCGCGTCGCTACCAGAACGAGGTCGAGGTCGGCATGGTCGGCGTCAACGTGCCGATCCCGGTGCCGATGGCCTACTTCTCGTTCGGCGGCTGGAAGTCCTCGCTGTTCGGCGACAGCCACGCGCACGGGACCGAGGGCGTGCACTTCTTCACCCGCGGCAAGGTCGTCACGAGCCGGTGGCTCGACCCGTCGCACGGCGGACTGAACCTCGGATTCCCGCAGAACACCTGATCCTGCGAGAAGAAGGCCCGTCGCCCAGCAGGGGTGTCGGGCCTTCTTCCATTGGGGGTCCATCGCGCGGGCCGGCCCGGTAGCGTCCGTGCCATGAGGCTGAACGTCGTGCTTGACTGCCATGACCCGGACGCTCTCGTGGAGTTCTGGGAGACCGCCCTGAGCTATCGGCTCAACGAGACCCTGGACGACTACCGCATCCTGGTTCCGAAGGCCGGGGAGATCGGTCCGGTCTTCATGCTCTCCCGCTCGGGGGACCGCAAGCGGGCCAAGAACCGCATGCACGTCGACGTCCACCCCGACGACGCCGAGGCTCACCTGACCCGGCTGCAGCGCCTCGGCGGAGCGCTCGTCGGCGAGCGGGTCGAGCGGTACGGCATCTGGTGGCAGGTCATGGCCGACCCTGAGGGCAACGAGCTCTGCGTGGTGTCGGGCGGCGTCGGCTACGACGAGGGCGACGCCAGCAGCGGCTGACGTCGTGCGGGTCAGGCCGTGCCGCCGTCCTCGCTCTCGGCGAGGTCGTGGTGCTGCTCGCCCGTCGGCTCCGGGAGCGTCTCCTCCGCCACGAGGTCCTCGTAGAGCTGCTCCTGCTCGGGCGTCGCGAAGCCCTCCTGGATCTCGCCCGACTCGTCGATGTACATCGCCTCGCCGGTCTCGACGTCGACCGCCGTCGACCCCTCGGGGAGGTTCGACAGGTCGGGTGCGAGCACGAGCGCGGGAAGTCCGGAGTCGGGCAGGCGGACGGTGTCGAGCTCCATCTCCGGCGTCAGCAGGACGAGGTCGCCCTCGCCGCGCTTGGGCAGGGTCTCGCGCCGGAAGTAGGCGGGCGCGATGACGTTCCAGATCACCATGAGCACGACGCCGGACAGCAGCGCGCCGATGCCGATCACGAACACTCCGCCGATGCCGAAGATCGTCGTGTTGCCGTAGTCGGGGGCGGCGTACTGGATGGACGCGATGATGAAGGCACCGAGCAGCATGATGCCGCCGAGGCCCGGCAGGATCCCCTTCTGCAGCAGCTCCTTCGGGCTGTTGGTGAGGTCGCGCCGGTAGAACCACACGCACGCGAATCCGGTGAGCCCGTAGTAGAACGCGATCATCAGGCCGACCGCTGCGATCGAGTCGCCGAGGATGTCGGTGCTCAGCTTCGTGAGTGCGACGTAGAACACGATCGAGACGAGGCCCATCCAGACCGTGGCGACCGAGGGCGTCAGGTTTCGCGGGTGGATCGTCGCGAACTTGCTCGGGATCGCCTTGTAGGCGCCCATCGACAGCGCCGTGCGCGCGGTCGGGAGGATCGTGGTCTGCGTCGACGCGGACGCCGAGGTGAGGACGGAGATGATGAGCAGCGTCTCGAAGACCTTGCCGAGCGGGGAGTCTCCGAACACCGTCGGGCCGAGGGCGTTGAACACGTCGGCCGAGTTGTCGGGGTTGGCCAGTCCGAGGTCCGCCTCACCGACGCCGGCGAAGGCCACGGTCGAGATCGAGACGATCGCGTAGGTGACGAGCAGCAGGAGCGTCGAGATGATCGCGGCGCGGCCCGGGGTCTTGGTGGGGTCGGAGGTCTCCTCGTTGACGCTGACCGCGGTGTCCCAGCCCCAGTAGATGAAGACGGCGATGAGGGTCGCGGTGACGACGGCCGAGAGCGACAGGTTCGACGGGATCAGCCAGGAGAGGCTCGGCTTGATCGACTCGGGCGTGGCGTTGTCGCCGTAGACCTTGAACAGCGCGGTCACGGAGAACGCGAACAGGATGACCAGCTCGATGCCGAGCAGGCCGTACTGCAGGCGGGCGCTGACCTCGATGCCCTTGTAGCAGATCCAGGTCATCACGACGATCCAGATGACGCCGGCCACCGTGCTCCAGAACGTGCTGGCCGCGAGGTCGTCGAGGTGGAAGAGCGAGAACGTGTAGGACCCCGCGATCTGCGCGAGGTTGGCCATGACGATCACGTCGGCGGCGATGATGCCCCAGCCGCCGAGCCAGCCCGCGCGTGGACCGAACGCCCGCGCGGCCCAGGTGAACGTCGTGCCGCAGTCGGGCTCGGCGCGGTTGAGCTGCTGATAGGCCACAGCGATGAGGAACATCGGGACGAACGCGAGCAGCATGATGGACGGCGCCTTCACGCCGACGATGCCGTCGCCGTTCGCGGTGGCGACGACGAAGCCGAGGCTCGCGGCGAGGCTGTAGGCGGGGGCCGTCGAGGCCATCCCCACCACGACGCTCGAGAAGAGGCCGAGGGCCCCTGCCTTGAGACCCTTGTCGGAGGCGAGCTCCGGATACCCGATCAGTGACTCGGTCGACTCGTGCGACATCGCCAGCGACTCCTTCGTACGCCCCGTTGCGTGCGGGCAGGCTATCCACCCCGAGCGGCCTCGTCATAGGAAGGACGACCTTGGTTCGCCTGCAGTTCAGGGCGCCGCCGGATCCGGTACGCCGTACCCCGTCCCGCGACGGTGAGGTGGAGCCGGCTCCGCGCGCTCCACCGGGCAGCGGGCGTCCGGGCAGGCCAGCTCGTCGCACATCCGGCACATGTACTCGCTCGTCAGCAGGTCGTCGGTGATCGCCTCCAGCATCGCCCCGGCGGCATCGGCGAGGGCCCGGACCTGGGCGTCGTCCAGCGCGGACACGGCACGCTCGAGGACGTCGCGGCGGGCGCTGAGCACCTCGAGCGCCACCCGCTCGCCCCTCGGCGTGAGCGCGAGCAGCTTGGTGCGTCCGTCGAGCGCCGGGATGCGGTCGACGAGGCCGTCCTTCTCGAGCCGGTCGACGAGCTGAACCGCACCCGGGTGGGTGATCCGCAGGCGGTCGGCGAGGAAGGCGATCGGGCGGTCCGGGTACCAGAGCAGCGTGACGAGGGCTGCCGGCGCGTTGGCGCCGTGGCGCGCGACTCGGGCCGCCCCGATGGACACGCGGTCCGCGACGGTGAGCGCGAGCGTGCCCAGGACGTTGGCGGTGAACGCCCGGTCGGCGGCGGCGCCCCGGCGTGGCGGTCGCGGCGCCTCGCTCGGGATGGCGATCCCGCCCTCGCCGAAGACGCGTTCCGGCGTCCTGCGCGATCGATGCTTCATATAAGCACCTTATGCCTTAGCGTGCCCTGAACAGGCGCCCGGCACCGGGCCGGCGCCGTGCCAGAAACGGAATCTCCCCATGCGGGTCCTCTGCGTCGGCGCCGGTGGCGTCGGCTCGTCCGCCGCCCTGATCGCCGCCCGTCGCGACTTCTTCGAGTCCTTCGTCGTCGCCGACTACGACGTCGCCCGTGCGGAGGCGCTCGTCGCCCGCCTCGGTGACCCCCGCTTCGTCGCCGCGCAGGTCGACGCCTCCGACGCGCACGCCGTCGCGACCCTCGCCCGTGAGCACGACGTCACGCACGTCGTGAACGCGGTCGACCCGCGCTTCGTGCTGTCCATCTTCGAAGGCGCGTTCCTCGCCGGTGCCGACTACCTCGACACCGCGATGTCGCTGTCGTCGCCGCACCCGGAGAGGCCGCACGAGCTGCCCGGCGTCAAGCTCGGCGACGACCAGTTCGCCCACGACGAGTCGTGGAAGGGTGCCGGACGCCTCGCGCTCGTCGGCATGGGTGTGGAGCCCGGCCTCGCCGACGTGTTCGCGCGCTACGCGAGCGACCACCTGTTCTCCGAGATCGACGAGCTCGGCGTCCGCGACGCCGGCAACCTCGTGATCGAGGGCTACGAGTTCGCGCCGTCGTTCTCCATCTGGACCACGATCGAGGAGTGCCTCAACCCGCCGGCGATCTGGGAGAAGGACAAGGGCTGGTTCACCACCGCACCGTTCTCCGAGCCCGAGGTCTTCGACTTCCCCGGCGGCATCGGCCCGGTCGAGTGCGTCAACGTGGAGCACGAGGAGGTCCTCCTCATGCCGCGCTGGATCGACGCCAAGCGCGTGACCTTCAAGTTCGGCCTCGGCGACGAGTTCATCGACGTGCTGAAGACCCTGCACAAGCTCGGTCTCGACAAGACCGACAAGGTGCGCGTCGGCCAGCACGAGGTGAGCCCGCGCGACGTCGTCGCCGCCTGCCTGCCGGACCCGCTGACCCTCGGCGACAGGATGACCGGCAGCACCTGCGCCGGACTGCTCGTCACCGGCACCGGCAGCGACGGGACGCCGCGCGAGGTGTACCTGTACCACGTCGCCTCGAACGAGTGGACGATGCAGGAATACGGCGCCCAGGCCGTCGTCTGGCAGACCGCGATGAATCCCGTCGTGGCCCTCGAGCTCCTCGCCACCGGCGTGTGGTCGGGTGCGGGTGTGCTCGGCCCGGAGGCGTTCGACGCCGTCCCGTTCCTCGACCTGCTGCGCGACGGCTACGGCCAGGAGTGGGGCATGCAGGAGCGTGACCCCGAGACGCACGCCGTCGTCTCCGGCTGATCCGCCGCAGCCCGTGGGGCACGACGCTCATCGCGTGCCCCACGGGCTGCGTCCGTCGCCATCGGCGTCCTGCAGACCCTCCACATGCTCGGGCTCGACCGCACGGAGAAGGTCCGGGTCGGCGGTGTCGAGGTCAGCCCGCGCGACGTCGTGGCGGCGTGCCTGCCGGACCCGGCGATGCTGGGCGACCGGATGACCGGCAAGACCTGCGCCGGCGTCTGGGTCACGGGTGCGGGCAAGGACGGCGCCGCTCGGGAGGTGTACCTCTACCACGTCGCGGACAACGCCTGGCCGATGCGCGAGTTCGGGACGCAGGCGGTCGTCTGGCAGACCGCGATGAACCCGGTGACGGCTCTCGAGCTGCTGTCGACGGACGCCTGGAAGGGAACGGGCATCCTCGGGCCGGAGGCCTTCGACGCCGCACCGTTCCTCGAGCTGCTCCACGACGGCCACGGCCAGAGCTGCGGCATCCAGGAGCCTGACCCGCGGACGCACGCGGTGCTCACCGACACGGTGCTCTGACGCTCGCACGACGAAGGCCCGGAACCCTTCAAGGTGCCGGGCCTTCGTCGTGCGTCGGTCAGTGACCGGTGAGGGCCAGGAACTGCTCCTCGAGGACGGTGAGGGCCTCGTCGAGCAGGTGGTCGGGCATGGTGAGCGGGGGGAGGAACCGCAGCACGTTGCCATAGGTTCCGGCGGTGAGGACCACGACGCCCTGCAGGTGGCAGGCCTTCGCGACGGCGGCGGTGAGCGCGGCGTCGGGCTCGTCGGTGCCGGGCTTCACGAGCTCCACCGCGATCATCGCTCCGCGACCGCGGATGTCGCCGATGACGCCCGTCTTGTCGGCGATGGTCTGCAGGCGCGGCTTCATGACGCTCTCGATGTGCCGGGCGGCGGCGGGGAGGTCGAGCTCCTCCATCGTCGCGATCGAGCCGAGCGCGGCGGCGCAGGCCACCGGGTTGCCGCCGTAGGTGCCGCCGAGTCCGCCCGAGTGCACGGCGTCCATGATCTCGGCCCGGCCGGTGACGCCCGCGAGCGGAAGGCCGCCCGCGATGCCCTTCGCGGTCGTGATCAGGTCCGGGACGATGCCCTCGTGGTCGCAGGCGAACCAGTCGCCGGTGCGGCAGAAGCCGGTCTGGATCTCGTCGGCGACGAACACGATGCCGTTGGCGGTGGCGAACTCGACGAGCGCGGGGAGGAAGCCCGCGGCGGGGACGATGAAGCCGCCCTCGCCGGCGATGGGCTCGATCACGATCGCGGCGACGTTGCCCGCGCCGATCTCCTTGTCGATGCGGCTGATCGCGTCGGCCGCCGCCTTCGCGCCCTCGCGACCGTCGTGGAACGGGTAGGAGAGCGGCACGCGGTAGATCTCGCTCGCGAAGGGGCCGAAGGACTGCTTGTAGGGCATGTTCTTCGCGGTCATCGCCATCGTGAGGTTCGTGCGGCCGTGGTAGCCGTGCTCGAACACGACGACGGCGTCGCGCTTGGTGTAGGCGCGGGCGATCTTGACCGCGTTCTCCACCGCCTCGGCGCCGGAGTTGAACAGCGCCGAGCGCTTCTCGTGGGTGCCAGGGGTCAGCCGGTTGAGCTGCTCGCAGACCTCGACGTAGCCCTCGTAGCTGGTGACCATGAAGCAGGTGTGGGTGAACTTCGCCACCTGCTCCTGGACCGCGGCGACGACCTTGGGCGCGGAGTTGCCCACGCTCGTGACGGCGATGCCGGAGCCCATGTCGATGAGGGAGTTGCCGTCGATGTCGACGATCACGCCGCCGCCCGCGGCCTCGACGTAGATCGGCAGGGTGGCGCCCACGCCCGCGCTCACGGCGGCGGTGCGTCGGGCCTGGAGGGCCTCGGACTTCGGGCCGGGGATGGCGGTGACCAGGCGGCGCTCCTGGGGGAGGTCCGCGGCGGTGAGGGAGGAGGAGGTCGTCATGGGGTGACCGTAGCCCGGGGAGGGGTTGACGCAACGTGGACCCCCTGGCCAAGCGGGTGGCTATGCTTGTCCGGACCGGACAATGCCGCGGTGCACGGCGCCACGGCCGGAAGGGGATCGCGTGCCACCTCGACTGCGCGACATCACCGCTCTCGCCGACCTCGGCCTCGTGGTCCGGGCCGCGGCCGGGTCGCTCGACCGTCCGGTCCGCTGGGTCGCGGTGAGCGAGCTCGAGGACCCCGCGCCCTTCCTCGAGGGCGGCGAGCTGCTCCTCACGACCGGCATGCGCCTGCCGGAGAGGAGCGCCGCCTGTGCGGCGTACGTCAAGCGGCTCGTGGCGGCCGACGTCGTCGCCCTCGGCCTCGGCATCGGGCTGTCCCACCCGAGCGTGCCCGACGCGCTCGTGGCCGCCGCGGAGAAGGCCGGCCTCGCACTGGTGGAGGTACCCGAGCGCACCCCGTTCATCGCCGTCACGAAGGCCGTCTCGCGGCTGCTCGCCGCGGAGGAGTACGACGAGGCCGCCCGGGGCTTCGCCACGCAGCGCGACCTCATCCGAGGTGCGCTCACCGCCGAGGACGGCGGGTCGCACGCCGTGGTGACGCGTCTGGCCAAGCACGTGGGCGGGTTCGCGCTGGTGCTCGACCCGTCCGGCGCCGTGACGCAGGCGAGCCCGGCGTCGGCGGCGGGCCGCGCCACCGACCTCGCCGGCGAGATCGCCCGGCTGCGACCGAAGGGCCTGCTCGCCTCGGCCGTCGTCTCCGGCGCCGACGACTACGTCGTCATCCAGCCGCTCGGCGTCCGCGGCCGCGCCCGCGGGTTCCTCGCGGTCGGCGCCCCCGGTCCGTTGCGCGCCAGCGACCAGGCGGTCGTCAACCTCGCGGTCTCGTTGCTCTCGCTGTCGCTCGCGCGTTCCGAGGGTCGGACGTCCGCCGAGCGCGGCGTGCGCGCCGCGGCGCTCCGTCTGCTGCTCGACGGTCGCGCGGCCGAGCTGCCGCTCGAGCCGCTCGGCTGGGCCGGCCTGCGCGGGGAGCCCGTGCGCGTGCTGGTCGCGCGTCCGGCGGGCCACGACGCGGCGGCCGTGGCCGCGGCCGAGGACCGGCTCGCCGAGGCGCTGCCCGGCGCAGCCGTGGCGGCGGGGCTCGTCGTGGACGACCCGGCGGTCGTGGTCGCGGTCGTGCCCGCTGCGCTCGCGGCGGAGGGGGCCTCGTCCGCAGCGGAGGACATCGACGTGCTCCTGGGCATCGGGATCGGCGACGGCGCCGACGTGGAGGACGCCGCCGGCCTCGCACGCTCCTGGGCCAGGGCCCGGCGGGCCCTGGCAGCGGGAGGATCCGGCGTACGCAGCTACGACGACCTCGGCGGCGGCCTCGAGGCCCTGCTCGACCCGGCCGCGGCCGACGCCTGGGCCGCGGCGCTGCTCGCGCCGCTCGACGAGCCGGGGGAGCGCGCCGACCTCGCCGCGACCCTGCTGGCCTGGCTGTCCCACCACGGTCAGGTCGACGCCGCCGCCGCAGACCTCGGCGTGCACCGTCACACCGTCCGGCACCGCCTGCGCCGCGCCGAGGCGCTCCTCGGCCGCAGCCTCGACGACGCCGGCGTCCGCGCGGAGCTCTACCTCGCCCTGACGCGCCGACCCGACTGACCGCGCACCGATGGTTGTCCGGATCGTCCGGTGACGCCGGGACGGCACTCCATTACGGAACGCGGCGAGTCCTGCCGGTTCCGTACGGTCGAGGCATGACTGACATCCGACCGTTCTGGATCGCCGGCCGCGCCGAGACCTCCTCGACCTCCGAGGAGGTCACGAACCCCTACGACGGCTCCGTCGCCGGGGTGCACCACGTGCCCGACCCCGAGCAGGTCGAGCGCGCCGTCGCCGCGGCGTGGGAGGTCCGTCAGGCGTTCGGCGCCACGACGGCCGCGCTGCGTGCCGAGGCGCTGCTGCACGTCTCGACCCGCCTCGTCGAGCGCGCCGACGAGGTCGCCGAGCTGATCACGGCGGAGAACGGCAAGCCGATCATGTGGGCGCGCGGCGAGGTCGTGCGCGCCGCGTCGGTCTTCCGCATCGCCGCGGAGGAGACCCGTCGGTTCAGCGGCGAGGTGCACCGCCTCGACACCGACTCCTCCGGCGCTGGCCGCGCCGGCATCATCCGGCGATTCCCGATCGGCCCGGTGCTCGGCATCGCGCCGTTCAACTTCCCGCTCAACCTCGTCGCGCACAAGGTGGCCCCGGCGCTCGCGGTCGGTACGCCGATCATCGTGAAGCCGGCGCCCGCGACGCCGCTGTCCGCGCTCGTCCTCGGAGAGATCCTCGCCGAGACCGACCTGCCCGCCGGCTCGTGGTCGGTGCTGCCGGTCGGCAACGACGTCGCACCCGCGCTCGTCGCCGACGAGCGGCTCCCCGTCGTGTCGTTCACCGGCTCGGAGAAGGTCGGCTTCGCCATCCAGGCGTCCGTGCCGCGCAAGCACGTGACCCTCGAGCTCGGTGGCAACGCGGCCGCGATCGTCTGCCCCGACTGGTCGACCGACGCCGACCTCGACTGGGCCGCGACGCGCATCGCGACCTTCGCGACCTACCAGGGCGGCCAGTCCTGCATCTCGGTGCAGCGCGTCCTCGTCGACCGCTCGCTGTGGGAGCGGCTCGTGCCGCTGGTGGTGGCGAAGGTGTCCGGCCTCGCCACGGGTTCGCCGTGGGACGAGTCGACCGTCGTCGGTCCGCTCGTCGACGAGATCGCGGCGATCCGGGTCGAGTCCTGGGTCGAGGAGGCGGTCACCGCAGGCGCCACGGTCCTCGTCGGCGGCACGCGCGAGGGAGCGACGTATGCCCCGACCGTCCTGGTCGACGCCCCGGCCGACGCGAAGGTCGTGTGCGAGGAGGTCTTCGGGCCGGTGCTCGTGCTCGAGCCGGTCGACGGCGTCGACGTCGCGTTCGACAGCGTGAACGCGAGCCGCTTCGGGCTGCAGACGGGAGTGTTCACCCACGACCTGCAGGTCGCCTTCCGTGCGCACGCCGAGCTCGAGGTGGGCGGCGTGGTCGTCGGCGACGTGCCGAGCTTCCGCGCGGACCAGATGCCCTACGGCGGTGTGAAGGCCTCCGGCGTCGGCCGCGAGGGCGTCCGCTCCGCCATGGACGACTTCACCTACGAGCGCGTCCTCGTCCTCACCGGCATCACCCTCTGACCCCCTGCACTGTCTGTCCCTTAGGGACGATCAAGAGCAGTCTTCTTCCTTGATCGTCCCTAAGGGGAAGATTCAGCGAGTGACGTCGAGGTGGAAGCAGCGGGATCGTTCGTCCTCGGCGAAGGGGCCCCAGTTGTGCATGAGGGCGAAGCCGTACGACGTGTAGAGGCCGATCGCCTCGGGCTGCTCGATGCCCGTCTCGAGGACGAGCGCCGTCATGCCGCGCTCGCGGGCCAGCTCGACGAGCCGGTCGAGCAGCAGGCGCGACAGTCCGCGTCCGCGAGCCGGGAGCCTGACATACATCCGCTTGAGCTCGCCGACGTCGGCCGGAGCGTCGGCGACCGTGTGCGACCACGGCTGGACGGCGCCGCAGCCGACCGCCGACCCGTCGTCGTCGCGTACGACGACCCAGGTGGCGTCGGCCGCCGTCGGCGCGATGTCGTCGTGCGGGTCGTCGTAGCGCACGCCGTACTCGGCGATCACCTCGGCGGTCAGCATCGCGAGGACCGGGTCGTCGGCGGTGGTGGGCTCACAGGTCGGCACGCGCACATCCTGGCGCACGCCGGGCGTCGGTCAGCTGCCGGGCGGGTCGGGTTCCTTACTGACTCGTGAGTCAGTAAGGTGTGCTCACGCGACCCGAGCTCGGGGCCGTGCCGACGCCCCGAGGAGCCCCCATGCTGCGCGACCTGCCGACCGACCTCGTGCCGCTCACCGACGAGCAGCACGCGATCATCGAGTTGGTCCGGACTTTCGCCGAGCGCGAGATCCGGCCGATCGCCCGCGCCGTCGACGAGGCCGACACCGAGGTGCCGTGGGACATCTGGCGCAAGGGCACCGAGGTCGGGATCACGACCTTCATGCTCCCCGAGGAGTACGGCGGCGGCGGGTTCACCGACGCCTTCAGCCAGTGCCTCGTGCAGGAGGAGCTCTGCGCGGGCGACGCGGGCCTCGGCAACTTCCTCGGCTCGACCGGATTCTTCGCCCACCCCGTCATGGAGCTCGGCACCGAGGACCAGAAGCAGCGCTGGCTCACGCCGCTCGCGGCCGACGACGCCCCGCTCTCGTGCCTCGCGATCACCGAGCCCGCCGTCGGCTCCGACGCCGCGTCGATGACGACCCGCGCGGAGAAGGTGCCCGGCGGCTACCGGCTCTACGGCCAGAAGACCTGGATCAGCAACGGCGGCGCCGCCGAGTTCTACGGCATCTTCGCCAAGACCGACACCACGCAGCGCGCGAAGGGCGTGTCCGCGTTCCTGGTGCGCAAGGGCGCGGAGGGCCTCACCTTCGGGCGGCCGATGAAGAAGATGGGCCAGCGCGCCATGGTCAACTGCGAGGTCTTCATGGACGGCGTGTTCGTGGCGGACGAGGACCGGCTCGGCGACGAGGGCCAGGGCTTCTACGGCCTCATGCACACGTTCGACTCCTCGCGCGCGATCCTCGGCGCCGCGGCCACCGGCTGCGCGCGCGCCGCGACCGAGCTCGCGCTCGAGTACGCCCAGCAGCGCGAGCAGTTCGGCAAGCCGATCATCGAGCACCAGGCCGTCGCGTTCCGGCTCGCCGACATGGCCACGCGGGTCGAGACCTCACGCCTCATGGTGTGGCGCGCGGCGAAGCTGCTCGACGCCGGCAAGGACGCCACGGCGGCCTGCGCGCAGGCCAAGCTCGTGGCGTCGGAGGCCGCCATGTTCTGCACCTGGGCCGCGATCCAGACCCTCGGCGGGTGGGGCTACTCCCGCGAGTTCCTCGCCGAGAAGTGGATGCGCGACGCCAAGCTCGAGGAGATCGAGGAAGGCACGTCGGACATCCAGCGCCTCGTCATCTCCCGTCACCTGGCCCGCTCGTGACCGACAGCGACCTGGCGGCCGCCGTGCCGCAGCGCCTCGTCGGCGTCACCGGCAGCGAGGTGCTCGTCGCCGCGCTCGTCGCGCACGGGGTCGACGTCGTCCTCGGGATCCCGGGGACGCACAACCTCGGCGTCTTCGACGCACTGCGTCGTCACGGCGTCCGCACCGTGGCGACCACGCACGAGCAGGGCGCGGGCTACGCCGCCGACGGCTACGCCCGCACGTCGCGACGCCCCGGCGTGGCGATCGTGACGAGCGGCCCCGCTGTCTTCAACGCTGCGACCTCACTCGCGCAGGCGTACTCCGACTCCTCGCCCGTTCTGCTCGTGTCGCCCGGGATGCCGCGCCGCCTCCCGACCGACGGGCCGGGCACCGGCTACCTGCACGAGGCCAAGGACCAGCAGGGCGCGATGGACCGCATCGTCGCGGCGTCGCTGCGACCCGAGACGCACCAGGCGATCGCGGTCGCCGTCGCCGAGGCGTTCTCCATCATGAGGTCCGGGCGCCCGCGCCCGGTGCACCTCGAGGTGCCGCTCGACCTGCTCGAGGAGCGCGGCGACGCGGACGTCGCGGTCGGGCACCCGGTCCTGTCGCGCGGGGCCGAGCGGGTCGAGATCGACGCGGCCGTCGAGGTCCTCGGTCGCGCCGAGAAGGTGCTCGTCGTCGCCGGCGGCGGTGCGGTCCAGGCGTCGTCACAGCTGCTGGCCGTGGCTGAGCACCTGGGCGCACCCGTGGTCACGACGGTCAACGGGTCGGGCGCGATCCCCACCGACCACCTGCTCTCCCTCGGCACGCGGCTCTCGACGCACGCGGCCCTCGACGCCCTCGACGCCGCCGACGCGGTGCTCGTCGTCGGCAGCGAGCTCGGCCAGTCCGACGTCTACCTCCGTGACCTCGCGCCGACAGGTGCGGTCGTGCGGCTCGACATCGACCCGGGCATGGCCGACGTCAACGTCGCCTCCGACGTGTTCCTCCAGGGCGACGCGGCGACGACGCTGGCCCACCTCGGCGACCGGCTCCGGTTCCAGCTCGGCGACCAGCCGCGCGCCGGCGGCGCGTGGATCGCGGAGCTGCGCGACCGCGCGAGCGCCGAGACCGCCCGTGCCGGACGTCGCTGGCTGCCGTGGCTCGAGGCGCTCCAGACCGTCCTCGACGACGACGTGCTCCTCGCGACCGACAACGCGATGTGCGTCTACTACGGCGCGATCCCCAACCTCACCGTCCGCACGCCCGGCTCGGTCCTGTTCCCGACCGGCTTCGGCACGCTCGGCTTCACCGTGCCGGTCGCGATCGGCGCCGCGCTCGCCGCGCCCGACCGCCAGGTCGTCGGCATCAGCGGCGACGGCGGTCTGCTCTTCACCGTGACCGAGCTCGCCACCGCCGCGGCCGAGCGCCTCCCGATCGTGGTCGTCGTCTTCGACAACGAGGGCTACGGCGAGATCCGCAACGAGATGCTCGCGCGCGGCGAGACGCCGGTCGCCGTCTCGGCTCCGCCGCGCGACCTCGTCCTCCTCGCGCAGTCCCTCGGCGCGCACGCGGTGCGCGTCACCGACCCTGCGGCGCTGGCGACCGAGGTCGCCGCCGGCCGCACCCGCCCCGGACCCACGGTCATCGTGGTCCCCGAAGACCAGGACGAGCTGTGAGCACCTCCTACCTCGAAGTCACCTGGACCGACGACGAGACCGGCATGAAGGGCTTCGTCGTGATCGACCGGCTCTCCCGCGGTGTCGCGGGCGGCGGCCTGCGGATGCGCAAGGGCTGCACGCTCGACGAGGTACGCGACCTCGCGCGCGGCATGACCCTGAAGGAGACGGTCGTCTACACCGAGGGCGACCGCTACATCCCGCTGGGCGGGGCGAAGGGCGGGATCGACTGCGACCCTTACGACCCGCGTGCCCGCGGAGTCCTCGCGCGCTGGGCGCGCGCCATGAAGCCCCTCATCGAGACGCACTTCGCGACGGGTGAGGACTTCGGCGTGCGCCAGGAGTTCATCGACGAGGTCTTCGCCGAGGAGGGCATCGAGAACTCCGCGATGGCCGGTTACCGCCTCGTCCCCGACGGCCCGGACGCCGCACGGGCGCGGCAGGACGAGGCCTTCGGCCTCGTCGTCGACGGCGTCGGCCTCGGCGAGCTCGTCGGCGGGTACGGCGTCGCCGAGTGCACGCTCGCCGCGCTCGAGCACCGCGGCATGGACGTCGAGTCCGCGCGCGTCGTCGTGCAGGGCTTCGGCTCGATGGGCGGCGCGACCGCGCGCTACATAGCGCGAGCCGGCGCACGCGTCGTCGGCATCGCCGACCGCGAGGGCCTCGTGCACAACCCCGACGGCCTCGACGTGGAGACGCTGCTGCTCACCCGTGACGGGTTCGGCGTGATCGACCGCACGCGACTCGCGCCCGGCGACGTGCAGCTACTTCGCGAGGACTGGCTCAAGGTCGACGCCGACGTCCTCGTGCCCGCGGCGATGTCCTACGTGATCACCCCCGACGACGTCGAGCACATCACGGCGAGCATCGTCGTGGAGGCGGCGAACGTGGCCACGCTCGTCGACGCGGAGGACTGGCTGCGCCGGCGCGGAGTCATCGTCGTACCCGACTTCGTGGCCAACGTGGGGACGAACGCCTGGTGGTGGTGGGTCGTGTTCGGCGACATCGCGCCGACAGCCGACGCGTCGTTCGCGAAGCTGAGCTCGGTGCTGCGCCCGCTCACGCGCCGCGTCCTCGAGCGTGCCGACGCCGAGGGCCTGTCGCCGCGCGAGGCCGCGACCAGCATCTCGCACGAGGTCCGGGCCGACGTCGACGCGCACCACCCGCGGACCGTGCGGGGCACTGCGGTGCCCGCGTGACTGCGGCTTCCCGCGATCTGCGGTCGTACGACCTGACGGTGCTGTTCGACCCGGTGTCGGTCGTCGTCGTCGGCGCGACGGACAACACCGCGAAGTGGGGCAACTGGCTCGCCCTGGGTGCGCTCGAGGGACCGCGCCCCGTCCACCTCGTCAACGCGCGCGCCGCCACCGTCCTCGGGCGTACGGCGTACCGCTCGGTGCGCGACGTGCCGGGGCCGGTCGGGCTCGTCGCCATCGCCGTGCCCGCGGACCACATCGACGCCGCGGTCGACGACGCCCTCGCCATGGGCGCGACGGCGATCGTGGCGATCAGCACCGGGCTCGGCGAGTCCGGCGAGGAGGGTCGCCGCCGCGAGGAGGCGCTCGTCGAACGCGTGCGCGCCGCCGGTGCGGTGCTGCTCGGCCCGAACTGCCTGGGCGTCTTCGACTCCGGCTCCAGCCTGCTGCTGAGCTCGAACCCGCTCCCCGCCGGTCGCGTGGCGTTCGTGTCGCAGAGCGGCAACCTCTCGCTCGAGCTCGCGCAGCTGCTCACCGAGCACGGGCTCGGGTTCTCGCGCTTCGCCTCCCTCGGCAACCAGGCCCACCTCGAGGCCGCCGACCTCGTGCTCGGCTGCATCGACCATCCGGGCACCGACGTCATCGCGGTCTACTGCGAGGACTTCCGCGACGGCCGTCGGTTCGCGGCGGCCGCACGCGAGGCGACCGACTCCGGCAAGCCGGTCGTGCTGCTGACCGTCGGCTCGAGCGAGGCGGCGGCGCGCAACGCGCAGTCGCACACCGGCTCGATGGTCTCGTCGTCGTCCGTCGTCGACGCCGTGTGCGCGGCGGCGGGCATCGTCCGGGTCCGCACGCCGCAGGAGCTGGCGGACGTCGCCGCGCAGCTGTCGACCGGGCGACGTCCGCACGGACGTCGGGTCGCGGTCCTCGCCGACGGCGGCGGCCACGCCTCGATCGCCTCCGACGTCGCCGAGGCCGCCGGTCTCCTGGTCCCGCGGTTCTCGGCTGGGCTCTCCGCGAGGGTCGCTGCTTCGCTGCCACCGGCCGCCTCCACCGCGAACCCGATCGACGTCGCGGGCGGGGGAGAGCAGGACATCGGCTGCTTCGCGACCGTCGCCGACGTCGTGCTCGCGTCCGGCGAGGTAGACGCCCTCGTCATGTCCGGCTACTTCGGCGGCTACGGCGTCTATGGCGCTGACCTCGAGGAGGGCGAGCTCGTCACGGCGCGTCGCCTCGCGGAGATCGCGGCGCAGCGCGATCGCCCGGTCGCCGAGCACTCGATGTTCCCCGCCTCGCCCGCCGCGCGGGAGATGCGCGGCGGCGGACTCGCCGTCTTCCGCACGATCGAGGGCGCGGTGCGCTCGCTCGCCGCCGTCGTCGACGCCGGGGCAGCCGACCCGCTGCCGGTCCTGCCGCAGCCGTCGGCGCCCCTGCACAGCACGGACTACTGGTCGTCGCGCGCGATGCTCGCCGACGCCGGCGTGCCGTTCCCCACCGCTCGCCTCGTGCGCAGCCGTGCGGAGGCGGTCGCCGCGGGAGGCGACCTCGTGTTCCCCGTGGTGCTCAAGGCGGTCGGCCTCCTGCACAAGTCCGACGCCGGAGGCGTCGTGCTGGGGATCCGCGACGAGGCAGCCCTGCTGGCGGCGTACGGCGACGTCCTGGCCCGGCTCGCGCCCGAGGCGTGCACGGTCGAGGAGATGGCGGACCTGACCGACGGCGTGGAGCTCATCGTCGGCGTGCGGCAGGACGCGCGCTTCGGGCCGGTAGCGCTGGTGGGGCTGGGTGGCGTGCTCACCGAGGTGTGGCACGACGTCGCGACAGTCCTCGCGCCCGTGACCCCTGCCGCGGCGGAACGGGCGCTGCGGGCGCTGCGCGGAGCACCGCTGCTCGCGGGTGTGCGCGGCCGCCCGGCGGTCGACGTCGCCGCGGCGGCGGCGGTCGTCGCGCGCGTCACCGAGGTGGCGGCCGCGCACCCCGAGCTCGCCGACGTCGAGGTCAACCCGCTGCTCGTGACCCCGCGGGGCGCCGTCGCCCTCGACGCCCGCGTGCTGCCCGCCTGATCGCCGACGCGCCACCGCCCGGACGGCGTCACGACGTCGTCGGCCTCATCCGTCACACTGGGCGCATGCGCGACGTCGTGATCCTCGGGAGCACCGGGTCCATCGGGACCCAGGCGCTCGACGTCGTACGCCGCAACCGCGACCGCTTCACCGTGTCGGCGCTGGCTGCGGGCGGGGGAGACGTCGCCACCCTCGCGGCCCAGGCCGCCGAGTTCGACGTCGGCGTCGTCGCGGTGGCCGACCCCGCGCGCGAGCCCGCCCTGCGCGAGGCGCTGGCCGCCCACGGCGTCTCGCCCAAGGTCCTCGCCGGCCCCGACGCCGCAACCGGCACGGCGGCATTGCCCACCGACGTCGTGCTCAACGGCATGACCGGGTCGATCGGCCTGCGCCCCACGCTCGCGGCGCTGCAAGCCGGGTCCACGCTCGCCCTGGCCAACAAGGAGTCGCTCGTCGCGGGCGGTCCGCTCGTGAAGGCCGTCGCCGGTCCCGGGCAGATCGTGCCGGTCGACTCCGAGCACTCCGCCCTCGCACAGGCGCTGCGCGGGGGGCGCGCCGAGGAGGTGCGCCGCCTCGTGGTCACGGCCAGCGGCGGGCCGTTCCGCGGCCGCGGCCGCGACTCGCTGCACGAGGTCACGCCGGAGCAGGCGCTGGCCCACCCGACCTGGGCGATGGGGCCGGTCGTCACGATCAACTCCGCGACGATGGTCAACAAGAGCCTCGAGGTGATCGAGGCGCACCTGCTCTTCGACATCCCCTACGACCGCATCGACGTCGTCGTGCACCCGCAGTCGATGGTGCACTCGATGGTCGAGTTCGTCGACGGCTCGACCCTCGCCCAGGCCAGCCCGCCGGACATGCGGCTGCCGATCGCGCTCGGCCTGTCCTGGCCCGACCGGGTCGCCGACGCCGCGCCCGGCTGCGACTGGACCACTGCGTCGAGCTGGACCTTCGAGCCGCTCGACGAGACGGCCTTCCCGGCCGTCGCGCTCGCCCGCCGAGCCGGCGTCGCCGGAGGCACGGCACCGGCGGTCTACAACGCGGCGAACGAGGAGTGCGTGGCGGCGTTCCTCGCCGGACGGCTCCCGTTCCTCGGGATCGTCGACACGCTCTCCGTCGTCGTCGAGGAGCACCTGGCCTCGGCGTCCGGGAACCCTCGCACCGTCGAGGACGTCCTAGCCGCAGAGACCTGGGCGCGCGCACGTGCCCGCGACCTGACAGGGGATCCGGCATGACGCTCGCACTCGAGGTGCTGGGCTGGCTCATCTTCCTGGTCGGGATCGGCTTCTCGATCGGCCTGCACGAGATCGGTCACCTGCTGCCGGCCAAGGCCTTCGGGGTCAAGGTCACCCAGTACATGGTCGGCTTCGGCCCCACGATCTGGTCCCGGCACAAGGGCGAGACGGAGTACGGCGTCAAGGCCGTCCCGCTCGGCGGCTACATCCGGATGATCGGGATGTACCCGCCCGCCCCCGGGGCCGACCCAACGATGCTGCGAGCCTCGACGACCGGTCGCTTCGCGACGCTCATCGACGACGCGCGCCAGCAGTCGCTCGAGGAAGTCACGCCCGACGCCGTCGACCGCGTCTTCTACAAGCTGCCCGTCCGCAAGCGCATCGTGGTGATGCTCGGCGGCCCGACGATGAACCTCATCCTCGCGTTCGTCCTCTTCACCATCGTGCTGTGCGGGATCGGCATCCAGACCGCGACCACCAAGGTCGGCGCCGTCGTGCCGTGCACGCCGACCGCCACCAACGTCGAGGGCACGCTGAACGCGAACGGCGCCTGCGCCCCGTCGACGAAGACGCCGGCCGCTATCGGCGGCCTCCTCGTCGGCGACAAGATCCTCTCGGTGGCCGGCACCCCGGTGACCACCTGGCCAGAGGAGCAGGCGGCGATCAAGGCCGCACCCGTCGGTGACGTGCCGATGGTCGTGGAGCGCGACGGCCGGGAGGTCACGCTCACCATCCCGATGGCGGCGGTCGAGCGACCGATCTACGACGCCAACGGCAAGGACACCGGCCAGAAGGAGACGCGCAACTTCGTGGGCATCGCGCCCGCGGCCGAGCGGCAGACCGTGCCGGTGTCGACAGTGCCCTCCTACGTCTGGGACCTCACGACCGCGTCGGTGCAGAAGATCGTGACGCTGCCGGTCCGGATGTGGGACCTCATGCGCCAGACCTTCACCTCCGAGCCGCGCGACCGCGACGGCATCGTCGGGATCGTCGGTGCGGGGCGCATCACCGGCGAGGCCGTGGCGCTCGAGAACACCCCGGTGCTCGACAAGACCGCCTTCGTCCTCGGCCTGCTCGCCGGCCTCAACCTCTTCCTCTTCCTGTTCAACCTCGTCCCGCTGCTGCCGCTCGACGGCGGCCACGTCGCGGGCGCGATCTGGGAGTCGATCAAGCGCGCCTGGGCCCGTGTGCGTCGGCGCCCCGATCCCGGTCCGGTCGACACCGCCAAGGCGCTCCCGCTGACCTATGCCATGTCGGTCGCCCTCGTGATCATGGGCGCCATCACGGTGCTCGCCGACCTGATCAAGCCGATCACCCTCGGCGGCTGAGCCGTCCGCCCGCCGGCGGTCCTCCTCGGCCCGGTGCGACGCGGGCGGGTGCCGTCCGGCGCCGGATCGTGGCTCGGCGGATCTCGGGGGATGATGTCCCCATGACCGTCGGACTCGGTATGCCCGCCCTCCCCGCTCCCGTGCTCGCGGAGCGCCGCCTGAGCCGCAAGATCCGGCTCAACCACCCGACCCATCCGGTCGAGGTCGGCGGCGACGCCCCCATCTCGGTGCAGTCGATGTGCACGACCCTGACGAGCGACGTCAATGCGACGCTCCAGCAGATCGCCGAGCTCACGGCGTCGGGCTGCCAGATCGTGCGCGTGGCCGTGCCGAGCCAGGACGACGCCGACGCGCTCGCCCAGATCGCGAAGAAGTCGCAGATCCCGGTGATCGCCGACATCCACTTCCAGCCGAAGTACGTCTTCGCCGCGATCGACGCCGGCTGCGCAGGTGTCCGCGTCAACCCGGGCAACATCAAGCAGTTCGACGACAAGGTGGGTGAGATCGCCCGAGCAGCCAAGGAAGCCGGCGTACCCATCCGCATCGGCGTCAACGCGGGGTCGCTCGACAAGCGGCTGCTGGAGAAGTACGGCAAGGCGACGCCCGAGGCGCTCGTCGAGTCGGCGTTGTGGGAGTGCTCGCTGTTCGAGGAGCACGACTTCCGCGAGATCAAGATCTCGGTGAAGCACAACGACCCGGTCGTCATGGTCTCGGCCTACCGCCTGCTGGCGCAGCGCTGCGACTACCCGCTGCACCTCGGCGTCACCGAGGCGGGACCGGCGTTCCAGGGCACCATCAAGTCGTCCGTCGCGTTCGGGGCGCTGCTCTCGCAGGGGATCGGCGACACGATCCGCGTGTCGCTCTCGGCCCCGCCGGTCGAGGAGGTCAAGGTCGGCAACCAGATCCTGGAGTCGCTCAACCTGCGCAAGCGCGGCCTGGAGATCGTCTCGTGCCCGTCGTGCGGCCGCGCCCAGGTCGACGTCTACACCCTCGCCGAGCAGGTGACCGCGGGTCTGCAGGGCCTCTCCGTACCCCTGCGCGTCGCCGTCATGGGCTGCGTCGTCAACGGCCCGGGCGAGGCCCGCGAGGCCGACCTCGGCGTGGCGAGCGGCAACGGCAAGGGTCAGATCTTCAAGCGCGGCGAGGTCGTGACCACGGTCCCGGAGAGCCAGATCGTCGAGACCCTGGTCGAGATGGCCCTCGAGATGGCCGAGGAGATGGGCGTCGATCCGGAGAGCGGCGAGTCCCCGATGGTGACCGTCTCCTGACCCCGGATCCGCTGCGCGAACCGTCGTGTCCGGCCCTCGTCCAGCGGGACACGACGGTATGCGCAGCGTCGTCGGGCTGGGGTGGGGGCATCCACCCGTGGCGATCGGGCAGGATGCTGCCCGTGACTACGGCGACGACGGGGGTGCTGCGGGTCCTGGCGCCCCGTGACCTGCGCCAGTGCCTCGACGTCCTGGACCAGGACCCGGTGTCGCACTGCTTCGTCTCCTCGCGCGTGCGCACGACCGGCCTCGACTCGTGGCGGCTCGGCGGAGAGGTCTGGGGCTGGTCGGAGGGCGGGGTTCTCACGTCGCTGCTCTACCTCGGCGCCAACCTCGTGCCGGTCGAGACCACGCCGGACGCGCGACGCGGGTTCGCCGACCGGCTGCGCCGGATCGGGCGACGCTGCTCGTCGATCGTCGGGCCGGCCGACGAGGTCGCCCACCTGTGGCCGATGCTGTCCGACGCCTGGGGGGCGGCTCGCGACGTGCGCGCGCACCAGCCGCTGCTCGTCATGGACACCGACTCGCCGTTCCCCGCCGACCCCCGCGTACGCCGGGTCCGCGAGGACGAGGTCGACCTGCTCCTCCCGGCCTGCATCGCCATGTTCACCGAGGAAGTCGGCGTCTCGCCGCTCGCCGGCGGTGCTGCCGACGCCTATCGCGCCCGCGTCGCCGAGCTCGTCCGGCACGGCCGCGCCTACGCCCGCGTCGACGACGGGGTGGTCGTCTTCAAGGCCGAGATCGGCGCCGTGAGCGACTCCGTGTGCCAGGTGCAGGGCGTGTGGGTCGCGCCGGAGTTCCGCGGCCAGGGGCTCGGTGCTCCGGGCATGTCGGCGGTCGTCGCGCTCTCGCGGCTGCACCACACGCCGGTCGTGAGCCTCTACGTCAACGACTTCAACAACGTCGCGCGGCGCGTCTACGAGCGGGTCGGCTTCCGCGGGCACGGCGAGTTCTCGACCGTCCTGTTCTGACGCGAGGGCACGGCGTACGCCGACGGCATCACCGATCGCCGTGGGGGAGAATCGCCGCGTGCTGCGCCGCCCGGACCCCGACTCACTCTGGGCCGACCCGGACTGGCGGCGCTACTGGACGAGCCGGATCGTCTCCTACGCCGGCGGCACGGTGACCTACGTCGCTGCTCCGATCCTCGTCTACGCGCTGACCGGCTCCGCCCTCCTCACCGGTGTCACCGCCGCCACGGAAGGTCTTCCCTACCTGCTGTTCGGGCTCGTGGCGGGAGCCCTCGCCGACCGGGTGAACCGGCAGCGGCTGATGGTCGCGTGCGACCTCGTCAACGCGGTCGTGCTCGCCACGGTGCCGGTCGCGGCGGCGCTGGGCCGGCTCACCGCCGCCCAGGTGATCGTCACCGGGTTCGTCGTGAGCTCGGTCTTCGTGTTCTTCGACGCCGCGAACTTCGGCGCCGTGCCGACGCTCATCGGCAAGAAGCGCATCCGCGAGGCCAACTCCGCGGTCTGGGGCACGACCCAGGTGTTCGACGTCGTGCTGCCCGGGCTCGTCGGCGTCCTCGTGGCGATCGTGTCCCCGTCGAGCCTCTACTGGGTCAACGCCCTCACGTTCGGGGCGTCGGCCCTGCTCATCCGCGCGATCTCGCGGTCCCTCACCGGCGAGCGGGAGGCCGATCTCCCGCGGCTGCGCGACGACGTGCTCACCGGCCTGACGTGGCTCTGGGGCCACGAGACGCTGCGCGCGATGACCTTCGTCGGCACGACCGTGTCGTTCTCCGTCGGCGCGATCACCGGCCAGCTCGTGCCCTTCGCCGACCAGGTGCTCGGCATCCGGCAGGGCGACGTCCGGCTCGGTGCCGTCTTCGCGGTCTTCAGCCTCGGCGGGCTCGTCGGCGCGGTGGGCCAGCGGTTCCTGCGGCCCTACTCCGCCGCGCGGATCAGCCTCGTCTCGACCTCGGTCATGGCCGTGCTCATCGTGCTCATCCCGTGGCCGAGGGACTACCGGCTGACCTTCGTGTTCGTCTTCCTGTTCGGGATCGTCAACCTCGTGTCGGTCATCAACAACATCTCCTTCCGTCAGGAGGAGACGCCCGAGGACATGATGAGCCGGGTCAACACCACGGGCCGGATGCTCAGCTGGGGCCTCGGCGCCCCTGCCGGCGCGCTGCTCGGCGGCGTGGTCGCCCACACGCTCGGTCCGGCGGTCGGGATGGCCATCGGCTCGGTCGTCGTGGTCGTCGGCGTGGCACTCGGCTGGACCTCGGCGCTCGGCCGGATCCCGGCGCGGAGAGAACTGGTGCCAGGCCCGCTCTGATCGGCCGATATCCTGCGGGTCCGCACAACCCGAGGAGATCCCCGTGCTGCTCCGCATGTCGTCGCTGTTCCTGCGCACCCTGCGTGAGGACCCGGCGGACGCGGAGGTCCCGAGCCACCGCCTGCTCGTCCGCGCCGGCTACGTCCGCCGCGTCGCGCCCGGCGTCTTCACCTGGCTGCCGCTGGGCTGGCACGTCTACCGCAACGTCGAGCGGATCGTGCGCGAGGAGATGGACGCCGCGGGCTTCCAGGAGGTGCACTTCCCGGCGCTCCTGCCCCGCGAGCCCTACGAGGCCACCGGTCGCTGGACGGAGTACGGCGCGAACCTGTTCCGCCTCAAGGACCGCCGCGACAACGACTTCCTCCTCGGCCCGACGCACGAGGAGATGTTCACGCTCCTGGTGAAGGGCGAGTACTCGTCGTACAAGGACCTCCCGCTCGCGCTCTACCAGATCCAGACGAAGTACCGCGACGAGGCGCGTCCCCGTGCGGGCATCCTGCGCGGCCGCGAGTTCGTCATGAAGGACAGCTACTCCTTCGACCTCGACGACGCAGGCCTGCAGGTGTCCTACGACAAGCACCGCGACGCCTACATCAAGACGTTCGACCGCCTCGGCATGGACTACGTCATCGTCTCGGCGATGTCGGGCGCGATGGGCGGCTCGGCCTCCGAGGAGTTCCTCGCGCCGACCGAGTCCGGCGAGGACACCTACGTCCGCTGCGTCACGGGCGACTACGCCGCCAACGTGGAGGCCGTCACGACCCCTGCGCCGGCGGCGCTGTCCTACGCCGACGCACCCGCGGCCCACGTCGAGGACACCCCCGACACGCCCACGATCGACACGCTCGTCGAGCACGCCAACGCACACCAGCCGCGCGGCGACCGCGCGTGGACGGCCGCCGACACCCTCAAGAACGTCGTCCTCACGGTGTCGCTGCCGGACGGCACGTCGTACCCCCTGGTCGTCGGCGTGCCCGGCGACCGCGAGGTCGACATGAAGCGCCTCGAGGCCGTGCTGTCGCCGGGGGAGCCCGCGCCGATGGACGAGGCGACGTTCGCGAAGCATCCCGCGCTCGTGAAGGGCTACATCGGGCCGGAGGTGCTCGGCGAGGAGTCCGGGTCGGGCATCGGCTACCTCGTCGACCCGCGCGTGGTCGAGGGCACCCGCTGGATCACCGGCGCCAACGCGCCGGGCCGGCACGTGTTCGACCTCGTCGCGGGCCGGGACTTCACCGCCGACGGCACGATCGAGGCGGCCGAGATCCGCGAGGGCGACGTCTGCCCGGTGTGCGGGTCCGCGCTCGAGATCGCGCGCGGCATCGAGATCGGCCACATCTTCCAGCTCGGCCGCAAGTACGCCGAGGCGCTCGACCTCAAGGTGCTCGACGAGAACGGCAAGCAGCGGGTCGTCACGATGGGGTCCTACGGCATCGGCGTCTCGCGCGCCGTCGCCGCGATCGCCGAGCAGAGCTACGACGAGATCGGCCTGTGCTGGCCGCGCGAGGTCGCGCCCGCCGACGTCCACCTCGTGGCCACCGGCAAGGACGACGCCGTGTGGACGTTCGCCGAGCAGCTCGCGACCGACCTCGAGCGGGCCGGGCTCCGGGTGATCTACGACGACCGCCGCCAGGCTTCACCCGGCGTGAAGTTCAAGGACTCCGAGCTGCTCGGCGTGCCGACCATCGTGGTGGTGGGCAAGGGCCTCGCCGACGGCGTCGTCGAGCTCAAGGACCGCAGGACGGGCGAGCGCACCGAGCTCGCCGCGGCCGACGCACTCGACCGCATCGTCGCCGCATGCCGCACATGACCGGTCGCGTCGATGCCGTCCTGTTCGACTGGGGCGGCACGCTCACCCCGTGGCACTCGCTCGACCTCGTCGCGCAGTGGTACCCGTACGCCCAGGTCTACGACGCCGCCCGCGCCAAGGAGCTCGCGCAGCGGCTCTTCGACGCCGAGGAGTCGATCTGGCAGCGACAGCGCGCCACCGGCGGCGCCGCGGGCACCGGCAACCTCGAGCGGGTCTTCGAGATCGCCGGGATCGACACCGGCTCGTGGCAGCACGCCGAGGCGATGGAGGCCTACCTCGAGGGCTGGGACCCGCACACGCACACGGATCCCGACGTCGTGCCGACCTTCCAGGCTCTGCGCGCCGACGGGATCAGGGTCGGCGTCCTGTCGAACACGATGTGGCCGCGCGAGCACCACGAGAACGTCTTCGAGCGCGACGGCGTCCTGCACCTCATCGACGGTGCCGTCTACACGAGCGAGACAGTGTCGGGGAAGCCCCATGCCGACGCGTTCCACGCCGCTATGGCGGCCGTCGGCGCGACCGACCCGGCGCGCGTGGTCTTCGTGGGCGACCGTCCGTGGGACGACGTCCACGGCGCGCAGCAGGTCGGCATGCGCGCGATCCTCGTGCCGCACTCCGACATCCCGCTGCACCAGCAGATGCCGGTCGACGTCACGCCCGACGCCGTCGTGCACCGGCTCGGCGAGGTCCTCGACGTCGTGCGCGGCTGGAACTCCGGCGCCTGACCCGTGGAGTCGCTCTACGGCGTCGCGCCCGCTGTCCTGGCGTTCCTCGTCGTGGCCGCCGCGCTCGCCGGCTGGGTCGACGCCGTCAGCGGCGGCGGCGGCCTCGTCCAGCTCCCCGCGCTGCTCATCGGCCTCCCGGGCGCCCCGCCCGCGACCGTCCTCGGCACGAACAAGCTGTCGTCGATCATCGGCACGAGCGCGGCGGCCGTCACCTATCGCCGCGCCGCCGTCACCGACATCGCCACGGCGCTCCCGATGGCCGTCGCCGCGTTCCTCGGCTCCGCGTGCGGCGCCCTCGTCGCGACCCACCTTCCCGGGACGTTCTTCCGCCCGCTCGCCCTCGTGCTGCTGCTCGTCGTCGGCGGCTGGACGCTCGTGCGTCCGGCGCTCGGCGAGGACCAGGACCTGCGCTGGCACGGCACCGAGGCGCACGGCCGGCACCGGATCGCCGCGGTGACGATGGGCGCCACGATCGGCCTCTACGACGGCGTCTTCGGCCCGGGCACGGGCACCTTCCTCGTCTTCGGCCTCGTCGCGCTGCTCGGCTACTCGTTCCTCAACGCCTCGGCGATCGCGAAGGTCGTGAACGTCTCGACCAACCTCGCGGCGCTCATCGTCTTCGCGGCGAGCGGGCACATCCTCTGGGCGCTCGGCCTCACGATGGGCGTGGCCAACCTCGCGGGCGGCGTGATCGGTGCGCGCACCGCCGTACGCAAGGGCTCCGGCTTCGTCCGCGTCGTGTTCCTCGTCGTGGTCGCCGCTCTCCTCGTGAAGCTCGGCTACGACCTCGTCAGGTCCTGACCGCTGTCATGACGTGAGCGTGTGCTCAGCATCGCGCGCACGTCATGACACGGGTGTGGCTAGAGCGCCCCGTTCCAGACGGGGGCTGCTCCGCTCCAGGTCACGACGCGCGTGGCGCAGGTCTGCGCGGTGAGAGCGTCGCGGGTGCGTGCCGCTGCGGTGGAGGCTGCGGCGAGCCCCGCCCACTGGCCGGCGAGGCGGTCCTCGACCAGCGTGGCGAGCCTGCGCGCGGACGCGGCGTCGGTCACCGGGAAGGGCGGTGCGTACGCCGCTGCTGCCGCCGGGGGAGTCGAGCCCAGGGCGGTGATGCGCGCGCGGAGCGCGTCGCGCTGCGTGCGGTGCCAGGCCATCGCGGACAGCGCCGACGAGCGCTGGGACCCGGACGGCACGCGGGCCGCGACGAGGCCGTACGCGTAGATCGCCGCCTCGGTGCCGCCGAGGACCAGGACCGCGCTCTCGAGCTCGCTCATCGGGCCCGTCCCGCGGAGAGGGCGGCGGCGGCTGCCGCCGCACCGGTGCCGGCGAGCACGATCACCCGGGCGAGCTCGGCGTCGGTCGCGCGCGCGGACTGCGTGGCGCGCGCCGCGGCCGCCGCGGTCTCGGCCGCGACGAGGACCTTCAGCGCCGTGCCCGCGGACACCGCCGGCAGGGTCGACGCGGGGGTGGAGCCCGACGCGCCGACGGGCGACGTGCTGGCCGTCGCGGGCTGGACCGCCGCCCGGTAGTCCGCGTGGCGCTGTCCCACGGACGACACCGTCGTCGCCGACACGCCGGGGAGGACCTTCGTGGCCGCGGCGTAGAGGGCGGAGAGCCGAGCCTCGTCGGCGGCGACCTCGGCGCGGAGCGCGCGGTCCGGGTCCTCGGGTCCACCGGGGTCGGTCTGCGTCGGCGTCCCGCTGGTCGACGCCGTGGTGCACGCGGCGAGTCCGGCGCCCGCGGTCACGACCAGACCCAGGCGCAGCACGTCACGGCGGGACAGGTCGGTCGGCACGAGCGGCAGCCTATGTCGGCACCGGGTCGCGCCCCGACACGGTGGTGGTGGTCGTCACGCGCGTCGTGCCGCTCTCGACCGGTTCCGAGTGCGCCCGCGACGGGTAGGCTGGCGCACTCGACAACCGGTCGACCACAACAGGATCCCCACAACAGCACAGCACCGCGGTGCACGTCGTCGTCGGTGTCACCAGGAGGCGCCATGACTTCTCGACCCCCGCAGGGCCGACGGCCGGGCTCGGCGCCCCAGCGGTCCGGCTCCGCGCCCAAGCGCCCCGATCCTGCCCGTACCGAGCGCGTCGTCGCCGTCCTCACCCCCGCCGTGCAGTCAGCGGGCCTCGAGCTCGAGGACGTCGAGCTGCGCACAGTCGGACGGCGGCTCGTCGTCCGTGTCCTCGTCGACAGCGACCACGGCGTCACCCTCGACGAGGTCGCCGTCGCGAGCCGCGCGGTGTCCGACGAGCTCGACACCTCGAACGTGCTCGGCGACGAGCCCTACACGCTCGAGGTGTCCTCGCCCGGCGTCGACCGCCCGCTGACCCTGCCCCGCCACTGGCGCCGCAACGTCGGCCGGCTGGTGTCCGTCACCGTGACCGACGGCCGCGAGACCACCGGTCGCCTGCTCTCCGTCACCGACGACACGACGGTCGAGCTCGAGGTCAACACCAAGGGCCGCATCAGCCGCACCACGGTCTCGCTCGCCGACGTCCGCAAGGCCGTCGTCCAGGTGGAGTTCTCCCGCGTCGCCGAGGTCGACCTCGACGAGTCCGACAGCACCGACGAGGCCGACGACCCCGACCCCGACACCGACGACGAGAACGAGGCCTGAGCACCATGGACATCGACGTCAGTGCGCTGAAGGCGCTCGTCCGCGAGAAGGAGCTCTCCTACGACGTCGTCGTGGAGACCATCGAGCAGGCCCTGATCCTCGCCTACCACCGCACCGAGGGGGCGGCGGACACCGCCCGCGCGGAGCTCGACCGCAAGACCGGGCACGTGACCATCTGGGCCTGTGAGCCGAAGGGCGAGGACGGCACCCCGGGCCGGGAGTACGACGACACGCCGGAGGACTTCGGGCGGGTCGCCGCGACCACGGCGCGGCAGGTCATCCTGCAGCGCCTGCGCGAGGCCGAGGACGACGTGACGTTCGGCGAGTTCGCCGGGACCGAGGGCGACCTCGTGTCCGGGATCATCCAGCAGGGCAACGACAAGCGGATGGTCTTCGTCGACCTGGGCCGGATCGAGGCGGTGCTGCCGCCGCAGGAGCAGGTGCCGGGGGAGAAGTACACCCACGGCAGCCGGCTCAAGTGCCATGTCGTGTCCGTCGCCAAGACGCCTCGCGGCCCCCGTGTGACGGTCTCGCGCACGCACCCCAACCTCGTGCGCTCGCTGTTCGCCCTCGAGGTCCCCGAGATCGCCGACGGCTCGGTGGTCATCGAGTCGATCGCCCGCGAGGCCGGCCACCGCACGAAGATCGCCGTGCGCTCGACGGTCGAGGGGCTCAACGCCAAGGGCGCCTGCATCGGCCCGATGGGCCAGCGCGTGCGTGCCGTCACGGCGGAGCTGCACGGCGAGAAGATCGACATCGTCGACTGGTCCGACGACCCGGCCGAGCTCGTCGGCAACGCGCTGTCGCCGGCGCAGGTCACCTCGGTGACCGTCGTCGACCCCCTGAACCGGTCGGCGCGGGTCGTCGTACCGGACTACCAGCTCTCGCTCGCCATCGGCAAGGAGGGCCAGAACGCCCGGCTCGCCGCGCGTCTCACCGGGTGGCGCATCGACATCCGGGCCGACACCGCCCCGACGGGCGAGGAGGACGACCGCCGCCCGGGCCGTGAGCGTGAATGACGACCCGGCCGGAGGGGTAGACTCGTCCCCGACCGGTCGCCCGGTCTCCCGTCCTGATGCGCGCACCCCGGTGCGCACCTGCATCGGGTGCCGGGGCACGGGCGGCCGCTCCGACCTGGTGCGTGTCGTCGTGGTCGAGGGCGTTCTCGTCCCCGATCCCCGCGCGCGCATCGCGGGACGAGGTGCGTGGTTGCACCCCGACCCGGCCTGTCTCGACCTCGCCGTACGCCGGCGGGC
>JADGOZ010000075.1 GCA_017882705.1 Candidatus Nanopelagicales bacterium | reverse complement strand
GCCTGGTCCCGTCGCGCCTAGGTGAGGCAGTCGCTCACGGGCCAGGGTCAGACCGCCGAACCCCAGGACGACCCGGCGCTGCACTGCGGGGCGAGGGTCACGCCACGAGTTCCCGGTCCTGTAGCGCCGCGCTCCGGGCTGCTCGGGGTCGGGGTACCAACCGGGAAGCGCCTGCCACCCGGCGCCGTCCCAGCTCCTCGGCCTGCCCGGCTCGTCCGGGTCCGGGTACCAGCCCGGCTCCCGACCCTCGGGCAGGTGACCGGCGTCCGAGGGCCAGGGGCGGCGGCGTCGTCATGGCGACCATCTCCCGCACTGCCAGGAGCGCGTGCCGGTGCGAGCCGGCCGGCACCTCACGTCGGCGCTGACGCGGACGCGATGGGCGGCCCAGCCGCAGCGACCGGACGGCGTCCGACTCGCGCCGCACACTTCATGCGGGCGAGTACGTGATGCCTGCGCGGGCACGCGGCACAGTGGCGACGACGACCGCCGGCCACAGCGCCTGCGCCCCCGCGGCAAGACGTTCGGTGAGGCCCACGTCGGAGCCGGAGACGAGCACGGTGAGGAAGAAGCTGACGGTGAGCACGCCCAGCACCGCGCCGGAGGCGAGGGCGACCCCGCGGCGCAGGCCCCACGGCGCCGAGGACTCGCGGACCCCGGCGTACGGCGCCCACACGGTGAGCAGCACGAACGAGGCGAACGCGACGACGGTGTGCGCCGCCGACGAGCCTCCGGCCGGCAAGGGGAAGACCGCGACGAGCACGGTCGCGGCGCCGCCGAGGGCGAGCAGGATGCGGCCGGTGCGGGCGGCAGGTCGCAGGCCGAGCGCCGTGACGAGGTGGCACAGACCCGTGCCCGCGATGGCGAGGGTCATCACCCAGCGGTCGGTCGCGTCGAGCGCCGCGAGCTCGCTGATCGTCCGCACCCGCGGATCGAACCGCCCGACCTGCCGTGATGCAGCGAGCGTCCATCCCCCGATGAGCAGAACCGGAGCGAGCGCCGACGACACCCGCGCCCACCACGGCACACGGATGTCACCGGGATGTGGCGTGTGACCGGCCTCCAGGGCTACGTGACGCCACATCTCGGGCGGGTGTCCCGCTAGGGCCTCGGGAACTCGTCGGGCTTCGGGTAGCCCCAGCCGTGGAAGGCGTCGCCGAGGACGACCTTCGGCGGCACGAAGGACTCCTTGATCGCACGCGTCGAGGTCCAGCGCAGAAGGTTCTGCGGGGCACCGGCCTTGTCGTTGGTGCCCGACGCACGCGCCCCTCCGAAGGGCTGCTGCCCGACGACCGCTCCGGTGCTCTTGTCGTTGATGTAGAAGTTGCCGGCCGCGAAGCGCAGAGCGTGCATCGCGTGCGCGATGGCCGCGCGGTCCTGGGCGATGATCGACCCGGTCAGGGCGTAGGACGCCACCGACTCCATCTGCGCGAGGACCTCGTCGTACTTCTCGTCCTCGTACACGTGGACGGCGAGGACGGGGCCGAAGTACTCGTCGACGAAGTACTCCGCGGTCGGGTCGGTGCACTCGAGGACGGTGGGACGGATGAAGAAGCCCTCGCTGTCGTCGTAGGTGCCGCCGGCGATCACGGTGACGTCCGGGTCGGCCTGCGCCCGGTCGATCGCGCTCGTGACCCGGGCGAACGCGCGCTCGTCGATCACCGCGCCCATGAAGTTCGCGAAGTCGGTGACCGTGCCCATCGCGAGACCGTCGACCGTCGACGCGAGCTCGTCGCGCAGGGTCTTCCAGATCGAGCGCGGCACGTAGGCGCGCGACGAGGCGGAGCACTTCTGGCCCTGGTACTCGAACGAGCCGCGGACGAGCGCGGTGCGCAGCACGTCGACGTCGGCGCTCGGGTGCGCGAACACGAAGTCCTTGCCCCCGGTCTCGCCGACGATCCGCGGGTAGGAGCGGTAGGACGCGATGTTGTCGCCGACGGTGCGCCACAGCTGCTGGAAGACCCGGGTCGAGCCGGTGAAGTGCAGGCCCGCGAAGTCCGGGTCGGAGAGCACGACGTCGCTGGTCTCCACGCCGTGGCCGGTCACCATGTTGATGACGCCCGCGGGGAGCCCGGCCTCCTCGAAGATCCGCATGAGGTAGTGCGCCGCGAGCTGCTGGCCGTGCGCCGGCTTCCACACGACGACGTTGCCCATGAGCGCCGGCGCCGTCGGCAGGTTGCCCGCGATCGCGGTGAAGTTGAACGGCGTGACGGCGTAGACGACGCCCTCGAGCGGGCGGTGGTCGAGCCGGTTCCACACTCCTGGCGAGGAGATCGGCTGCTCCTCGATCAGCTTGCGACCGAAGCCGACGTTGAAGCGCCAGAAGTCGATGAGCTCGCAGGCCGAGTCGATCTCCGCCTGGTAGGCGGTCTTCGACTGGCCGAGCATCGTCGCGGCGTTGAGCGTGTCGCGCCAGGGGCCCGCGAGCAGGTCGGCCGCCTTCAGGAAGATCGCGGCGCGGTCGTCGAAGGACAGGTCGCGCCAGCCGGGTGCGGCCGCCCTGGCCGCGGCCATCGCGGCGGTGGCGTCGTCGTGCGTGGTGCCCTGCAGGGTGCCGAGCACGTGGTGGCGCGCGTGCGGCTGCACGACGTCGATGCGCTCGCCGCTGCCCATCCGCGAGACCCCGCCGATGGTCGACGTGAGGTCGATGCGCTCCGCAGCGAGCTCGACGAGGCGCTTCTCCAGGCCGGCCCGCTCGGCGGAACCGGGCGCGTACGAGCGGATCGGCTCGTTGACGGCGACGGGCGTACGGGTCACGGCGTCCATGACGGCTCCTCGACGGCGGTCTGCGGGTGGTTGCCCCGCGGCGGCAGGCGCAGTGGCAAAGCACTCCCACCGCCCGCCCATCCTGCCCTCTCCGGCGGCCGGACGCCGCACGTCCGCGCGAGGTGTCAGGACTCGCCGTCGGCCCAGCGGGTCTGCCCGAGCACGTCGGGGATCTCCTGGGTCGCGAACCACATGAGCTCGTGCTCGACGAGCGAGACGTCGGCCAGGGCGCGCTCGTCGCCGGCCGCGGCCTCGGGCAGCCGGCCGAGCGCCAGCACGACCTCGCCCTCGGCGTCGGAGTCGTCGACGTGCACGGCGCTGCAGCGCGAGAGGGGCAGCTCGACAGCGATCGTGACCGCGGTGTCCTCGGCGCCGGGCTCCGTGTCGACGTCGTCGACGTCGGCGACGACGACCACGCGGCGGGGTTCGCCGGACGTCGAGGCGATGAGCTGCAGCGAGTCGAACGCCGCGGCCATGAGCACGGCGTACTCCAGCTCCTCGTCGTCGGCGCCGACCCACGACGCGCGCAGCGCGGCGGTGACGGCGTGCGCGGAGAGCGGGGCGGGAGCGAGGCGGCCGGTGGTGTGGAGGGCCGCGAGACCGCTGACGGTGGTCGGCACGTAGATGCGCACGGACCCAGCATGCCGTAGGCAGGGCTCGCGACCCGCCGCCACGTGCTACGCCGTGCGCCTGCCCTACTGCGCGGGTCGCTTGGCTGCGCCGCGCGGGCGCGACACGAGGCCGCGCGAGGCCGCGGACGACACCTGCGCCGGACGCACCGCCGAGGGCTCGACCGCGTCGGCTGCCGCGGCTGCAGCGGGCTTGGGGTTCCGCGGGGCCGCCTTGCGCGGCCTGGGGTTCGCGGCCGCCTGGACCTGCGGCGAGACGAGCGGCTCGGCGCGCGATCGCCGGCGGTTGGCCGGCACGGTGTCGAGCAGCTCGGCGAGCGCGGCCTGCAGGCACTCGGCCAGGACGTCGACGTCGGTCATCGCGTCGCGGTCGGCGTTGAGGCCGAAGTAGAAGCCGCCGTCGTAGGACGTGAGGCCGATCGAGACGGCCTGGCCCTTCGCGAGCGGCACGACGGGGTAAGCGCCGAGCATGAGGGCGCCCGCGGCGTAGAGCGGGAACTGCGGGCCGGGCACGTTGGTGACGACGAGGTTGAACATGCGGCGCGACCAGTCGTTGGCCGTGCGTGCCGCGGCCGCGTGCAGCGTGGGCGGCGTGAAGCCGGCGACGCCGACGAGCGCCTGTGCACCGACCATCTGGCCGGTCGACTTCAGCTGCTCCATCTCGTAGGAGATGCGGTGCAGGCGTACGACGGCCTGCGGCTCCCCCACCGGCAGGTCGACCAGGAACGCGGCGATGTGGTTGCCCGGCTCCTCCTCACCGGCACGCACGCTGACGGGCACGAGCGCGCGCACGGCCGACCGCGACGACACCGACTCGCCGCGCGTCATCATCCACTCGCGCAGCGCACCGGACACGACCGCGAGCACGACGTCGTTGATCGTGCCGCCGTGCACCTTGCGGATCGCCTTGAAGTCGTCGAGGCGCATGGTGGACATGCCGAACCGGCGGGCCTCTCCGATCGGCGCGTTGAGCGGGTTGGCCGAGGGCGGTCGCGCGAGCGTCAGCACTGCCGACGCGAGCCCGACGGCCCGACGACCGAACCGCTCGACCGTCTCGCGCACGTCGACCGCGCCCGACCGGACGGCGTCGACCGCCGCGCCAGGGCTGCGCAGCACCTCCGACACGGCGGTGGCGACGAGGTCGATGTCGCTCGGCTCGGGCCGCGGCGCCCAGTGGGTGCCGGCGTGGCGCTGCGGCTCGGGCGAGATGTCGAGGATGACCTGCCCGATGTCGAGGGCGCCCGCGCCGTCGACCATCGCGTGGTGGGTCTTGGTGAGGATCGCGAACCGGCCGTCGGCGAGACCCTCGACGAGGTACATCTCCCACAGCGGCCGGGTGCGGTCGAGCGGCCGCGACATGATGCGTCCCACGAGGTCGCGCAGCTGCGCGTCCGTGCCCGGACGCGGGAGCGCGGACCGGCGCACGTGGTAGGCGACGTCGAACTCCTCGTCGTCGACCCACACCGGGTTCGCGATGCGGCCCGGGACCCACCGCACCTTCTGGCGGTAGCGCGGCACCAGGCCGATGCGGTCCTCGATGAGGTGCACGAGCCGGTCGTGGTCGAAGCCTCCCTCGGGCACCTCGAACAGCACGACGCCACCGATGTGCATCGGGGTGGTGGGCTCCTCGAGATAGAGGAACGACACGTCGAGAGGGCTCAGCCGGTCGACCATCGCACCTCCCCGGTGGGCGGGTCGGCCGACGCGACCGGACCCGGCGCTCATGCTGCCACGACTCCCCCGGCTCTGCCGGGCTGTGGCGCCACAGGCGGACGAGCTCGCGAGGTCAGGACAGCGGGATCCCGAACAGCGCCTCGAGCTCGAGCAGCGACTCGCCGTAGGAGCGGTGGTGGACGCCCACCATCCCGAGGGCGACAGCCGCATCGACGTTGTGCCGCAGGTCGTCGACGAACACGGCCTCCTGCGCACGCAGACCGAGCAGGTCGAGGGTGTGCCCGAAGATCTCCGGCTCGGGCTTGCGCATGCCCACCTCGCCGGAGATGACGACCACGTCGAACATCTCGTCCCACCCGTCGCGGGGGTAGTCGTTGCCCCAGGAGTTCGAGAGCAGGGCCGTCCGCAGGCCGGCGGTGCGGGCCCTGCGTACGAGCCCGGACATGTCGGGGGCGTGCTCGAAGTGGTGGAAGAGGCGGTCGAGCAGGCCGTCGGCGTCGAACGGACGGCCGGTGCGCACGGTGAGCGCCTCGGCGAGCCGGGACTCGAAGTCGGGCACGGTGATCTCGCCGCGCTCGAGCGCGTGGATCGGGTTCAGCCGCGCCTCGATGCCGTAGGGCTCGCCCATCCAGTCGCGCATCGTGGCCACGTAGGAGTCCAGGGGTACGCCGTCGGCCTCGGCCCAGGTCTGCACCGCCGTACGCAGGTCTCCGGTGAGGACGCCGCCCCAGTCCACGACCAGGCCGCGCAGGGTTGCCGGCTCGGGCGTCGCGTCACTCACCGACACAGCGTCACTCTCCGACGATGGCCCGGGCGCGCGCCAGCAGCTGCGGGACGCCCTCGTCCAGACGGGCGAAGAACGGGTCGTCGGCGAGGCCCGCGAGCCAGCGGTGATAGCTGGCCTCGAGCAGGATCGCGAGCTTCCACACGGCGAGCGCGACGAACCAGCGGGTGTCGCCCGCGACCCGGCCGGTCGACTCCTCCCACAGCGCCACGACCTCGTCGCGTCGCGGGAAGCCGCCGTGGCTCGTGACCAGCTCGGCGAGCGGAACCGTCTCCCCGGACTCGGGCCAGAACGACAGGAGGTAGCCGAGGTCCGCACGCGGGTCGCCGACGGTCGCCATCTCCCAGTCGACGACCGCCGTGATGCGCGCGCCGCCCTCGTCCGAGGGCGCGACGATGACGTTGTCGAGCTTGTAGTCCCCGTGCACGACCGCGGGCTCGGACTCCTCGGGCAGGTGCTCGCGGAGCCAGTCGCGGAGCACGTCGTAGTCCGGCAGCTCGCGCGCCTGACCCCCGGCCGCGGCGACGGCGGCCTGGATGCCTTCGCGCTGGCCGGACCAGCGGCGCAGCTGGCGCTCGAGGTAGCCCGCGGGCTTGCCGATGCCGGCCTCGACGAAGGGCCGCCAGTCGACCCGATGGATCGCGCCGAGGACGCGCGGCAGCTCCGTGCCGACCGTGCGCCTCGCGGCGTGGCCCTCGGCGCCGCTCATGAAGTCGGGGAGCCTGTCGCGGACCACGACGCCCTCGGAGCGGTCCATGACGTAGAAGGGAGCACCGATCACCTCGAGGTCCTCGCACACGCCGCGCACCGGAGGCACGAGGACCGACTCGCCCGACGCGGTGAGCAGCTCCAGCACCTTCGCCTCGCGCACGACGTCGTGCGCCGTCGGGAGCAGCGGGCCGCGCGGCGGTCGGCGCAGCACCAGCACGTCGCCGCCGCGCCCGACGAGGAACGTGAGGTTGCTGTGCCCCTCCCCCAGCACCTCGACGGCCGGGGCGCCCGCGCCGGGGAGCAGCGCGCGGGCGTCGAGCCACAGTCCGAGGGAGGTCGGGTCCACGAGGTCGCTCACCCGACCGACCCTAGCGGCGGGACGTCCGGGACACCGACGTGGTGAGATCGGGTCATGGACCTCACCCCGTCTGCGAAGGCGCAGGATCTGCGCGGCGTGCTCGACGGCTTCATGACCTCGCACGTCTTCCCCGCCGAGCCGGTCTACGCCGAGCAGCGCGCGAAGCTCGCCGCGCAGGGCCGCGACCACGACCTGCCGCCCGTCGTCGAGGACCTCAAGCACGCCGCGCGCCACCTCGGGCTGTGGAACCTCTTCCTGCCTGAGGGGTCCGGCCTGTCGGTTCTCGACTACGCCGGCCTCGCGGAGGTCACCGGCTGGTCGCCGGAGATCGCGCCGGAGGCGCTCAACTGCGCCGCGCCGGACACCGGCAACATGGAGGTGCTGCACATCTTCGGCACCGACGAGCAGAAGGAGCGCTGGCTCCTGCCGCTGCTCGCCGGCGAGATCCGCTCCGGCTTCGCCATGACGGAGCCCGACGTCGCGAGCAGCGACGCGATGAACATCGCGACCTCGATCGTGCGAGACGGCGACGACTACGTCATCAACGGTCGCAAGTGGTGGACCACGGGCGCGCTCGACCCGCGCTGCCAGATCCTGATCCTCATGGGACGCACGGACCCCGACGCCGAGCCCTACCGCCAGCAGTCGATGATCCTCGTGCCCATGGACACCCCGGGCGTCTCGGTCGTGCGCGACCTCACGGTGTTCGGGTACCACGACCAGCACGGCCACGGCGAGCTGCTCTTCGAGCAGGTGCGCGTGCCCGCCACGAACATGCTGGCCACCGAGGGCGACGGCTTCATGATCGCCCAGGTGCGCCTCGGACCCGGGCGCGTGCACCACTGCATGCGCGCGATCGGCATGGCCGAGCGCGCCCTCGACCTGATGATCCGCCGGGCCGGCGAGCGCGTGGCGTTCGGAAAGCCGATCGCAGCGCAGGGCGTGTTCCAGGACCGCATCGCCGAGTCGCGGATGGCGATCGACCAGGCACGTCTGCTCGTGCTGCAAGCCGCATGGCTCATCGACAACAAGGGCATCGCCGACGCCGAGACCCGCCGTCAGGTTGCGGCCATCAAGGTCATCGCGCCGCGCGTGGCCTGCGAGGTCATCGACCGCGCGATCCAGGTGCACGGCGGCGCCGGTGTCAGCGGCGACACGCCGCTCGCCGC
Source organism: Candidatus Nanopelagicales bacterium (assembly GCA_017882705.1). GTDB lineage: Bacteria > Actinomycetota > Actinomycetes > S36-B12 > CAIYMF01 > Longivirga. Next base: position 5,180 of record JADGOZ010000075.1, on the reverse strand, counting down.
GATGTACGCCAGTGCGCGCACGCTGCGCATCGCGGACGGCCCCGACGACGTGCACGTCCGCTCCGTCGCCCGTTCCGTCCTCAAGCCCTACCGCAAGCCCTGAGCCGTCTGACTGGTCCGCTGCACCGCGGGGCGCGAACCCGGGACTTCTCCACGGCGACGGCGTACCTTCCGAGGCATGAGCAAACCGCTGGCGTGCTGGCTCGGGCTCCACGCCTGGCACCCGATCGTCGACGAGGACAAGCTGCGGCTGATCCAGTGCCTGCGGTGCGGCAAGAAGGAGCAGCCCAACGGCAACGTCGCGCTCCGCCTCGGCTTCGACAACTACATGGGCAACCACTAGCCCTGTCGGAACTGGCTCGCCGCCCTGCCTGAAACCGCGGATACGTCAACGGTTTCCGACGATTCGGCTGGGTAGGCTGCTGTTCGTCCCGTCACGCAGACCCAGGTCGCGGAGGAGTTCCAGCGCCACCCCGCGCAGCGCGAGCCGCGCCGGTGATGACGGCGCCACCTCGGCGAGCGTCGAGCCACCTCGCAGCGCGGCGTCGTACGACGCCCGGTCGTCGGGCACGCACCACACGTGGTCGACGCCTGCGTGCCGGTGCAGCGCCTCGGCCACGCCCGCCTTGCCTCGCTTGCCCACCAGCGACTCACGCACCTTCGTCGCGACGACGCGCACGTCGGCACCCGGTACGGCGTCGGCCAGGTCCGACAGCCCTCCGACGATGCGCACGAGCCCCACCGGGTCGGCGCTGCCCACCGCGACGACGAGGTCGGCCGACTCGAGCGCCGCGAAGGTCGCGGCGTTGCGCCGGGGCGCCTCCGTGTCGAAGAGGAGCTCCTCGTCGGCCTCGAGCGAGAAGCCGCAGTCGACGACGACGAGGTCCGCGAGCGACCGCGCCACGCGCAGCACGTCGACGAGCGCGGCACCCCGCACCTCGTTCCATCGACCAGCCCGCGGAAGGCCTGGAACCACAAGGAATCCCGGTCGCACCTCGCGAGCCAGCGATGCCAGGGCCTCGACCTCGAGGCCGCCGCCGAGCGCGCGTCGGCACGCGGACGCGAGACCCGCTCCGTCGTCGACGAGACCGAGCACCACCGACACCGACGGCGCCCACGTGTCCGCGTCCACGAGGAGTACGCCGATCCCCGCGCGCGACGCCTCGTCGGCGATCGCGACCGCCACCGACGTACGCCCCGGCGCTCCCGCAGGGCCCCACACGGCGACGACTCGCCCGCTCGCCACCTCACCGGCACCACCGCGATCGTCGTCCGGGTCGGGCGTCGACGCGGCGTCCGCCGTGCCGACGGCCGCCACGATCGCGCGGACGGCCGCACCGAGGTCCTCGCGGTCGACCGCCACGACCGTGACGGCTCCCCAGCGCTCGAGCCGCCGAGCACCGGCGTCGTCCCGCGCCGCCACGACCCCGACCACCGCGATCCCCAGCAGCCGCAGGCGATCCAGTACATCCGCGTCGAGACGCGGTGCGTCTGAGCCGACGAGCGCGACGGCGCCGAGACCGGCCGCGGCCGCCGCGAGCAGGTCGGCGGTGTCGAGACAGCGCCGCGCGATCGCGACGCGGCTGGCCGGGTGCGCGAGACCCGCGACGAGCGGGCCTTCCCACGGCGTCGGGCCGAGCAGCACGAGCACGGGTCCGGGCACGTCAGCTCCCCGTGCCGACCCGCACCAGGTCGACGTCGCCGCCGCGTGCGGCAGCAACCGCACGGTCGGCGTCCGTCGCCGCGACGTCGAGGACCACGCCGATCTGCGACGAGGTGCCGGCCGTGTCCACCGAGCCCGGGTCGGCGACGAGCGCACCCGCGAGCACGAGCGTCGGCAGCACGGTGACACCGTCCTGCCCGACGGAGGCGCCGTCCTTCGGTGTGGCGTAGACATCGACCCGTTCGCCGCGGGCGAGGCCGGGCGGCGCGTGCAGCGGGTCGACCGGCACGGTGACGAGGCGGCGAGCGTCCGTCGCAGAGTCGGCCAGCGCCGAGGCCGGCACGAGCTCTCCAGCGCCGACATCGCGGGCGAGCACCTTCCCGGTCACGTCGCTCGTCTGGGGGACGTACGCGGCGAGCCCGTCGGACGCGACGGCGACGGCGACGACGTCGTCGGCACGCAGCGTCGTCCCGGCGGCGAGCCCCTGCTTGGCGGTCCAGACCGGCACCCGGTCGCCCGCGGACGACAGCAGCTTCGCGCCGAGGACGACCGACACGACGACCAGCGCGACACCGGTCGCGAGGCGAAGGTCGCGACGCTCGGTGCGGATGCGGCGGGCCTGGGGGCTCGTGACGACGGCCATGCACCGAGCGTGCTCGCGTGTGTCGTCCACACGCTCGACCTGGTCCCCCACACGGGCGTCAGCCGATGCGAGGATGCGGGGGTGGCCCCTCGGTTCCTCACCCTCGCCGACGTCGCTGAGACGCTGAACATCTCCGCGTCGCAGACCTACGCCCTCGTGCGCAGCGGCGACCTCCCCGCGATCAAGGTCGGCGGCCGCGGCCAGTGGCGGGTCGAGGCGACCGAGCTCGAGGCCTACATCGCCAGGCTCTACGCCGAGACCGCCGACTTCGTCCGCACCCACCCGCTCGGCGGCGACGGCGAGGACCCCGACGGCACCGACCGCCGCCAGGCCTGACCGCAGCGGTACGCCGGATCCTCCGCAGCTCGCCTCAGCGGCTCACCACGGCGACCGCACGCAGCGGCACCGCGACCGTGCCGCCCCCGCCGGTCGACAGCTCGAGATGGTCGGCGAACGCTGCCGACGCGAGCCCGGGCACGAGGCCGCCGTCGGTCGTGAGCACCGACACCTCGGACCGGTCGCGGCACCAGTCGCGCAGCACCGAGGTCAGGGTGCGCGGTCGCAGCCGACCGACCGGCGCCACCGCACGGCCGAGCCCGCGGACCGCTACGACGGAGGCGAGCACGACGAGGTGCTCGGCCGTGGTCGTCCGTCCACCGACGGGGACGTGCCCGAGCAGCAGCCAGCCGTCGCCGGCGTCGACCACGCGTCCGGCATGACGCCCACCGCCGAGCGTCGACACCTCGACCGGGCCGCGCGCTCCGCGCAGCCGGTCGACCAGCGCGATCGACGTCCGCTCGATGCGGGTGCGCTCGGCGACCTCGGCGTCGCGCTCGAGGTCCGCCTCGGCGGCCGCGAGGGCGACGAGGTCGGCCTCGAGCGCGGCCACCAGGTCGTCGGGCCGATCGGGTCCGGTCACCAGGTCGAGTCGCCGCGGATCACCGCGTCGCTCCCGCCGTCGACGAAGACGACCTGACCGCACAGGTGCGAGTTCTCGACGCTGCAGAGCCAGGCCAGCAGGTAGGCCGTCGCGATCGGCTCCGCCACCCCGTTCAGCGGCATCGGCACCATCTGCAGGATCTGCTCGACGCCCTCGGGGGTGCTCGTGAGGTCGGCCGTCATCGGCGTACGGATGATCCCGGGCGCGATCGCGTTGAGCGGGATGGAGGCGCCGGCCCAGTCGGACGTGGCTGCATGGCGACGGATCCACCGCGCGAACGCACGCTTGGTGGAGGCGTAGATGTTCGCCGCCTCCTCCTCGGTCATCGCGGCGGCGCGGGCGAGCGCACCGGGCTCGTCACCGGCGTCCAGGCGCGCGACGAGCTCGTCGTCGACCGGGAACAGGCTCGCCATCGAGGAGATCCCGACGGCGCGCGGCGCGTCGGACGTGGCGAGCAGCGGGCGCAGGCCCTCGAGGGTCGCGATCATCCCGAAGTAGTTGACGCCGACGGTCGCCGGCACCGGCAGAGCCAGCCCCGCGATGGCGAAGACCGCGTCGACCGTCCCGCCGCTGCGCTTCTCGACCTCGGAGACGAGCGTCGCCCGGCCCTCCGGGGTGGTCAGGTCCGCATCGATGTCGCTTCCGGCGAGGTCCACCCCGATGACCGTCTCGCCGCGCTGCTCGAGCAGCTCCTTCGTCGCCCGGCCGATTCCGGACGCTGCGCCGGTGACCACGTTCGTGCGTGCCATGTCGTCCCTCATTCCGGTCGCGGTGACCCTGCGTGATTCACGCTAGACCCGGCACCGAGGGGACGCTTGTCAGTCGTCGTAGACGACCGAGCTGCCGCCGGAGGAGCTGCTGCCCGTCGCGGGAGCCGGCGTCCGCGGGTGGTGATGGCCGCCGTGCCACCAGTGGTCGCCCTCGTCATCGCCGCTCGACGACGGCGTCGGTGTCGGGGTGGCGGTGCGCGAGGGCTGCGCCGAGGGGGACGGCGACGGCGACGTGTGGACCGGCGAGGGCGTCAGCGTCGGCTCGGGGGTGGGGCTGGCCGACGGCTCGTGCGAGGTGGGCGGGGGCTCCGGGGCAGGCGAGGACGTGCTCGGGGCGACGACGGGGCTCGCGTCGTAGACCCGGGTGGGCCCGGGCGTGGGAACGGAACCGTCCGGCGTGCTGCTCGGCGTCGCGGACGTCGCCGGCGGCGACGCTGACGGGTGCGAGCCCGGCGACCCGGTGCCGCCGGGCGAGCCGGACGGCGTCGTGCCGTCGATCGCGGAGGCGGACCCGATGATGTCGGACGCCGGCGTGATGCCGGGCGGGGCGTTCTGGATCGAGGCGAACGCCGCCGTCGTGCCGAGGACGGCGACGACAGCCACGAGCGGGACGACGAGCCGGAGCTCCACGCGGTGCCTCTTCCAGGACAAGGCCGTCGACGACGACCTACGAGAGACGTCGGCAGACGGGAGGGGGCGGCTGATCCAAGGAACGTCCAAGAAACGCCCGGCCTTCGGCGGCAGGCACGGGGCCGTTGGGCCGATCGGGTGACGACCCGCGGTGACCCTCCGTCGTCCCCAGGCGGACCCCGGGCTTGACACCGCCCCGATCCCACGCTGTCATAGGCAAACGCAAGTAAACGCCATTAAAGGAGCACTCATGCCGGTCGGGCCCGCCGCGCTCGTCGCGGGCGACACGCTCGTGCGCGCGGTGCTCGCACTGGCGGCGCTCGTCGCCGTCCGCTGGCTGCTCGGCACAGCGCTCCGCGGTGCCTCGCGAGCGCCGGGACGGCTCGGCCGCGCGGCCGCGGACCTGGCGCGCACCGTGCGGCCGGTGATCGCGCGTCGTCTCATGGCTGCCGTCGTCGGCCTCGGTGTCCCGACCGTCGCTGCCCTCGCCGAGCTGCCGGCGGCCGCGGCGGCGTCCGTCGACCACCGGGCCGG
>JADGOZ010000008.1 GCA_017882705.1 Candidatus Nanopelagicales bacterium | reverse complement strand
GCCGCCGCACCACGACATCTACTCCATCGAGGACCTGGCCCAGCTCATCCACGACCTGAAGAACTCGAACCCGCGTGCCCGCGTGCACGTGAAGCTGGTGTCGGAGGTCGGTGTGGGCACCGTGGCGGCCGGCGTCGCCAAGGCGCACGCCGACGTCGTGCTCGTCTCGGGCCACGACGGCGGCACGGGCGCCTCGCCGCTCACGTCGCTCAAGCATGCGGGCGGCCCCTGGGAGCTCGGGCTCGCCGAGACCCAGCAGACCCTGCTGCTCAACGGCCTGCGCGACCGGGTGGTCGTGCAGACCGACGGTCAGCTCAAGACCGGTCGCGACGTGGTCGTCGCCGCGCTGCTCGGCGCCGAGGAGTTCGGTTTCGCCACCGCCCCTCTCGTCGTCATGGGCTGCGTGATGATGCGCGTCTGCCACCTCGACACCTGCCCGGTGGGTGTCGCGACGCAGAACCCCGTCCTGCGCGAGCGTTTCAGCGGCGAGCCGGAGTTCGTCGAGAACTTCTTCACCTACCTCGCCGAGGAGGTGCGCGAGCACCTCGCGGCGCTGGGATTCCGCAGCATCGCCGACGCCGTGGGCCATGCGGAGCTGCTCGACACGAGCGCCGCGGAGTCGCACTGGAAGGCGGGGGGTCTCGACCTCACGCCGATCCTCTACGTCCCCGAGCTGCCCGAGGGCACGCCGCTGCGCAACACCACCGTGCAGGACCACGGCCTCGCCAAGGCTCTCGACAACGAGTTGATCGCGCTCGCGAGCGAGGCCCTCGACCACGGCGAGCCGATGCGTGCCAGCGTGCGGATCCGCAACGTCAACCGCACCGTCGGCACGATGCTCGGGTCCGAGGTCAGCCGCCGCTACGGCGCCGACGGCCTTCCCGACGGCACCATCGACATCACCTTCAGCGGCTCCGCCGGCCAGTCGTTCGGCGCGTTCCTGCCGCAGGGCATCACCCTGCGCCTCGAGGGCGACAGCAACGACTACGTCGGCAAGGGGCTCTCCGGCGGTCGCGTGGTGGTCCGTCCGGACCGCTCAGCAACGTTCGTCGCCGAGGACAACGTCATCGCCGGCAACGTGATCGGCTACGGCGCCACCTCGGGCGAGATCTACCTCCGCGGTGTCGTCGGCGAGCGGTTCTGCGTCCGCAACTCCGGCGCGATCGCGGTCGTCGAGGGCGTGGGGGACCACGGCTGCGAGTACATGACCGGTGGGCGCGCGGTCGTCCTCGGGCCGACCGGCCGCAACTTCGCGGCCGGCATGTCCGGCGGCGTCGCCTTCCTGCTCGACGCCAAGCCGGGTCGCGTGAACACCGAGCTGGTCGACCTGCTGCCCCTCGACGACGACGACGTCTCGTGGCTGCACCACCTGCTCCTACGGCACCACGAGGAGACCGGGTCGGAGGTCGCGGCGTCGTTGCTCGCCGGCAACGACCTCGCCACCCGGTTCACCAAGGTCATGCCCCGCGACTACGCGCGTGTGCTGGCGGCCCAGGCCGCGGCCGTGCGCGAGGGCCGCGACGTCCAGCTCGCAGTGATGGAGGCGACCCATGGCTGACCCGAAGGGGTTCCTGACCACCGGCCGCGAGACGCCGACGCGTCGACCGGTCGACGTCCGGATCCGCGACTGGCGCGAGGTCTACGAGGAGTTCCCGGCGGACCACCTGGAGAAGCAGGCGGGCCGCTGCATGGACTGCGGAATCCCGTTCTGCCACAACGGGTGCCCGCTGGGCAACCTCATCCCCGAGTGGAACGACCTCGTCTACCACGGGGACTGGCGCGCGGCGAGCGAGCGGCTGCACGCGACGAACAACTTCCCGGAGTTCACCGGACGCCTGTGCCCGGCGCCGTGCGAGACCGCCTGCGTCCTGGGCATCAACCAGGACCCGGTCACCATCAAGCAGGTCGAGGTCGAGATCGTCGACCGCGCGTGGGACGAGGGCTGGGTCACGCCGCAGCCGGCGCCCCGGCAGTCCGGCAAGACCGTCGCAGTGATCGGGTCGGGTCCCGCGGGTCTCGCGACGGCGCAGCAGCTCGCACGGGCGGGTCACACGGTCGCGGTCTTCGAGCGCGCCGACCGCATCGGCGGCCTCCTGCGCTACGGCATCCCCGAGTTCAAGATGGAGAAGCGCCACCTCGACCGCCGCATCTCCCAGATGCAGGCGGAGGGCGTCAAGTTCCGGGCCGGCGTCGATGTCGGCACCGACGTCACCGGTGCCGACCTCCGGCGTCGCTACGACGCGGTCGTCGTGGCCATGGGCGCGACCCAGTGGCGCGACCTGCCCGTCGAGGGCCGCGAGCTCGCGGGCGTGCACCAGGCGATGGAGTTCCTGCCCGGCGCCAACCGCGTGCAGGAGCGCGACCTCGAGGTCGCGCCGATCGACGTCGCCGGCAAGCACGTCGTCATCATCGGCGGCGGCGACACCGGCGCCGACTGCCTCGGCACCTCGCACCGCCAGGGTGCCGCGTCGGTGACCCAGCTCGAGATCCTCCCGCACCCGCCGGAGACCCGCCCCGAGGGGCAGCCGTGGCCGACGTACCCGATGACCTACAGGGTCACGAGCGCGCACGAGGAGGGTGGCGACCGGATCTACTCGGTCAACACCGTGCGCTTCGTCGACGACGGTGCCGGACGGGTCCGCGCGCTCGAGATCGTCGAGGTCGAGCTCCACGGGGGGCGCTTCGAGACCGTGCCCGGCACCGAGCGCGAGCTGCCCGCCGACTACGTGTTCCTCGCGATGGGCTTCACCGGCCCCGAGCGCGGACCGCTGCTCGAGCAGCTCGAGGTCGAGCTCGACGAGCGCGGCAACGTGAGGCGCGACGCCCAGTTCATGTCCAGCGTGGAGGGGGTGTTCGTGGCCGGCGACGCCGGTCGTGGCCAGTCCCTCATCGTCTGGGCGATCGCGGAGGGTCGGTCGGCGGCCGCCGGCGTCGACCGCTGGCTGTCCGGCAGCACCACGCTGCCGGCGCCGATCCCGCCCACCGCCCGACCGCTCGTCGTCTGACCGGGCGTCGTACCCTGAGCACGTGACCGCCGGGGGGCGGTCCGCTGGTCTGCCCCTCCATCCGCCTGCAAGCGTTTTCAGATAAGGTCACCCTGTGCGCCGCGCAAAGATCGTCTGCACCCTCGGTCCCGCCGTCGCGAGCCCGGAGGGGATCGCCTCGCTCATCGAGGCCGGCATGGACGTCGCCCGGATGAACCTCTCCCACGGCGCCTACGCCGACCACGAGCGGATCTACGAGTGGGTCCGCACCGCAGCCGACGCGGCCGGTCGTGGGGTCGGCATCATGGTCGACCTGCAGGGCCCGAAGATCCGCCTCGGGCGGTTCTCCGGCGGACCGGTGGTCCTCGACCCCGGCGCGATCTTCACGATCACCATCGACGACGTCGACGGCGACAACGACATCTGCTCGACCACGTACAAGGGTCTGCCCGGTGACGTGAGCGTCGGCGACGCGATCCTCATCGACGACGGCAAGGTCGCCCTCGAGGCGATCGCGGTCGACGACACCAGCGTCACGACGCGGGTGGTCGAGGGCGGCCGCGTCAGCGACAACAAGGGGATCAACCTGCCCGGCGTGGCGGTGAGCGTCCCCGCGATGTCGGAGAAGGACGTCGCCGACCTGCGGTGGGCGCTGCGCCTCGGCGTCGACATGATCGCCCTGTCGTTCGTCCGCCGCGCCGACGACCTGCTCGACGTCGTGCGGATCATGGACGACGAGGGCGTGCGCCTGCCGGTGCTGGCGAAGATCGAGAAGCCGCAGGCGGTCGACAACCTCGAGTCCATCGTCGACGCGTTCGACGGCATCATGGTCGCCCGCGGCGACCTCGGCGTCGAGCTCCCGCTCGAGCAGGTGCCGCTGGTGCAGAAGCGCGCCATCACGATGGCGCGCCGCCGGGCGAAGCCGGTCATCGTCGCGACCCAGATGCTCGACTCCATGGTCTCGATGACGCGCCCGACGCGGGCCGAGGCCAGCGACGTCGCCAACGCGGTCCTCGACGGTGCCGACGCCCTCATGCTCTCCGGCGAGACCTCGGTCGGGTCGCACCCGGCACACGTCGTGCGCACGATGAGCCGGATCATCGAGGAGGTCGAGGGCGAGGCGCTCGACCAGCTGCCGCAGATCGTCGACCGCAACGACTCCACGTCGCGGTCGATCACCCGCGCCGCCGTCAACGTCGGCATAGACGTCGGCGCCACCGCCGTGATCGCCTTCACCGAGACCGGGCGCTCCGCGCGGCTCGTGGCGCGCTACCGCCCCGACCTGTCGCTGCTCGCGTTCACGCCCAACGCGAGGGTGCGCAGCCAGCTGGCGCTGTGCTGGGGCGTGGAGACGTTCCTCGTCCCCAAGGCCACGAGCACCGACGAGATGGTCCGCCTCGTCGACGCGAGCCTGCAGGAGATCGGCCGCGCCTCGGTCGGCCAGCTCATCGTCGTCATCGCCGGCGTCCCCCCGGGCGTCCCGGGCACGACGAACGGCATGCGCATCCACCGCGTCGGCACGTCAGTGGCGAGCGGCATCTAGCTGCGCGGCCTCATCGCGTCGAGGGCATCGAGCAGGTCTTACGAACGCGGACGAGACGACGTGAGCGCCGGGACGTGAGGCGCCGTCCGCGCCGAACGGACCGGCTGCCGCCGAAGGCGGCCCGCTCACGTCCGCCGCGCAGCGGCCAGAAGCTCAGTCCATCGCCCGTCGGGCCTCGGGGTTGAGGACTCCCCAGGCGATGAGCTGGTCGGCGAGCTGGCTGGGGGCCTCGTCGTAGATGACAGCGAGAGTGCGCAGGTCGTCCTGGCGGATCGAGAGCACGCGGCCGTTGTAGTCGCCGCGCTGCGCCTGGATGGCTGCGGCGTAGCGGGCCAGCGGACCCGCCTTCTCCGCCGGCACCTGGCCGAGGCGCTCGAGGTCGAGGATGAGGCGCTGCGGCGGCTCGGCCGCAGCCGCGGGGGAGGCATCGGGCAGCAGCTCGGCCACGGGCACGGTGTAGAAGTCGGCGAGCTCCGCGAGCTTCTGGACGGTCACCGCGCGGTCCCCGCGCTCGTAGGACCCGACGACGACAGCCTTCCAGCGGCCCTGGGACCGCTCCTCGACGCCGTGGAGGGACAGCCCCTGCTGCTGGCGGATGGCGCGCAGTCGCGCACCGAGGGCGCGCGCGTAGTCGCTGGCCATGGAGGGTCCTTCCTGGGGCACCGCACCGACCGGAGGATTCCGGACGTCCCGAGTGTCACAGGGAATGTTACTGAGCGTGACCCCCCGTTCGCGCGTGTCCGGGATGGGCCATTCGGTGGATGTTCCGCTCCACGCAGCGCACCCGGGTGGCTGCGGAGCGTGCCGCCGTCGCCGATCCGGGCACGTTCCGTGACGAGACCGATGCCACTTCCCGAGGCGGCGAACCCGCCCCGGGGCGTCCCGGGCCGTCGGGTAGGGTCGGGGACGCCCGACATCCTTTAAGTCCGTCCTGTGAGGCGGGGAAGGGGGTCGCAGAGATGTCCGCTGCCAGGACTCCTGACGACACGCGCACCGTCCTTGACGCTGCAGAGATCACCCGAGCGCTCACGCGCGTCGCCCACGAGATCGTCGAACGCGCCAAGGGCGCCGACGACCTGGTCCTGCTCGGGATCCCCACGCGCGGGGTCTTCCTCGCCCAGCGGGTCGCCGAGCGGATCCGCGCGATCGAGGACCGGGAGGTCCCTGTCGGCGCGCTCGACATCACCATGTACCGCGACGACCTGCGTCGCGCCCCGGCGCGCGCCCTGCTCCCCACGGAGATCCCTCCCGGCGGCATCGACGACAAGGTCGTCGTCCTGGTCGACGACGTCCTCTACAGCGGCCGCACGATCCGCGCCGCCCTCGACGCGATCAACGACATCGGTCGGCCGCGCGCGGTCCAGCTCGCGGTCCTCGTCGACCGCGGCCACCGCGAGCTGCCGATCCGCGCCGACTACGTCGGCAAGAACATCCCGACGTCGAAGTCGGAGAAGGTGCACGTCCTCGTGGCGGAGCACGACGGCGAGGACGCGGTGCGCATCAGCGGACACGCGAACGGGGAGGACCAGTGAAGCGCCACCTGCTGTCCGCGGCCGATCTCGACCGCGACGACGCGCTGCTCGTGCTCGACACGGCGGCCGAGCTCGCACAGCTCACCGACCGCGCCGTGAAGAAGCTGCCGACACTGCGCGGCCGCACGGTGGTGAACCTGTTCTTCGAGGACTCCACCCGCACCCGCATCTCCTTCGAGGCCGCGGCGAAGCGGCTCTCGGCCGACGTCATCAACTTCTCGGCCAAGGGCTCGAGCGTGTCCAAGGGCGAGAGCCTCAAGGACACCGCGCTCACGCTCGAGGCGATGGGCGCCGACGCGGTCGTCATCCGGCACCACGCCAGCGGTGCGCCGCACCGGCTCGCGCACTCGGGCTGGATCCAGGGCTCGGTGGTCAACGCCGGCGACGGCACCCACGAGCACCCCACGCAGTCCCTGCTCGACGCCTTCACCATGCGTCGCCACCTGGCCGGCGGCAAGGGCGACCTCGAGGGTCGCAAGATCACGATCGTCGGCGACGTCCTGCACAGCCGCGTCGCGCGCAGCAACGTCCTGCTCCTCGCGACCCTCGGTGCCGAGGTCACCCTCGTCGCGCCGCCCACGCTGCTGCCTGTCGGCGTCGAGACGTGGCCGTGCGCCACGTCATACGACTTCGACGCGCACCTCAAGGACGCCGACGCCGTGATGATGCTGCGTGTCCAGCGCGAGCGGATGAACGCGGCGTTCTTCCCGAGCGCTCGCGAGTACAGCCGGCGCTACGGCCTCGACGCGCGCCGCATGGCGCAGATGCCCGACCACGCGATCGTCATGCACCCAGGACCGATGAACCGCGGCATGGAGATCGCCGCGGAGGTCGCCGACGCACCCCGCTCGGTGATCGTCGAGCAGGTCGCCAACGGTGTCAGCGTGCGGATGGCGGTCCTCTACCTGCTCCTCGGCGGAGCGACCCTCGGCGACGGAACGGAGGCCTGAGATGAGCAGCACGACCTACGTCATCCGTCACGCCCAGGTGCTCGGCGGTGAGCCGGCGGACCTCGTCCTGCGCGACGGCGTCATCGCCGAGGTCACGGCTGGGGGCGCGGCCTCGGCCGACGGTGCGACCGAGATCGACGCCACCGGGCTGGTCGCCCTGCCCGGGCTCGTCGACCTGCACACGCACCTGCGCGAGCCCGGTCGCGAGGACGCCGAGACCGTCGAGAGCGGCAGCCGTGCCGCCGCGGCGGGCGGCTTCACCGCGGTGTTCGCCATGGCCAACACCGACCCGGTCGCCGACACCGCGGGCACCGTCGAGCAGGTCTGGCGCCTCGGTCACGAGGCCGGTCTGGTCGACGTGCAGCCGGTCGGAGCGGTCACCCTCGGTCTCGGCGGGCAGCAGCTCGCCGAGCTCGGCGCGATGGCCACGAGCGCCGCACAGGTCCGCGTCTTCAGCGACGACGGCAAGTGCGTGCACGACGCCGTGATCATGCGGCGTGCGCTGGAGTACGTGAAGGCGTTCGACGGCGTCGTCGCCCAGCACGCGCAGGAGCCGCGGCTCACCTAGGGCGCGCAGATGAACGAGGGTGCGCTCTCGGGCGTGCTCGGTCTGCGCGGCTGGCCGGCGGTCGCCGAGGAGGCGATCATCGCCCGCGACGTCCTGCTCGCCGAGCACGTCGGTTCTCGCCTGCACGTCTGCCACGTGTCGACCGCGGGCTCGGTCGAGATCATCCGTACGGCGAAGGCTCGCGGCGTCGACGTCACGGCCGAGGTCACGCCGCACCACCTGCTCCTGACCGAGGAGAGCGTCACGTCGTACGACCCGGTCTTCAAGGTCAACCCGCCGCTGCGATCCGACTCCGACGTCCAGGCGCTGCGCGCCGGCCTCGCGGACGGGACGATCGACGCCGTCGCCACCGACCACGCGCCGCACCCGGTGGAGGACAAGGACTGCGAGTGGGACGCCGCCGCGATGGGGATGCTCGGGCTCGAGACCGCGCTCGGAGTCGTCGCCGAGGCGATGGTCGAGACCGGGCTGCTCGACTGGGCCGGCGTCGCCGACCGCATGTCCTACCGCCCGGCGCGGATCGGTCGTCTGGAGGGCCAGGGTCGACCGATCGCGGTGGGCGAGCCGGCCAACCTCGTGCTCGTCGACCCGGCGCGACCATCCACGGTCGACGCCCACGCGCTGCAGAGCCGCAGCCACAACACGCCCTACGCCGGACGCACGCTGCCCGTGTCGGTCGTGGCCACGTTCCTGCGCGGTCGCGCCACCGTGCTCGACGGTGCTGTGGTCGACACAGCGTCGCTGCAGGGCGCGGCGGTCGGCGCATGACGTCGATCACCGACATCGCTCCCGCACTTCTCGTCCTCGAGGACGGCACGGTCTTCCGCGGTCGCGCCTACGGCGCGGTCGGGGAGACCTTCGGCGAGGCCGTCTTCACCACCGGCATGTCCGGCTACCAGGAGACGCTCACCGACCCGTCCTACCACCGCCAGGTCGTCGTCCAGACCGTTCCGCACATCGGCAACTACGGCGTCAATGACGAAGATGCCGAGTCGCGCCGGATCTGGGTCGCGGGCTACGTCGTGCGCGACCCCTCGCGCATCTCGTCGAACTGGCGTGCGCAGCGCACGCTCGACGACGACCTGGAGGCCCAGGGGATCGTCGGCATCAGCGACGTCGACACCCGGGCGATCACGCGCCACCTGCGCGAGCGCGGCGCGATGCGCGTCGGAGTGTTCAGCGGCGCGGTGGCAGCCCTCCCGGTCGCCACTCTGCTCGAGCGCGTCCTCGCGAGCCCGGAGATGGTCGGCGCCGCGCTCGCCGACGAGGTCAGCGTCGACGTCGAGGAGGTCGTCCCGGCGGTGGGGGAGAAGCGCTTCACCGTCGCCGCGGTCGACCTCGGCATGAAGGGCGCCACGCCGCGGCACATGGCCGAGCGCGGCATCGAGGTGCACATCCTCCCGTCGACCACGACCCCGGAGCGGCTGCTCGAGGTCGGCGTCGACGGCGTCTTCTTCAGCAACGGCCCGGGCGACCCGGCGACCGCCGACCACGCCGTCGCACTCGTCACCGCGGCGCTCGCGGCGAGACGGCCGCTGTTCGGCATCTGCTTCGGCAACCAGGTGCTCGGCCGTGCGCTCGGGTTCGGCACCTACAAGCTGCGCTACGGCCACCGCGGGATCAACGTGCCGGTGCTCGACCGCATCACCGGCACGGTGGAGATCACCGCACAGAACCACGGCTTCGCCGTCGACGCCCCGATCGACCGGGAGAGCGACACCCCGTTCGGCCGCGTCGAGGTGAGCCACGTGTGCCTCAACGACGACGTCGTGGAGGGTCTGCGCTGTCTCGACGTGCCCGCCTTCTCGGTGCAGTACCACCCGGAGGCCGCGGCCGGCCCGCACGACTCGGCCTACCTCTTCGACCGCTTCTGCGACCTGATGGAGGCCGCTCGTGCCCAGGCGTGACGATCTGCGCTCGGTCATGGTGATCGGCTCCGGCCCGATCGTCATCGGCCAGGCCTGCGAGTTCGACTACTCCGGCACGCAGGCGTGCCGCGTGCTCAAGGCCGAGGGTCTGCGCGTCGTGCTCGTCAACAGCAACCCGGCCACGATCATGACCGATCCCGAGTTCGCCGACGCCACCTACGTCGAGCCGATCACGCCGGAGTACGTCGAGAAGATCATCGCGCGGGAGCGTCCCGACGCGCTGCTCGCCACGCTCGGGGGGCAGACCGCGCTCAACTGCGCGATGGCCCTGCACGCGAACGGCGTCCTCGAGAAGTACGGCGTCGAGCTCATCGGCGCCAACGTCGAGGCCATCGAGGCCGGCGAGAACCGCGAGAAGTTCAAGGAGATCGTCGCGCGGATCGACGCCTCGGGCCTCGCGGCCGAGTCCGCCCGCAGCACGGTGTGCCACACCATGGCCGACTGCCTCGCCGCGGTCGACGACCTGCGCTACCCCGTCGTCGTCCGCCCGTCGTTCACCATGGGTGGCGCCGGCTCCGGCATCGCCTACGACGTGGCCGACCTGCACCGCATCGCCGGTGCGGGGCTCCAGGCATCTCCCACGACCGAGGTCCTCCTCGAGGAGTCGATCATCGGCTGGAAGGAGTACGAGCTCGAGCTGATGCGCGACAAGAACGACAACGTCGTGGTCATCTGCTCGATCGAGAACGTCGACCCGATGGGCGTGCACACCGGCGACTCCATCACGGTGGCTCCGGCGCTGACCCTGACCGACCGCGAGTACCAGCACCTGCGCGACGTCGGCGTCGCCGTCATCCGCGCGGTCGGCGTCGACACCGGCGGCTGCAACATCCAGTTCGCGATCAACCCCGACGACGGCCGGATGGTCGTCATCGAGATGAACCCGCGCGTCTCGCGCTCGTCGGCGCTGGCGTCGAAGGCCACCGGCTTCCCGATCGCGAAGATCGCCGCGAAGCTCGCGGTCGGCTACACCCTCGACGAGATCCCCAACGACATCACCCGCGAGACCCCCGCGAGCTTCGAGCCTGCGCTCGACTACGTCGTGGTCAAGGTGCCGCGCTTCGCGTTCGAGAAGTTCCCCTCGGCCGACCAGACCCTCACGACCACGATGAAGAGCGTCGGCGAGGCGATGGCCATCGGCCGCAACTTCACCGAGGCGCTGCAGAAGGCGCTGCGCTCGATCGAGCGCAAGGAGGCGCCGTTCGCGTGGACCGGCGAGCGCAGCGTCGTCGACGTGCCCGGCTTGATCGAGGCGGTGAGGATCCCGCACGACGGGCGCCTGAAGAAGGTGCAGCAGGCGCTGTGGGCCGGCGCCACGGTCGCGGAGCTCCACGAGGCCACCAACATCGACCCGTGGTTCCTCGACCAGATCGTGCTGCTCAACGAGATCGGTGACGCGCTGCGCGAGTCGCACGAGCTCACTCCCGACCTGCTCCGCCTCGCCAAGCGGCACGGCTTCTCCGACGCGCAGATCGGTGCTGTCCGCGGCATGCCGGAGGACGTCGTCCGCGGCGTTCGCCACGCGCTCGGGATCCGTCCGGTCTTCAAGACCGTCGACACGTGCGCGGCGGAGTTCGCGGCCCGTACGCCGTACCACTACTCGTCCTACGACCAGGAGACCGAGGTCGAGCCGCGCACCACTCCGGCGGTCCTCATCCTCGGGTCCGGGCCGAACCGCATCGGCCAGGGCATCGAGTTCGACTACTCCTGCGTGCACGCCAGCCTCACCCTGCGCGAGGCCGGCTACGACACGGTGATGATCAACTGCAACCCCGAGACGGTGTCGACCGACTACGACACCTCGAGCCGCCTGTACTTCGAGCCGCTCACCCTGGAGGACGTGCTCGAGGTCTACCACGCGGAGCTCGCGGTCGGCCCGATCGCGGGCGTCATCGTGCAGCTCGGCGGCCAGACGCCGCTCGGGCTCGCGCAGCCCCTCAAGGACGCCGGCGTCCCGATCGTCGGCACCAGCCCCGAGGCGATCCACCTCGCGGAGGAGCGCGGCGCGTTCGGCCAGGTGCTCGCCACCGCTGGGCTGCCGTCGCCGGCGCACGGCATCGCCACGAGCTACGACGAGGCCGTCGAGGTCGCCAACCGCATCGGCTACCCGGTGCTGGTGCGCCCGTCGTACGTCCTCGGCGGGCGCGGCATGGAGATCGTCTACGACGAGCCGATGCTCCACGACTACATCGCGCGTGCGACGGAGGCGACGCCTGAGCACCCCGTGCTCGTGGACCGATTCCTCGACGACGCGGTCGAGATCGACGTCGACGCGCTCTTCGACGGCGACGAGCTCTACCTCGGCGGCGTCATGGAGCACATCGAGGAGGCCGGCATCCACTCGGGCGACTCAGCCTGCGCCCTGCCGCCGATCACCCTGGGGCACATGGAGATCGACCGCATCCG
>JADGOZ010000074.1 GCA_017882705.1 Candidatus Nanopelagicales bacterium | reverse complement strand
GGGTGGCGGAGCCCGTCGGCGCTGCCGTGCTGGGATCGGTGGACTCGGCCGGCGGCGGGCCGCCGAGGCCGGCGCCCGCGCCCGCACCCGCACCCGCAGCGGCCACCGCCGGGTTGGTGTCGCCGCCGGAGTAGGTGAGCACCGCCACGAGGCCGGCCAGCGTCCCCGAGGACACGAGGATTGCGCGCTTCATGACGAGCTCCTGAGGGTGCGAGGGTGCGGCAGGCAACGGGGGCGCGGCGCGGGGCCGCGACCGCTAGAAGGCGAACGCTTCATGGTGGATCCGGTGCTCGGGGACGCCGGCGTCGCGCACGGCCTCGAGGACGCCGTCGGTGAAGCTGGCGGGGCCGCAGACGAACACGTCCGTGCCGGCCAGGCCGGGCACGAGGCTCGCGAGGTAGCCGGCCGTCAGCGGGTGGAGGTGACGGGGGCCCTGCAGGAAGTGCAGGCGCCACCCGCGCGACGTGACGAGATCCTCGAGCTCCGCCCTGAGCGGGGCCGAGACCGCGTCGGGCACGCGGTAGACGATGGTGGCGGCGGTCCCGTGCGGAAGGTCCTCCAGCACGGCCCGGATCGGGGTGACGCCCACGCCGGCGGCGAACGCGGCGATCGACTCGCCATGCCGGTGCCCGGCCGTGAAGACGCCGTACGGGCCCTCGGCGATGACGCGGGTGCCGACGCGCAGCCGGCGCAGCATCGCCGACTGGTCGCCGAGGTCCTTGACGGTGATCCGCATCCACGACGGGTTCGGCGACGCCGACAGCGAGTACGGGTGCGCCTGCCACCACCAGTCGCGAGTCATGAACCGCCACTGGAAGAACTGGCCGCCGCGCGCCCTGATGAGGTCGAGGTCGACGCCCGAGACGTAGATGGACACGACGCCGTCGGCCTCGGGGACCACGGCCGCGACGCGCAGGTCGTGCTTGCGCGAGAAGGACAACGGCGTGATCACCCGCGCGACGAGGATCGTCACGCCGACGGCGATGTAGAGCCCGGTCCAGAAGTAGCGCTGGTACGGGTGCGCGATGAACATCGGGCCGAGAGCGAGCTGGTGGCCGAACGACAGCGCCACCGCGAGGTAGAAGTACAGGTGCGTGACCCACCACGTCTCGTACCTCATGCGGGTGCGGATCCGGCGGTAGGACAGGGTGCTGGTCCCCATCATGAGGACGAAGGCCGCGGCCGCCGGCATCATCCAGGCCGACTTCGTCACCAGGTCCCAGAGCTGTCCCAGGACCGTGTGCTCCTCGGCCTGGGCGTAGCTGATCGTCGTGAACACGAAGTGCCCGAGGATCAGGAAGATCGAGTACGGCGCCACCGAGCGGTGCAGCGCCACCATGCGGTCGTGCCCGAGCTCGCGCTCGAGCCACGGCAGCCGCGACACGATGAGCATGAGCGTCAGGCAGAGGTAGGTGCCCACGAGCGCCGAGAGCGTTCCCGCAGCGAGCATCTTGCCGCCGGGCAGGTCCAGGCCGCCCTTGACCGCGTAGACACCGATGCCGAGCGAGATGCCGAGCCCGATGCCGGCCACCGTGATCGCCACGTCGCCGCGGTGACGCGTCGTGCCTCGCGCCGCAATGCCGGCTCGCAGGTGCGGCCGGCGCACGTCGTGCTGGGCGGGCTGCGGCGTGACGTGCGGGGCGGGCATGGCCACCGGCGCCGACGTGGGCGGCGCCAGGAGCGTCGGCACGGCGTCCGGTGAGGGCAGGTAGACCGGGCGGAGGTCTGTGGGCGCCCCGGTGAACGCTGCGCTGTCGACGAAGGCGTGCCGACCCGACATCGGGCCGGTGAACGGGTCCTGCCCGTGGCCGGTGCTCACAGCCCCGCCTGGGTGAGCGCGGACTGGAGCGACGACTTGTACGCCGCGAAGGTGAGGGTCGCCCCGCTCACGCTGGTGATGTTCGCGGAGTTCGCGGCCACCGCCTTGGTGTTGTACTGCGGGATCGCTGTCGTGTTGATGCTCACCGTCTGTTTCCCGTCGTTGGTGAGCAGCGTCCCGGTGGAGGACGTGATCACGGAGTTGACGACCACGATGACCACCCTGAGAGTCCCGTGGCCGCTCGCGATCGACGTGATGGCCCCCGTGAACGTGCCGTTCACCGGCGGCTTCGCCGGCGTCGCCACGACCGACGTCGATGCTGTTCCTTCGGTCGTCGCCGCCACGGCCTTGACGTAGTACGTGTAGGCAGTTCCGTTCGTCCGGCCCGTGTCCGTGTACGTCGTCGCGGTGGGTGAGCCGACGAGCACGCCGTTGCGGTAGACGTGGTAGCTCGTGGCGGTCGCCACGGTCGTCCACGTGAGCGTGACCGTCGTGTTGCCGGGGACCGCCGTGAGCCCGGTGGGCGCAGCCGGCGCGGGGGCCACCGGAGTGGCGCCCACCGCCACCGACGACGGCGAGCTCGCCGACCCGTTCGTCGCCACGACCGTGTAGGTGTACGCCGTGCCGTTGGTGAGCCCTGTGTCGAGGAACGTGGTGCCGGGTTGCGTCGACACGGCTGTCGCGCCGCGGTAGACCACGTAGCCCGTGGCGTTGGCCGACGCCGTCCAGGACAGCGACACCTGCGCGTTGCCTCCGGTCGCGGTGAGCCCGACCGGTGCGGCGGGAGTCACCACGAACGGCGTCACCGACACGGGTGCCGACTGCGCGCTCTCGCCGGTCGCCGTGACCGCGGACACCGTGTAGGAGTTGGTGTTTCCGTTCGTGAGCCCCGAGTCCGTGAACGAGTTGCCCGTCGGCGAGGCGACCAGTGTGGTGTTCCTGTAGATGCGGTAGGCCGTGGCACCCGAGACGGTGTTCCAGGTGAGCGTGGCGATCCGGTCCCCGGCTGTCCCGGTCAGTCCGGTCGGCGCACCCGCGACGACGGCCGCGGGCGTGGCGCTCACCGGGGCGCTGGGAGCCGACTGCGACGACGGTCCGACGGCGACGACGGTGTAGGTGTACGTCAGACCGTTCGTGACGGCGCTGTCCAGCAGGCTCGGCACGGTCGTCGTGGTGAGGTAGGCCCCGTTGCGCGTCACCGTGTACGAGGTCGCGCCACTGACCGAGCCCCACGAGAGCGTGATCTTGCCGTCGCCCGGGGTCGCCGAGAGACCGGTGGGCGACGACAGCGGCGGGGCCACCGGGGTGACCGTGACCGTGCTCGACGCCACCGACGCGGGCGAGTTCAGCCGGATCGCGACCACGGAGTAGTCGTAGGACGTGCCGTTGGAGACCGCGGTGTCCACGAAGCTCGTCCCCGCCTGCGTCGAGACGACCGTCGTGCCGCGATAGACCTTGTACGACGTCGCGCTCGCCGACGCGGTCCAGGTCAACGTCACGCGGGCGTTGCCGGGGGTTGCCACGAGGTTCGTCGGCGCGGCCGGCGCGGTCGCCACCGGGGTGCAGGCGACGGCCGACGACGGGGTCGACAGCGCGGTGCCGTTCGCCGCACGCACGGTGTACGAGTACGACTGAGCGTCGAGGAGGCCGGAGTCCAGGAACGTCGGATCGGTCGGCTGCCCGACGAGGACGCCGTCCCGGTAGACGCGGTAGCCCGTGGCGGAGGCAGTGGCGGTCCAGGCGAGCGTGACGGTCCCGTCCCCGGGCGCCGCGACGAGCCCGTCCGGAGCGTTCGGAGCCACGACCGAGGGCTTGCCGGGAACAGCGGCCGACATCGGCGACCAGCCGGCCACGTTCGTGGCGATCAGCGAGTAGGAGTACGTGGTGCCGTTGTCGAGCCCGGTGTCGACGTAGCCGGGAGACACGGCGACGCCGAGCTGCTGGCCGTCGCGGTAGATCCGGTAGCCCGTCGCTCCGTCGACAGCCGCCCACGTGAGGGTGATCTGGCCGGACGCACCCACGGCCGCAAGACCGGTCGGGGCTGCGGGAGCGGCGACGTACGGCGCCAGCACGTAGTGCTGGGCTCGGACCCGTGCCGTCACGGCGGTGACGAGCTGAGCCATGGCGAGCTGCGACGTCACGACCTCCCGGGCGGCGGCGTAGACCCTCGCGTTGACCGTCGCGAGCGTGCTCGCCGTGCGGGCGTCGTCGACCTTCGTCTTCGTGCGCAGCGCCGAGGCGTGCGCGGCCGTGGCGACCCGCTGTGTCTGCTTGAGCGAGCCGTAGGCGGAGACGGCCCTGAGGTAACGGGTGCGTGCCGCGATCACCGACACGTTGGCGTCGACGACGAGGTTGACCTCCTCGGTCACCTCGGCAGCCGTCTGGCCCCAGTCGTTGAGGACGTCCTGGCCGGGTGCCGGCGCTGCCTCGGCTGCGGGTGCGAACGCGGTGAGCACGCCGCTCCAGGACGTGGCGAGCGCGCTGGCACCCGCAACGGCCGCGACGGCTCGCGAGGCACGGGACCGGTGGGTGGTCATCTCCGGTCCTCAGGCCTTGTAGCCCGCGGCGACGAGCGCCGACTGCAGTGACTGGGCGAAGGCCTCGGACGTCAGCGAGGCGCCGGAGACGGACTGCACGTTCGCCGTGTCGTGCGCGTTCATCGCCTCGAGGGTCAACGTGCTCAGGGACATCACGTTGTAGGAGTTGGAGTCGCTGAGGACGGGGGCCTGCTTGACCACCGAGACGTCGCTCACATGGCCGCCGTACACCGTGACGTGGACCTGCAGCGGCTCCGGGACCAGTGGGGGACTGGGCAGCCCGGAGGGCACGAGGTAGTTGATGAGCTGGCCGTCGTAGCTGCCGTCGACGGGTCGATAGTGCGTGGCGCGCACGGATGCCGTGACCGAGGCCACGGTGGCGTTGCGCTTGGCCACAGCCGCGACGTACGCGGCTCGTGCCCGGAGCGTCGCCGCGTGCGCCGCGACGAGCGCCCTCTTCGTCGCGGCGATGCGCTTGGCCGAGCGCGACTTGACGGCCGCCAGGTAGGCCGTGCGGGCCCGGGCCTCTGCGGCGGACCGGGCCTGGTAGACCGTCCGGGTGGCGACGGCGACGGCCCGCCAGTGGATCACGGCGGCGTTGGCGTTGACCGCAGCCGTCACCTCGACCGCGACCTCGGCGTCGGACTGGCCGTAGTCGTTGGCCACCGCCTGGCCGCTGGGCGCGACGGCGAGGGCCGGAGCCGCGGGGAGGAGGCACGCGAGGGCGGCCGCAGCTCCGGCGGTGGCCACGAGTGTCGGCGCCGTGCGCGCGTGTCGGGGGGTGCGCCTGGTCATGGAGGATGCTTCGGTCCTGGGCCACCCGGTGTGGTTGGGCCGACCGGGTGAGCGACGTCCAAGAAACGTCCAAGGCGTGAACGATCGGGCGCGCCCGAACGTCGGCGCGCCTCCGGCCCGGCGCGTGTCCTAGCGGCGCCGGCCAGGGCTCCGACGACGTGGTCTCGACCCTCCGCGCGGCCCTCGCCGAGCTTCCGGCTCCTGGCGGAGAACTCCTCCGACATGGTCATGCGCACGTCTCCGGACGGGATCGTCGAGTGGATCTCGCCGTCGCTCGCCAAGGCGGTCGGCCGGAGCCCCGAGGAGCTCACCGGGACGCGGTCGCTCGACCTCGCGCACCCCGTCGAGGGCGCACCCGAGTAGCGAACGTCCCGGAGGCGCTTTCCCGGGTCGTAGGTCGCCGTTCCCTGCCGCTCCGCCGCGTCAGGCGACGACCGTCGTGGTGGACGAGCCGTCCGGGAGCCGGCGGATCTCGAGCCGCTCGGGGATCTGGTCCTTGAGGTCGGCCACGTGGCTCACGATGCCGACGACGCGGCCGCCGTTACGCAGCTCGTCGATCACGGTCATGACCTGCTCGAGGGTGTCGGCGTCGAGCGTGCCGAACCCCTCGTCGATGAAGAGCGTGTCGAGCTCGACGCCCCCGGCCTCCGCGCGCACGACGTCGGCGAGTCCGAGGGCGAGGGCGAGCGAGGTGTAGAAGGTCTCCCCGCCGGACAGCGACTTCGGGCTGCGCGACTCGCCCGTGTGGCGATCGATCACCTTGAGGGACAGGCCGGTGCGCTTCTCGCCCTTGGCCGCCTCGTCGACCCGCTCGAGCTCGTAGCGCCCTCGCGACATCGTGCTCAGCCGGTGGTTCGCGGCGAGCACGACCTGCTGGAACCAGCGACGTAGGACGTAGGCGGTGAGCGGCATGGGGAGGCTGCCGCGTGTGCCGTTGGCCAGGCTCGCGAGGCGGACGACGGGCTCGGTCGCCGTCACGATCGCGGCGTGCTCGTCCTGCGCGGAGCGGACATCGACGAGGCAGTCCGCGAACCGGGCCACCCGTCGGGCGGCGTCGTCGGCGGCACTGGCCGTGGTCAGCCGGCGCTGCTCGTGGCCGACGAGGTCCTCGTCCGCCCGCCGCAGCTCCTCCGCGACCGCGGCGAGGTTCTCGGGATCGAGGCCGTCGAACCGGGCGTCGGTGGCCCGGGTGCGGAGCTCGACGGACCTGCTCTCCCACGCCGTCAGCGCGGACTCGAGCGCCGCCACCTCGTCCGGGGCTCGGACGGCGGGCCGCGCGCCCGCGATGTCGTCGAATCCGGCGTCGCGGGCGGCGCGCTCAGCCCGACCGCGCAGGCGGTCGGCCGCGGCGGTCGCCTGTGCCAGCGCGTCGAGGGCGTCGGCCGCGGCGGTGCGGGCGATCGTCTCGCGTCGTAGCGAGGTGCGGCGGAGGGCCACCGTGGGGTGGGCACCGCGCGCCTCCGCGAGCTCGGACTCGTCACGGTCCAGGGCGGCGCCGTCCGTCTCGAGTCGCTCACGCAGGCGGATCACGGCCGAGGAGGCGGCGGAGATCTCCTGCTCGAGGGAGTCGCGACGAGCGCGGAGCGCGCGCACGTGGTCGGTCTCCGCGCCCAGCCGTGCAGCGGCCGCCTCGGCGCGGGCGACCTCGGCCAGCGCGGCGGCCGTGGCGGTCTCGAGGCCCTCGACGTCGGCGTCACCGGCCAGCGCCGTGAGCCGGACCTGCTCGCGCTCCAGGACCTCGACGTCGGCCCGGGCCGTCTCGGTGGCCGAGCGCTCCTGCCGAGCCACGACGTCGGCCGCATCCACCTGGTCGGCCGTCGCCGTCTCGGGACCGACCACGGCGAGTTGCTGGTGCTCGGTGGACCCGCAGACCGGGCAGGCGTCACCTGCGGCGAGGTCGGCGGCGAGCGCAGCGGCAACGCCCGCGAGGTGCCGACGCAGAAGCTCGAGGTGACGGCGGTCAGCGTCGCGGAACCGCTCGTCCGCGTGCCTCCAGGCCTCGTGAGCAGCCCCCAGCCGGGCGGCGAGCGCGGCCAGGTCGCGCGCGGCCCCGAGCCTGGTCGCGAGGGCGCGGGCATCCTCCGTGGCGGAGGCCTGCCGCTCCGCGAGGGCGCGGGTGTCGGCGAGGTCCTGCTCGGCGGCGCCGACCTGGGCCGGGAGCTCGGTGCGCTCCTGCCGGAGCCCACGCAGCGCCTCCTCGTCGCGCAGCAGAGCGGACCGTCCATCGGCGAGCGAGGCTCGCCGACCGGCGACGGCGCTCTCGAGGACCACCAGCCGGTCGAGCGTGGCCGCCAGCTCCCCGGCCGCCGCGCCGAGGGCACGTTGCTCGGCAGCGCTGCCGGACCGGAGGTCGTCCGGGTGCAGGGCCAGGTCCGCGGCCGGGCCGGAGAGGTGGGCGTCGGCGAGGCGCGCCCGGTCGTCGGCGCGGGCGAGCTCGCCGAGCAGCGTCGACACAGGCTCCGCCGCTCGTGCGGCGGCCAGCTCCGTCGTGCGCTCGAGGTGCTGCGGCCGGGTGCGGTCGTGCTCGACCAGGGCGCTGCGGGCGTCACTCAGTGCGGTGAGCAGCTCGTACTGCTGCTCTGCCCGGTCACGCGTCGCGAGCGCGGACGCATGGGCCACGGCCGCCTCGTCGCGGTCGTGCGCCGCGCGTGCAGCAGTCGCCCCGAGGGTCGTCGTCAGGCGGTCGAGCGCGGCCGCGCGCTCGGTCTGCAGCAGGCCGCGCACGGCATCGGCGTCCTCGCCCTGGACGCCGGCTGCCTCGAGCGCGACGGCAACGGCGTTGCCGACCGCTGTGAGCGCGTCGGCGCGGCGGGCGTTGGCGACCCGTCGACGTTCCTCGAGCTCGCGCGTCACCCGGTCGAACAGTCCGGTGCGGAAGATGGACGTGAGCAGCGTCTTGCGCGCGTCGCTGTCGGCCTTGAGGAACGTCGCGAACTCGCCCTGGGGGAGCAGGACCACCTGGGTGAACTGCTCGCGGGAGAGCCCGATCGCCGTCCTGATGATCGAGCCGATCTCAGCGGCGTTGTGCTCGAGGTGCTGCCAGCCGTCCTCGGCGGTGCGGCGCTCGAGCCGGACGGACGTCGGCTCGTCGGTGAAGCCGTCGCCGCGCTTCTTCGGACGCCGGTGCGCGGGCACCCGGTGGATCCGGAGCCGCTGGTCGCCGACGGAGAAGTCGAGCGTGACCGACGGCGTCAGGCCGGGGTCGGCGAAGTGCGAGTGCAGCCGGTCCTCCGACGAGCCGGCCGACGACGTCGAGCCGTAGAGCGCGAAGGTGATGGCGTCGAGGATCGTGGACTTGCCGGCTCCGGTCGGCCCCTCGAGCAGGAACAGCCCGCTCGCCGTGAGGTCCTCCAGCGGGATGAGCTCGGTGCCGGCGTAGGGCCCGAAGGCGGTCAGCTCCAGCGACAGCAGGCGCATCAAGCGCTCGCATCCGCGTGCTGGACATGCTCGACCACGTCGCGGAGGACCGCCCGCTCGAGGTCGGTGGGAGGCACCCGGTCGACGTACTCGACGAAGTACTCGCACACCTCGACCGGATCGGTCGTGCGTGCCAGCCGTTCCATGTCCGCGGCGGCGCAGACGCCCTCGCCGTCCGGCTGGAAGTCGAGCGTGAGGGTGTGCGGCCATACGGCGCGCAGCCGTTCCATCGGGTTCGACGGTCGGCTCGGGTCGGTGAGGACCGCCTTCACCCAGCAGTCGGCGAGGCCTGCGAGGTCGGTGGACGCGCGGGCCACGAGGTCGTCGAGCCGGCCCGTCACCTCGCGCAGCTGCCGCGGGACGGGCGTCTCGATCGGAGTCACCTCGCTGACGCCGTCCGCGCCGAGCTCGAGCAGCACGACCGACTTCGCGTGGTTCGCCTCGGAGAAGCTGAAGGCCAGCGGCGAGCCGCTGTAGCGCAGCCGGGTCGTGCTCCCGGAGAGCGGCACGTCCTGCGGCCGGTGCAGGTGCCCGAGCGCGACATAGGTGACCCCGTCGAAGACCGATGCGGGTGCCTCGCCGATGCCGCCGATCCGGACGTCGCGCTCGGACTCGCTCGCCTCGCCCCCGGTCACGAACGCATGGCTCAGGACGACCGTGCGGGTGATCCCTCGCTCGGCGGCATCGGCCAGCACCAGCGCCGTCGCCCTGCGGAGCACCGACTCGTGCGAGCGCTGGGCCCCGAGCGCCTCCTTCACGGCGTCGGGCAGCAGGTAGGGGATGCCGTAGATCGCGACGTCGCCGTGGTCGTCGGACAGGACGACGGGGTCGGCGATCCCTCCGACCGACGTGCGCAGGTGGACACCGGCGAGACCGCTGAGCTCACGGCCGAACCCGAGCCGGATCGCGTTGTCGTGGTTGCCGCTCACGAGCACGAGCGGGATGCCGGCGCGGGCGAAGGCCACGATCGTGCGATCCAGCAGGCCCACGGCGTCGGTCGCGGGCACGGACCGGTCGTAGACGTCGCCGGACACGAGCACGGCGTCGACCTCGCGCTCCACGGCGAGGGCGAGGAGCCACTCGAGGAAGTGGCTCTGCGCCTCGAGCAGGCTGGTCTGGATCAGCGCACGGCCGAGGTGCCAGTCGGACGTGTGGATCAGGCGCACCGAACCTCCGTCAGCCCCTCGGACGCCCCTGGTGGGCGCCCTGGCCGAGCCTAGGGTGCACCACCCACAGTGGGGCGTCCGGCGCCGTCGACCGCAGGATCAGCGGGTTCGTCACGCTGCGACGCCCGTTCTTTCGACGATGCGCGGGCATCACGCGCCTCGGGAGGAGCATGCTGCCCCTCGTGACAACGACGTCCACGACCCCGATGCCCTCCGACCTCGCGATCGCCCGAGGCGCCACCCTGCTCCCGATCGAGGAGGTGGCGCGCCGCGGCGGAATTGGTCTAGACCATCTCGAGCTCTACGGCCGCCACGTCGCGAAGGTGACTCCGGCCGCCGCGGCAGCCCTCGCGGACCGCCCGCCGGCCACCTACGTCCTGGTGACCGCGATCACCCCCACGCCGCTCGGCGAGGGCAAGACGACGACCACGATCGGGCTCGCCCAGGGGCTGGCCATCCGCGGCCGCTCGCCGGTCGTCGCGCTGCGGCAGCCGTCGATGGGCCCGACGTTCGGCATCAAGGGCGGCGCCGCCGGCGGCGGCTACAGCCAGGTCGTGCCCATGGAGAACATGAACCTCCACCTCACCGGCGACTTCCACGCGGTGACAGCGGCGCACAACCTGCTCGCCGCGATGGTCGACAACCACCTCCACCACGGCAACGAGCTGGGGATCGAGCCGCACAGCATCGCGTGGCGCCGCGTGCTCGACGTGAACGACCGCGCGCTGCGCAACACCGTCATCGGGCTCGGGGCGAAGCTCGACGGCGTACCCCGTCAGGCGGGCTTCGACATCACCGCGGCGAGCGAGATCATGGTCGTGCTCGCGCTCTCCACCGACCTGCACGACATGCGCCGACGCCTCGGCCGCGTGGTCGTCGGCTACAGCTACGAGGGGCAGCCGGTCACGGCCGAGGACCTCAAGGCGGCGGGCGCCATGACCGTGATCCTCAAGGACGCGCTCAAGCCCAACCTGATGCAGACGCTCGAGGGCACACCGGCGCTCGTGCACACCGGGCCGTTCGGCAACATCGCCACCGGCAACTCCAGCGTCGTCGCCGACCTGCTCGGCACGCACATGGGCGACTACCTCATCACCGAGGCCGGCTTCGGTGCCGACATGGGTGCCGAGCGCTTCTTCGACGTGAAGTGCCGCGTGTCCGGTCTCAAGCCCGACGTCGCGGTCCTGGTCGCCACGGTGCGCGCGCTCAAGTCGCACTCCGGTCGGTACGCCGTCGTCGCGGGCAAGGCGCTGCCGCCGGAGATGCTCGCCGAGAACCCCGACGACGTCATGGCCGGCGCCGACAACCTGCGCCACCACATCGGCATCCTGCGCGGCTTCGGCGTCTCCCCGGTCGTGGCCATCAACGCGTTCCCGGGCGACTTCGACTCTGAGCACGACGTCATCCGCCAGATCGCGGAGGAGGCGGGTGCGCGCGTCGCCGTCACGCGGCACGTCGCGCAGGGAGGCGACGGCGCGCAGCACCTCGTCGACGCCGTCGACGAGGCCGCCGGAGACTCGCGCAACTTCCAGTACGCCTACACCCTCGAGGACACCCTCGTCGACAAGCTGAACGCCGTGGCCACCAAGGTCTACGGCGCCGACGGCATCGACCTCTCGCCCGCAGCGGCGGCCGGCCTCACGCAGTTCGAGTCGCTCGGCTACGGGGAGTTCCCCGTGGTCATCGCGAAGACCCACCTGTCGATCTCGAGCGACCCGGCGCTCAAGGGCGCGCCCAAGGGCTGGCGCATGCCGGTCCGCGAGGTGCGCGCCGCGGCCGGCGCCGGCTACGTCTACGCGATCTGCGGCGACATGCGCACGATGCCCGGCCTGTCCAAGCATCCCGCGGCCGAGCGCATCGACATCGACGAGGACGGCGAGATCGTCGGCCTGTCCTGACAACCAGAGAGAGGTGGCCACGCCCTGCAGCAGTCGGGCGTGGCCACATGCCTCTGGCGTCAGCCGCCCGCGACGGACGGCAGGACGTGCACCGTCGACCCCGCGGCCAGACGCGTCTCGAGGCCGTCGAGGTGACGGATGTCGTCGCCGTCGACGTAGACGTTGACGAAACGTCGCAACGCGCCGGTCTCGTCACGGATCCGGCGTACGACGGCGGACTGCTCCGCCTCGACGCGGTCGAGCAGCTCGCCGACGGTGCGCGGCGCGGGCGCCACCACGAGGCGGCGCTGCCCGCCGGCGAGATCGGCGAGCACCGCCGGCAGGCGCAGCGTGACCTCGCCGACCGACGACGGGCCGGTCACGGCAGGACGGCGGCGCGCACCGAGAGGACGTCGGGCAGGTGCTCGGCCACGGCGGTCCACGTCTCGCCCTCGTCGGCGCTGGCGTAGAGGCAGCCGTCTCGGGTGCCGAGGTAGAGCCCGGTGGGCTCGAGGGAGTCGACGCACGCGGCGTCGCGCAGCACGACGGTCCACGAGTCGTCGGGCAGGCCGTCGCCCTGCTCGGTCCAGGTGTCGCCGGCGTCGCGGGTGCGGTGCACGCGCATGCGACCGCCGGGCGGGATGCGTCGCGAGTCGTCCTCGAGCGGCATCACCCAGAACGTGCCGGGCGTGCGCGGCGACGCGAGCGCCACGAAGCCGAACTCCGCGGGGAGCCCGGCGGAGATCGACGTCCACTGCCGGCCGCCGTCGGTGGTGCGGTAGACCCCGCCGTGGTTCTGGGCGTAGAGATGGTCCGGCCCGGCCGCGTCCGCGACGACCTTGTGCACGCACTGGCCGTACTCCGGGAACGGGTCGGGGAAGAACTTCGCCGAGATGCCCGTGTTGCGCGGCGTCCAGCCCGTGGCACCGTCGTCGCTGACGTAGACGCCGCCCGTGCTCATGGCGACCGTCACGGCGCTCGTCTCGGGGTTCGGCAGGATCGTGTGCACGGCCGCACCACCGAAGCCGGGCGCCCAGTCGGGGCGGTGCGGGTGGTCCCACAGTCCCCGGACGAGCTCGAAGCTCTCGCCGCCGTCGGAGCTGCGCCACAGCGACGTCGGCTCCGCGCCCGCCCACACGACACCGGGCCGGTCCTCGCCGTCGGGCTGGAGCTGCCAGACCCGGGCCAGTGCCGTCCCGGTGTCGTCGGGGAAGGCGATGGAGGCGTGGTCGCTCTCGTTCCACGTCGCGCCGAGGTCGTCGGACCACGCGACCGTCGGGCCCCAGTGCCAGCTCATCACGCCCACCAGCAGGCGCGCGGGGGAGCGGCGGGTGTCCCAGGCGACCGACGCGACCTCCTCCATGAGGAAGTGCGGACCGTCGACGGTCCAGCTCCCCCGGTCGTCGCTGCGGGCCAGGAACAGCCCCTTGCGAGTTCCGATCGCCACCATGACTGCCATGACAGGTCCTCCCGAGTCAGGTCTGCCTAACCCGAGGAACCGTAGCCCTCGACACCGACGGCGGACCAGGAGTTCCGAGCACGGATCTCGACGCTACGTGACCGTCCGCGGCTCTACGCGCACTCTGCGTTCACTCAGCGTTAGGGAATACGACGGCCGTCCGGTACCGTTGTGGACGAGTCGGTGTCATGTTCTGGGTTCGCGCAGCCGATAAGGACTGTGCGGACAACTGAAGAGAACGACCGACCCCCGTGACGGTGACACTTCCCCACGGGAACTCACGGTCCTCGAGATGGTCCCCTTCGTGGGATGTGCTCGGACCGGCAAGGAGAAGAGGTACGACCATGGACGACTTCGGTCCTTGGGACGACTAGTCCCACCAGCGCCGGCGCCGCGTGAGCGGCCCGGCACCTGAAGCCACCGAGAGGGGCTCCGCGTCAGCGCGGGGCCCCTCTCGCCATGTCGGAGCCGCCGCGGCGCGACGTCAGCCGGCGAGCAGGATGCCCACGTAGACGGCGGCGATGGCGGCGAAGCCGGACAGTGCGCCCCAGACGGCCAGCCCGGTCGTGGTCCTCGCGCGCGTGTGCAGGAACGCCGCGACGCCGGACAGCGCCACGAGCGCCACCTTCACCGCGAGGACGGCGTTCCAGCCGGTCGGTGCCTCGGCCTGCTCGGCCGCGACGTTCCAGATCCCGGTGGCCACGAGCACCCAGTAGGCCGGCCACGCGATGCGGTTGAACGCGTTCGCGGCGGCCTTCGGCAGCGCGGGGTCCTTCGCGCGCAGCACCGGCACGAGACCGGCCAGGACGAGCTGGCCCCCGACCCAGACGGTCGCCGAGATGACGTGGAGGAACAGCCGGACCGAGCCGACCCAGTCGATGTCCATGGCGTGATCGTGCCGGACCTCCGTACCGGCTGTCGGCGGGGCGCGCGACACTGAGACGTGGACCACGCCCCGCACCTGGCGTTCGCGACGGCCGAGGACTTCGCCGCCTGGATCACAGCGCAGGGCGATGCACCGGACGGTGTCTGGCTCCGGGTGCCGCGAGCCGGCTCGGGGGCCGTCGGCATCGGCTACGCCGAGGCGCTGCAGGTCGCGATCGCGCACGGGTGGATCGACGGGATCAAGCGCTCGGGCGACGACCCGACCGTGTGGGTCCAGCGCTTCACGCCCCGGCGACGGCGCAGCGTCTGGTCGAAGGTCAACTGCGAGCACGCCGGGCGGCTCATCGCCGAGGGGCGGATGACTCCACGCGGTCTCGCGGAGGTCGAGGCCGCCCGCGCCGACGGACGATGGGAGGCGGCGTACTCCTCGCAGAGCAGGGCCGAGGTGCCGGACGACCTCGCGGCCGCCCTCGACGCCGTGCCCGGTGCGCGGGCGTTCTTCGACGGCCTCGACTCGCGCAACCGCTACGCCGTCCTGCACCGCATCGCCACGGTCACGAAGGCCGAGACCCGCGCCCGCAAGATCCAGCAGTACGCCGCCATGCTCGGGAATCACGAGAAGCTCCACCCCTGATCGGCGCCTATCCTGGGCGTCGTCATGTCCGAGTCGTCCGAGCCGTCGCGCATCGACGTCGGCGACCTCCGGCGGCGACTCGACGGCCTGATGCTGCGCGACCGGCGTCACCTCGGTCGCCGTCTCGACGGCCTACGCCGCACCCGGGACGCAGCGAAGAAGGACCACCAGCTCCGCAGGGTGGCCGACGACGTAGCACGCGCGGAGCAGCGCATCGCCGCCCGTCGCGACTCGCTGCCCGCGATCACCTACCCCGACCTGCCGGTCAGTGCCCGGCGCGACGACATCTCGGCCGCGATACGGGACCACCAGGTGGTCGTGGTCGCCGGGGAGACCGGCAGCGGCAAGACCACCCAGATCCCGAAGATCCTGCTCGAGCTCGGGCGCGGGATCACCGGTCAGATCGGCCACACGCAGCCGCGGCGCATCGCCGCGCGCGCCGTCGCCGACCGGATCGCCGAGGAGCTCGAGGTCGAGCTCGGCGAGGCCGTCGGCTACCAGGTGCGCTTCACCGACCACTCGAGCCAGCGCACGCTCGTGAAGGTGATGACCGACGGCGTGCTGCTCGCCGAGATCCAGAACGACCGCCTGCTCGAGCGCTACGACACGATCGTCATCGACGAGGCGCACGAGCGGAGCCTCACGATCGACTTCCTCCTCGGCTACCTCAAGGAGATCCTGCCCCAGCGGCCGGACCTCAAGGTCGTCGTCACGTCCGCGACGATCGACACCACGCGCTTCAGCGAGCACTTCGCCCGTGCCGACGGCACGCCCGCCCCGGTGGTCGAGGTCTCCGGTCGCACCTACCCGGTCGAGGTCCGCTACGAGCCCTACGGCATCGACGACGGCGACGACCGCGACCAGGGGCAAGCCATCTGCGACGCCGTGGTGTCGCTGCAGCACGCCGGTCCGGGCGACGTGCTCGTGTTCCTGTCCGGCGAGCGCGAGATCCGTGACACGTCCGACGCCCTGGCCGCTCTGAAGCTCCGCGACACCGAGATCGTGCCGCTCTACGCGCGGCTGTCGTCGGCCGAGCAGCACCGCGTCTTCGAGCCGCACCCCGGCCGCCGCGTGGTGCTCGCGACGAACGTCGCGGAGACCTCGCTCACCGTGCCCGGCATCCGCTACGTCGTCGACCCGGGCACGGCGCGCATCTCGCGGTACTCCTCGCGCCTCAAGGTCCAGCGGCTGCCGATCGAGGCCATCTCGCAGGCGTCGGCGAACCAGCGCTCGGGACGATGCGGCCGTGTCGCCGACGGCATCGCCATCCGGCTCTACTCCGAGGAGCAGTTCCTCGCGCGCCCCGAGTTCACCGAGCCCGAGATCCTGCGCACCAACCTCGCGTCGGTGATCCTGCAGATGGCCGCGCTGGGACTCGGCGAGATCGCGGGGTTCCCGTTCGTGGAGTCGCCCGACGCGCGCAACATCTCCGACGGCGTGCAGCTACTCCGCGAGCTCGGTGCGCTGCAGCCCGACCGCGTGGTCACGCTGACCGAGGTCGGTCGCCGCCTGGCACGTCTGCCGCTCGACCCGCGGCTCGGTCGCATGGTGCTCGAGGCGGAGAAGCAGGGCGTCGTCGACCAGGTGCTCGTCATCGCGTCCGCCCTCTCGATCCAGGACCCGCGCGAGCGGCCGGTCGACAAGCAGGCCCAGGCCGACCAGCAGCACGCCCGGTTCCGGGACCCGACGAGCGACTTCCTGTCCTTCCTAGCCCTGTGGACCTATCTGCGCGAGCAGCAGCACGAGCGCACCGGCAACGCGTTCCGGCGCATGTGCCGCGACGAGTTCCTGCACTACCTGCGGATCCGCGAGTGGCAGGACGTCCACGCACAGCTGCGCCAGTCGTGCAAGGACCTCGGCATCGCGGTGGGACCGGGGCGATCGGCCGACGTCTCCACGGCGGCGGGGGACCCTGCTGCCGTGCACAAGGCGCTGCTCGCCGGACTGCTGTCGCACATCGGGTCCTACGACACGGCTCGCCGCGACTACCTCGGCGCCCGCGGTGCGCGCTGGGCGATCCACCCGGGTTCGGCGCTGTCGCGCAAGCCGCCGGCGTTCGCGATGGCGGCCGAGCTCGTCGAGACCGCCCGGCTGTTCGGTCGTGTCGCCGCGCGGATCGACCCGGAGTGGGTCGAGCAGGTCGCGGGCGATCTGGTGTCGCGCAGCTACTCCGAGCCGCGGTGGTCGAAGAGGCGTGGCGCGGTCATCGCCGACGAGAGGGTCACGCTGTACGGCGTACCCCTCGTGGTCGGCCGTCACGTGCAGTACTCCCGGATCGACCCCGTCGTGTCGCGCGAGCTGTTCATCCGGCACGCGCTCGTGCAGGGGGAGTGGGACAGCCATCACCGCTTCGTCGCGGACAACGCGCGACTCGTGGCGGAGGTGACGGAGCTGGAGGATCGCGTGCGCCGTCGGGGCCTCGTCGTCGACGACGAGGTGCTCGTGGAGTTCTTCGAGCAGCGGATCCCGGCTGATGCCACGGACATGCGGGCCTTCGACCGCTGGTGGAAGACCGCGCGTCGCGACGCACCCGACCTGCTCACCTACCCGCGCGAGCTGCTCGTGCGCGACGATGCGGACGACCTCGAGGGGGAGTTCCCGCGACGCTGGACGTTCGGGTCGTTCGACGCGGAGCTCCCGCTCACCTATGCGTTCGAGCCCGGCGCCGAGCACGACGGCGTCACGGTCGACCTACCGGTCGCGCTGCTGCCGCAGGCGCACGCGGACGACTTCCTCTGGCAGGTCCCGGGTCGCCGCGAGGAGGTCGTCACTGCGCTGATCCGCGGTCTGCCGAAGGGGCTGCGTACGTCGTTCGTGCCAGCGCCCGACACGGCTCGGGCCGTGCTGCCCCTGCTCGAGACGGGCGACCAGCGGCACGGCCTGCTCGACGCCCTCGGCCACGCGCTGACCCGGCTGACCGGCGTCGTCGTGCCCTACGACGCATGGGCGCCGGAGTCGCTGCCCGAGCACCTGCGCGTCACGCTGCGCGTCGTCGACGACTCGGGTGCGGTGCTCGCCAGCGGCAAGGACGTGGCGACGCTGCAGGAGGAGCTCGCCCCCGCCGTGCAGCGCACGATCTCGCAGGCCTCGCGCGGCGTCGAGCTGCGCTGCCTGACCGACTTCCCGGTCGGCGGTGTCCCGTACGTCGTGGAGGAGACGCACGGCGACCACGTGGTGCAGGGCTGGCCCGCGCTCGTGGACGCGGAGACGTCCGTCGACCTGCAGGTCCTCGTGACCCACGCCGAGCAGGTCGTGGCCATGCGGTCCGGCGTACGCCGGCTCCTGCGCCTCTCGGTGACGCCGCCCGTCCGCTACGTCGTCGGCGTGCTGTCGACGCGCGAGAAGCTCGCTCTCGGCCGTACGCCGCACGGCTCCGTGCCGCTGCTGATCGAGGACGCCATGCTCGCCTGCCTCGACGCCGGTGTCGTGCACGCCGCGACGCAGGACGCGGCCACCCGGACGGTGCTGGGATTCCACGACGGCCTGCCCTTCACGCCGGCTGCCTACTCCGCCTGCCTCGAGGCGGCGCGGGACTCGATCGGCGACGACCTCCTGCGCACGGTGAAGCAGGCCGCGGCGATCCTGGAGCTCGCGACCGAGGCGCGGATGGCGCTGTCGGCAGTGAGCTCCCCGAAGCTGACGGCGATGAGGCACGACCTGACCGCGCAGCTCGACGACCTGCTTCCCGCCGGCTTCATCACCGTCGCCGGCGTCGACCGGCTCCCCGACCTGCAGCGCTATCTGCGCGCGGTCCTGCGCCGGCTCGACACCGCGCCGCAGGACACCGGGCGCGACGCCGAGCGGCAGGCGCAGGTGGAGCGCGTCGTCGACGGCTGGCACGCCACCCTCGAGGCCCTGCACCCCGCCGAGCGGGAGACCGCCGCCGCGCAGGCCGTGCGCTGGATGATCGAGGAGCTGCGCGTGAACCTCTTCGCCCAGAACCTCGGCACCAAGCACCCCGTGAGCCCGCAGCGCATCGGCAAGGCTCTCGACGCCCTCCTCGCCGCGCCGGTGTGACACGGCGAGTCCACGGGTCGGAACGTCCCGGTCCCGCGAGCGGTGCCCTGCCAGAGTGACGCCCGTGACCGAGAACCCCGAGAACCCCGGCGTACGCCGAGTCCTCGCGTTCCTCAAGGGCGCGCGGACCGTGCCCCGGTCGCGGTGGACCGCCCGGCAGGTCTGGCGCCCGACCCCCGGGTCGATGGCCTCGTTGCTCGTGGGCCTCTGGCTGTTCGGCATGGGCGAGGCGTTCCTGCTCATCGGCGACCTCGGCGCCTCGCCGTGGACCGTCCTGGCCCAGGGGCTGAGCCTGCGGACCGGCTGGGACATCGGCTGGCTGACCTTCCTGATCTCGATGACCGTGCTCCTGCTCTGGATCCCGCTGCGGCAGAGGCCGGGTCTCGGCACGGTCCTCAACATCCTCGTGATCCCGGTCGCGCTGCAGCTCACCTACGACCTCATCCCGACGCCGTCGAACCTCGTCGCCCGGTTCGCCCTCGTGCTCCTCGGCGTCGCGACGATCGGCCTGGGCAGCGGCTTCTACCTCACGGCCGGGCACGGCCCGGGGCCGCGTGACGGCTGGATGACCGGTCTGCACCACCGCACCGGTCGGCCGGTCGGTCAGATCCGCCTCGGCATCGAGGTCGTCGTGCTCGTGCTCGGCGTGGCGCTCGGGGGCACCTTCGGCATCGGCACCGTGCTGTTCGCACTGCTCATCGGCCAGGCGGTCGCGCTCGGCCTGCAGGTGGTCACGCACCTCGCCCCGCCGCAGCCGCACGCGCACGAGCCGACCGACTGACTCCACCCGCACGGACCGGGAAACGAGGACTGCCCGCACCGTGGGGTGCGGGCAGTCCTCGTGCTACGTGGGTCAGTCGATGCGGACGATGTCGCCGTTGGCGGTGCGGAAGAGGACGGCGACGAGACCGGGCTCGTCGGCCTCCACCCACTCGATGTCGGTGGAGTCGATCGGCGAGTCGACCTCGCCGCCGAGCCACTCGCGGATGCGCTCCTTGTCGCCGGCGAGCTCGCACGCGACGGCGGAGACATGGACGGGACCAGCGAGCGACGGGTGCTGCGCCGGGTCGCTCGTCCACTGCAGGAAGAAGGGCAGGGACGGGTCGTCGATGACGTCGATGACGCCGAGCTGCTTCCAGGTGAGGTCGAAGCCGTCGGGCCGGACCCGGTGGCCCTCGACCGACGGGCGGCCGAGGCGCGCCTCGACCGCGGTGATGTCGTCGACGGCGACGACCCAGCCGAGCCAGCCGCCGCCGTCCTCGGCACGGGCCTTCACGGCCTGGCCGAAGGGAGCCTTGTCGGACGCGGGGTGGTCGAGGGCGGCGACGACCTCGACGTAGGTGCCGCCCTCGAGCGGGAGGACGAAGTTCCGGGTGCCGAACCGGGGGTGGCGACCCCCGTCGACGAACGAGCCGCCCAGCTGCTGGCCGAGCCGCTGCACCGTGTCGACGAGCTCGTGGTGGCTCACGGCGTACGAGACGTGGTCCAAGCGCATGCCCGTATCGTGTCCCACGCCGTTTCGGGGTCGGTGAGGGGGGTCCGGCTAACGGGTTCCGGGGTGCGACGCCGACCTGTGCCTATGCCGTGAACCTCTGGGGCTCAGCCCTTTGCGCGCTTCGCCCGCTCGACCGCCTCGAGCCGGTCCATCCGGGCGGCCTCGGCCAGCGTGGGGGCTGACCCGCCCAGCCGTGCGGGCATCCACCAGGTGTCGTCGGGCCCCGCCGGCGCCTGCGGGTAGGCGGCGATGACGTCGTCGAGCAGACGGCTCATGTCGGCGTGAAGGTCTCGACCCACTGCGTCGAGGTCGGCGTCCTTCGGCACGTCGATCGGCTCCCCGACGGCCACGGTGACGGCCTTGCCGCGCGAGAAGTCCTTCGGGCGGCCCTTCGTCATCATCCGCTGGGTGCCCCACACGATCGTCGGGATGAGCGGGACGCCGGCGTCCTGGGCGAGCCGCGGTGCGCCGTTCTTGAACTCCTTGAGCTCGAAGGACCGCGAGATCGTGGCCTCGGGGAAGATCCCGACGACCTCACCGGCGTGCACCGCGTCGAGCGCGACGCGGAACGACTCGGCGCCGGCCTCCCGGTCCACGGGGATGTGCTTCATGCCCCGCATCAGCGGGCCTGCCACCGGGTTCTTCCAGATGGAGTCCTTCGCCATGAAGCGGACGTAGCGACCCGACGGGTGCGCGCCGAGGCCGGCGAAGATGAAGTCGAGGTAGCTCACGTGGTTGCTGGCGAGGACCGCGCCACCGGTGCGCGGGACGTTCTCCCCGCCCGTCACGTGCAGCTTGAGGCCGAGGGCCTTGAAGGCGCCGAGCGCGGTGACGATGACGGGGGCGTAGACCGGCTCGACCATGGCCGCACGCTACGGCGCCCTCCGTCGTCGTGCCACCCTCGCCCTGACGACTAGCCTCGCCGCATGGCCGACGACGTGCACGTGACCCTGTTCGCGGACGACAGCCGGATCGAGGCGCTCGCCGCCTACACCGACCATCTCGACGATCTCGCCGAGGTCTTCGCCGACGCCAACGTCGGCGACGGCGAGCTGCTCGACCGACGGCCGGGTGAGGACTCGTGGTCGGTGGCCGAGGTGCTGCACCACCTCGCCGATGCCGAGCTGCACCAGTCCGTCCGGCTGCGCCAGATGATCGCCTCGGACACCCCGACCTGGGAGCCCTGGGACGAGGAGGGCTACGCCGCAGTCCTGGGCTACGACGTCCGCCCGGCCGCGGACGCCCTCACGCTCGTCCTCGCCCTGCGCCACGTGAACGTGCGCCTCCTGGCGTCGATGTCGCCCGAGCTCTGGACGCGCACGGCGGTCCACCCGAGCCAGGGGACCGTCGACGTCGCGGGCTGGGTCCGGATCGCCAACGAGCACCTGGCCGCCCACGTGCTGCAGGCGCGACGCGCCGTCATCGGGATGGTGTGAGCGCGTCCCGAAGGTCGCTCGGCCATACTCGGGCCCATGCAGCAGGCGGAGGCAGAGCAGGTCGTCGCGGCGCTCCAGGAGCGCCGCGTCTTCGCGCACCTCTATCGGGGCTCGGTGGCTCGCTTCGGCGTGCGCATCGTGCTGTCCGACGGTCGTGAGGCGCTGTGGGACGTCGACGGCGCTGCGGGCCTCGAGGCCCAGGTGATGCGCGACGGCATGCTCGTCGGGTTCGTCCCCAAGATCGAGGGCTCCGAGGCGTGGTCGGTCGAGCAGACCGTCGAGGCGATCGCCACCGCCGTCTACGACTGACCCCGGCGCGGCCGCCTCCGTCCCCACCGCGTCGCACGCCGCGCGGCGTCCCCAAGGCGGGTCCGACGTCGGCGGTCGCGGTCGCAGCCGCGGAGTTCGGTGCGGTCATGACCCACGCACCCGCCAGCACCGCCCTCGTGGTCCGCGGACCCGACTCCCTGCCCGCGCTCGTCCCGCACCTCGTGGGCTTCCACCCGGCGGCGTCCCTCGTCCTGCTCGGGCTCGCGCCCGAGCAGCGCACGGTGCGCGTGACGATGCGGATGGACCTGCCCGACCCCGAGGCCGACGCCCCGGACGTCCTCGACGCATGGGCGACGGCGCTGGCTGCGCTCCCGCAGGCCGGGGCGCTCGAGGTGATCCTGGCGGTCTACCCGCGGCCGGTCGACGATCCCTGGTGCGACGACGGGACGCGCGAGCTCCCGCACCTCGACCTCGTGGACGAGCTCGCGGACGAGCTGAGACTGGCCGGGATCCTCGCCCTGGACGCGGTGTGCGTCGTCGGCGACCGCATCCGTTCCTACTGGTGCGAGGACGTCGCCTGCTGCCCGCCCGAGGGCCGGGTGGCCGACATCGCGGAGTCGCTGCGGGTGCGGGCCACGTTCGTCGCGCACGGGAGCGCCCCGTTGCCCTCCCGGGACGCCCTCGTGCACAGCCTCGACGAACGACCGGCCCACGACCCGCTGCGCCGCGCGGTCGAGCAGGCCCGCGACGGCGTGGTGATCCGCATGCCGTCAGGGACGCAGGGCAGGGTCGAGCACGTCGTCGCTGGCGCGCGTTCGCTGGCGACCGATCCGCGCAACGAGGCGGCGCTCGCGCGGCTCGTGGTCATGGTGGGCTGGCTGTGCGGGCAGATCCGTCCGCGCGACCTGCTCCTGCGCACCCTGACCGTCGACCCCGAGCCGCAGGTGCTCGCGTCCGCGCGGACGATCCTCGCCGAGGCGGTCCGGTGCACCTCCGGTGCCGCGGTGGCGCCGGTTGCCTCGGTGCTGGCGGTGTGCGCCTGGGTCGACGGCGACGGCGCAGCCGCCCGCGTCGCGCTCGAGCGGGCGCTCGTCGCGGATCCGGCGTACTCGCTCGCGGCCCTCGTGTCCGCCGCCCTCGACACCGGCACGCCGCCGTGGACGTGGGTCGCGATGATGAGCGAGGTGAGCGTGGGGGAGATCCTCGGGGAGGACACGGGAGGCGTCGCGGAGCCCGGCGAACGGGCATCGACCGGGGCGTGACTGCTGGGCCCGGTGTGACGGCCGTGGCGCCCGTGACACGGGTGGGTGACCCTTCCTCCACAGTCGCTCAGCGAGTCTGGCGCGCCTCCGGCACGCGTCCCTACTGTCGTCGCGTGCCTCGTCCCCTCGTCGTGCTGCTCCTCGCCGCGCTGCCCGTCCTCGCCGCGTCGACGGCCCTGGTCGCCGCGCCGGTGGTGGCGGCGTCGTCCGTGCCGACGGTCGCCCGCGCTGCCGTGGGCGTCAGCCCGGATCCGGCGCACGACCTCTACGTCGGCACCGGCGGGCTCGTCGTCCCGAGCTCGCAGTGGCGGGGGGACCCCGGTGCCCGCAGCGCCACCGCGTCGTGCCTGGACTGCCGGTGGCGGGTCAGCGTCCTGTGCACGAAGGCGGAGGCGGCCGCCGGCAACTGCCGCGGACAGTCCCTGGGGTGCCCGGTCGGGACGGTGCCGGTGCGGATCTGGCTGCTGCGACCCGGCCAGAGCTGGGCCGACGTCGGCCGGGCCTGCCAGGGCGACACCCCGCCGGCCACGGTGACCGACGTCGGCTCGACCGTGCGGGACCGCGCCGAGGCGCTGCTCCCACCCGTGCGTGTCGGCGTCCAGCCCGCCGAGGGATCCCTGGTCCGCATCCCGACGCTGTTCCGGTCCGGCCAGCCGGCCCAGGGCATCCAGGGCGCCGACCTCTCCGTGCTGGGGCTCGACGTGCGTCTCACCTCGCGCGTGCGCTGGCACTGGGACTACGGCGACGGCACCGGCGCCTGGACATCGTCCCCGGGCGGTGTCTGGCCCACGATGTCGGTCAGCCACGTCTACGTCGGTACCGGGCGACTCGTCGCCACCGTGGAGTCCGTCTGGCGGGCGGAGTTCACCGTGGAGGGACTGGGGCCGTTCCCGGTCCCCGGTGCTCCGCTGACGCAGCGTGGCTCGGTCACGGTGGTCGTCCGCGCCGCGCACGCCCATCTCGTCGGCTGATTGCGGACGCCCTCGGGCCGTGCGGCGGTGCCGATCAGGAGGGAAGGGCGACCGGGCGGCCGAGCAACGAGCCGCGGCCGTAGGTCGCGCCCAGGTCGATGGCCGACTCCAGCCGGGCCCCGGTGTCGACACCGAGCGCCATGAGCTGCGCGCCGGCGTCGAGCGCGGCGTCGCGCCACGCGGCCGCGGCCGCATCGGACGGGCGTTCCGGTCGGTCCAGGTCGATCTGGACGTAGGCCGGGCGCAGCGACGGCAGGAGGCGCAGTGCCTCGGACTCGGTGGTCGTGCCCGAGAGGTCGGAGAGCACGACCTGCCAGCCCCAGCCGCGCATCTCCTCGGTGGCGGCCAGCAGGCGGCGCGCGTCGGCGAACGAGTCGTCGTGCAGCTCGGCGCAGACCGACAGTGCGCGCCGACCACGCAGGATCGCCACGGCGAGCCGCGGCGGGCACGCCGTCCCGAAGGTCTCGGGCTCGGGGGTCAGGTGCAGCTCTCCGGTCATGCCGGAGTCGACCGCGACGTCGAAGGTGTGGGCGCGGAAGGCCCAGTCGAGACGTTCGACGAGGCCGAGCTCCGCGGCCTGGGCGAGCAGGGTCAGCGTGTCCGCGATGTCGGTCCCGGGGGTCCCTCGGCCCCGTGCCTTCCAGCCCAGGAGGGGGGCCAGGCCGGGCGCGGTCGTGTCGAGCCGACGGATCGGGGTGAAGTCCGGTCCGAGCAGCGAGGGCGCAGCGATGAGCTCCTCGACGAGGCCGCGGGTGCGGCGAGCCCGGTCCAGGTCCGCGGTGAGGGCGGCCGACGCGCGGACGGGGGCGATGCTCACCTTGGGGGTGTCGGCAGGTTCGTTGCCGTCTTGAGCCATCCGGGCACCTGGAGGCGCTAGGTTCGCGCTGCGCACCGGTCGCCGGGCTGGTCGTCGCACACCAAGGAGGATCGATGGGAGCCATCGGGAGCCCGATCGTCGTGGGCTACGTCGAGACGCCGGAGGGCGACGCCGCGCTGAGCCGCGCCATCGTCGAGGCTGAGCAGCGCGGTGCACGCCTCATCGTCATCAACTCGCACAGGGGCGGCGCTGCGCTCGACAAGACCGTCGCCGCGGAGCTCGACGAGTCGCTCGGCGACGTCGAGGCCGTGCTCAAGGAGTCCGGCGTCGAGCACGAGATCCGCCAGCTCGTCCGCGGCGTCGACCCGGCGGACGACCTCATCGCCGTCGCCGAGGAGGTCGACGCCGACCTCATCGTGATCGGGCTGCGCCGCCGCACGCCCGTGGGCAAGCTGATCATGGGCAGCAACGCCCAGCAGATCCTGCTCGACGCGTCCTGCCCCGTGCTGGCGGTCAAGGCTCCCTGACCGGCCGGACGGACCCCGGCGTCCGCGCTGCTCGCGCAGTAGCGTGAGCAGGTGGGAACCCGATCGAGCACGTCGTCACCGCCC
Organism: Candidatus Nanopelagicales bacterium; assembly: GCA_017882705.1. Lineage (GTDB taxonomy): Bacteria > Actinomycetota > Actinomycetes > S36-B12 > CAIYMF01 > Longivirga. The sequence continues at coordinate 4,221 of JADGOZ010000074.1, read as the reverse complement.
GTCCTGCAGCTCTGCTTCGACGACCGTGGCGACGCACTGCTCTCACGCGATCCCTTCGCCCTGCTCGTCGGCCTGCTGCTCGACCAGCAGATGCCGATGGAGCGTGCCTTCCTCGGGCCGTGGCGGCTGGCCCAGCGGATGGGGACACCGCGTCGGCTCGACGTGGCGAGGATCGCGGCGTACGACGCCGACGAGTTCGTCGCCCTCGTGTCGACCCCGCCGGCCGTGCATCGCTTCCCCGGCGCGATGGCCGGACGCATCCAGTCCCTCGCCCGCCGCGTCGTGACGGAGTACGCCGGCGACGCGGAGGCCATCTGGCGGGCGGTCCCGACGGGCGCGGCGCTGCACCACCGCGTGCTCGACCTTCCCGGCTATGGCGATCAGAAGTCCCGGATCCTCATGGCGCTGCTGGGCAAGCAGTGCGGAGTGCGGCCGCGCGGGTGGCGCGAGGCCTGCGCCCCGTACTCCGAGACCGGGTCGTACCGCTCGGTGGCCGACGTCGTCGACGCGGCCAGCCTGGCCGAGGTCCGGAGGTTCAAGCAGGAGGCCAAGGCCGCGGCGCGAGCGTCGTCATGACGACGTCCGTCCGGTGACGGCGCCCACCCACGACCACGCGCGACGCCGACGGATCGGCGTCCTGTGCGTGCTCGGCTCCGCGGCCTCCTTCGCGGTCGCTCCGATCTTCGGGAAGGTCGCCTACGCCCACGGCGTCGACGCCTACGCCCTGCTGGCGCTCCGGTTCGGTTCCGCGGCGGCCATCCTCTGGGTGATCGTGCTCGTGCAGGCCGCGCGACGTGGAGTCGAGCGGCCCGCCCGCTCGACCACCTTGCGCGTGCTGCTGCTCGGGGCCGTGGTCCTCCCGGCCGAGGTGACGCTCTACTTCGCCTCGCTGCACCACATCGGTGCCGGCCTCGCCGAGGTGCTGCTGTTCCTGTATCCGATGTGGGTCGTGCTCATCACCGCGGTCGTTCTGCGCCAGCCCGTATCGCGCCTGGTGGCCCTCTGCTCGTTGGCGGCCGTCGGGGGAGCGGCACTCACCGTCGGCGCCGTCGATGGTGTCGACCTCGTCGGCGTGCTGCTCGCGATCGCCGCCTCGGTGGGCTTCGCCTGCTACGTCGTGCTCTCGGGCCGTCTCGTGCACGGCGTGGGTGCCCTCCTCACGACGGCGCTCGTGATCACCGGCGCGGGGGTCACGTTCTCGGTCGCGGCGCTCGTCACCGGGTCGCACGGACCGACCGACGCCGCCGGGTGGGCCGCCACGCTCGGCCTGTCGGTGGTGGGCACGGTGGTCTCGTTCCTGTTCCTCACCGCGGGGCTGGCGCGGATCCCGAGCACCGACGCGTCCGTGATCTCCACGGTCGAGCCGGCGGTGGCCGTCGTGCTCGGCGTGGTCCTGCTCGGGGAGCCGATCGGGGTGGTGCAGGTCCTCGGCGTGGCGGTGGTCCTGGCCTCGGTCGCCGTGCTGCTCCGGCTGGCGCCGGGCACGGATCCGGTCCCTCCGTCGTTGGAGCACTAGACACGACCACGCTCCCCGTGCCGTGCCCGTCGGCCCGGCGTGCCCCGGTTCGGGGGAATGCTCGGGGCGTGTGAGAATGTTCCGCGGAGCGCCCCTTGCGCACCGCCTCACCACGCACGCCCACGTGACCCCCTCGGTGATCAGGTGCGTGCCTGCCCGATGACGAGAGGTTCGTTCGTGCCGTCGAAGCCGACCAAGGCCACCTCGAAGACCCCTGCCAAGGCCCCTGCGAAGACCGCGGCCAAGGCCCCGGCCCCGGTGAAGACCGCCGCCAAGGCTCCTGCCGCGACCGCGGCGAAGACCGCGACCGCCAAGCCCGCGACGAAGTCCGCGGCCAAGCCGGCCGCGAAGTCCGCCGAGAAGGCGCCGGCCAAGGCCGCTCCTGCGACCAAGGCGACGCCGGCGAAGTCCGCCGCGAAGGCCAGCCCGGCGAAGGCCAGCCCGGCGAAGGCCGCCAGCAAGGCCGCGCCGGCGAAGGGCGCGAAGGCGCCGGCCGGCGACGACGAGGACGTGTCGGTCGTCCTGGTCGTGGAGGGCGAGGACGCCGTCGAGATCGTCGACATCGACGAGGCCGACCTCGAGGCCGTCGTCGACGTCGACCTCACCGAGGCAGCGGTGCTCGAGGTCGAGCTCGAGGCGGAGATCGCCGAGGAGATCGCCGAGGTCACCGGCGAGGCCAAGGAGGGCGACGCCAAGGAGGCGAAGGAGGGCGAGGAGGAGTCCGAGGCCTTCGTCATCTCCGACGTCGACGACACCGACGAGCCGGTCCAGACCGTCACCGTCGCGGGTGCGACCGCCGACCCGGTCAAGGACTACCTCAAGCAGATCGGCAAGGTCCCGCTGCTCAACGCCGAGCAGGAGGTCGAGCTCGCCAAGCGGATCGAGGCCGGTCTGTTCGCCGAGGAGAAGCTCAACTCCGGCGCGAAGATGTCCGCGACCAACCGCGGCGACCTCGAGTGGATCGCCGAGGACGGCCGCCGCGCCAAGAACCACCTGCTCGAGGCCAACCTGCGCCTCGTCGTCTCCCTCGCGAAGCGCTACACCGGTCGCGGCATGCTGTTCCTGGACCTGATCCAGGAGGGCAACCTCGGTCTGATCCGCGCGGTGGAGAAGTTCGACTACACCAAGGGCTACAAGTTCTCGACGTACGCCACGTGGTGGATCCGTCAGGCGATCACCCGCGCGATGGCCGACCAGGCCCGCACCATCCGCATCCCGGTGCACATGGTCGAGGTCATCAACAAGCTCGCGCGCGTGCAGCGTCAGATGCTCCAGGACCTGGGCCGTGAGCCCACCCCGGAGGAGCTGGCCAAGGAGCTCGACATGACGCCCGAGAAGGTCGTCGAGGTCCAGAAGTACGGCCGCGAGCCCATCTCGCTGCACACCCCGCTCGGCGAGGACGGCGACAGCGAGTTCGGCGACCTGATCGAGGACTCCGAGGCGATCGTCCCGGCCGACGCCGTGTCGTTCACCCTCCTGCAGGAGCAGCTCGACTCGGTGCTCGACACCCTGTCCGAGCGCGAGGCAGGCGTGGTCAAGATGCGCTTCGGACTCACCGACGGCCAGCCCAAGACCCTCGACGAGATCGGCAAGGTCTATGGCGTCACGCGCGAGCGCATCCGCCAGATCGAGTCGAAGACGATGAGCAAGCTGCGTCATCCCAGCCGCTCCCAGGTACTCCGCGACTACCTGGACTAGGCGACACACCCACGAAGCCCCGATACTCCACTGATACCAAGGAGTTCGGGGCGTCTGGCGTTCTGGACTGGACTCGCACAGCGCTCCTAGTCAAGAAGACTCTGTGGCCAGCACACGGCGTCCAGCCCTGTGCGGGGACGGAGTTCCGTGACCGCCGGGACGAGGCCGTCCTTCGCCTCATGCTGGAGACCGGAGCCAGGGCAGGGGAAGTCGTGTCCATGCGGCTGGCGGACGTGAACGTCGCTGAAGGCCGAGCCCTGGTGGTTCGTGGGAAGGGCGGCAGGGGCCGCGTCATTCCGTTCGGCCCCCAGACGTCCAAGGCGCTCGACCGCTACATCCGACTGCGTCGCGGACGCCGACTCGCCGACACACCGGCTCTTCGGCTGGGCGAGCGAGGCAAGGAGTTCAGCTACGACGCGCTGCACAAGAGTCTCGGCTACCGTGCAACCCTGGCCGGGATCGAAGGCTTCCACCCCCACAGGCTCCGGCACACCGCCGCCCACCGCTGGTTGGCCGCCGGCGGCTCCGAGGGCGGCCTGATGGCCGTCGCCGGCTGGACCCGCCCCGACATGCTCCTGCGCTACACCCGGGCTCAGGCCTCGGACCGAGCCGCTGTCGAGGCACGCACGCTGAATCTGGGCGAGCTGTGACACCGGCCGTCGATCGCCGGCAGCTGATCCTCTGCAGTAAGTGCCTGAGCCACATCGGCGACATGCTGACTGATGGGCGCCTGCGAGTCCGGCACCGAGACGGCTGGACCACGCTGCGCGCAGAACTACCGGACGACAGCATGGTCTCGGTGCACTGCGACGGCTGTGGGATCGAGGGCACTCTCGACATGGACGTGCTCAACCGCGAAGCGCACTCCCGACGCCCGATCCGTGCGCGACTGCGGCGTGTCGAGTACTGACGATCAGGCGCCACGAGGCCCTGCTGACGCGGTTCAGACTCCGCCTCCCGGTCACGGGAAGCGGCGACCCTGACCGCTACTGCCTCGACTTCGACAG
>JADGOZ010000073.1 GCA_017882705.1 Candidatus Nanopelagicales bacterium | reverse complement strand
CCGGCGCGCAGCGCACGCACGGCGGCCGACAGCATCGCCTCGGTGGGAGCGGGCGGCTCGACGGAGAGCCGCGGCGGCCGGGGTCGCGGCGGGGTGCGGCGCTCGTCGCGGCGGCGTACGACCACGGCGCCCTCGGAGTTCTCCGCGCTCGGGGAGTAGCCCGCCTCGCGCAGCCGGTCGAGCACGACGTCGACCGCCGTGGTCGTCGCGATCACGGTGTCGGCCAGCCGGGTCAGGCGCAGGGTGGCGAGCCGACGGTCCGCGAGCATCTCCGACACGGTCGAGGTGTCGTCGCAGCGGAGGTAAGCCGAGGCGACTCCGACCCGCAGCGCGCCGTGCCTGCGCGCGGCGTCGGTGACGAGGTACTCCAGGGGCTGCGGGACCGGCGTGCGTGACCGGGAGTGCAGCGTGGCGAGGATGTCGGTGGCCGAGCGTCCCGCGTCGAGGGCGCGGCGCAGCGAGGCGTCGCTGAAGCGGTAGACCGTCGCGCCGCCGGTGGACTCGACATCGGCGAGCAGGGACATCTCGCGGGCCAGGTCGTTCTCGAGCGGTCCGGGCGCGATCGCCGTGAGGTCGCCCTGGAGCAGCACGTGGTCGAGCAGCTTCGGCAGCCGCGGCTCGAGCGCCGTCACGACCTCGGACGGTACGGGCGTGCGCCCCGGCATGCGCGTGGCGGCGCGGGCCTCGGCGGACGACTCCTCGGCCGACACCGACGCCAGCAGCGCGCGGCCGTGGGTCGACAGCGACCCGAGCCCGGTGACACCGATCCGCTCGGCCTCCTCGGGAGTCGCCTCCACCACCGACCACCACAGCGACGAAGTACGCCGGGGCCGGCGCCACCTCAGCCGTGCGAGCAGGGACGTGTGCGAGGGCGACTGCCCCGGCTCGAGCGCGACGAGCTCCTCGAGGAGGGCGCGTCGGGCCTCTGGCGTGAGCGAGCGCTCGGTGTCGCGCGCGAGCGCGTTGACGCGCGCACCGGCGTCGTCGCGTCCCGACACGAGGACCGGTGTGCGCGTCATGAGCAGCCAGGTCTGCGCGAGCAGCGCCCAACGCTCGGCCACCGACCGGGCGCGCCACGAGTCGAACGCCGGCGTCGGGCACCAGACCTCGTCGACCTCGCCATCGGCGGCGAGAAGGCCGGCGGCGTACGCGATCTCGACGACGAGCGTGGCGCCCTCCTCGTCGAGGTCGAGCGCGGCGGCCGTGCGGCCCAGGTCGCGGACCGACAGGCCGCCGCTGCGCAGGACGACCGGAGGCGCGAACGACCACGCCTCGAGCAGGTCCTCGACGAGGCGAGTGAACGTGAACGCCTGCTGGCCGGCCGTGCGGTCGACGAGCTCCGGCGTGCGGTCCGTGTGCGCGACCGCCGGCGGCTCCGCCATGACGTCGCGCACCAGGGCGCCGTCGCGCAGCACCAGCGCGATCTCGCGCGGGAGGACGACGGTGTCCGGGCCGGTCGGCTCGAGGAGGTGGTGCGCCAGGAGCCACTCCAGGGGGTTGCGCGCGCTGGCGACGTCGACCGGACGCTCGGCGCCCTCGATCCGGCCGATCGGCGGCCCCCACACGAGGCGGTCGAGCGCCTCGCGCGCGCCGTCGGGCGCGTCGGCGAGGACCTTCGTCACGAGGGAGGGGTCTGCGGCGTAGGGCGCGACACCGCGGCGCGACTCGGCCATCGCCGGGCCGAGCCCTGCTGGGTGCGCCCCGAGCGCCTCGCGCACGGGGCGCACGAGGTGGAGCTCGTCGTCGTCGCCCCAGACCAGGGCGACGGTCCGCAGCCGGTCCACGACCGGGCGCAGCCGCGAGGTGGACACCCCGGGGATGCCGGCGAGCAGCTCGGCGTAGCTCGCGGGGTCGGGGAGGCCGCCGAGCGCGGTGATGACGGCCAGGGTGAGCTCGTCGAGGCGATCGAGGGCGCGTGCCGTCGAGGGCCCGGTGGTGGCCCGGGTCGCGAGCGCGCCGAGGTCGGCGGGCACCGGGTGCACCAGGTCGGGACGCGCGGCGAGCAGCGTGGCGATGGCCTCGTCGCTGCGCGCCCGGAGGTCCTCGGCGAGCGACCGGGGGCGCGGCGCGGTCGACGTACGTCGCGAGGACGTCGTCGATCCCGAGCGCTTCGTGGCCATCCGCACGAATTTACGGCAGCGGGAGGGCATCCCGCGAACCGACGGCGGTCGTGCGGCCCTAGGGTCGGACCCGTGATGCTGCCGGGAGCCGTGATCGGGTTCGATCTCGACATGACGATCGTCGACTCCGCCGACGCCATCGTCGACTCGATCCGGCACACCTGCCGCGCGTACGGCGTCGAGATCGACGAGGCCGAGGTCCGTGCCAGCGTGGGCCTCCCGCTCGAGCGAGTCTTCCCCGACTACATCCCCGAGGTGCCGTATCCCGAGGCGCTCGCGATCTACCGGGCGCGCTACCTCTCGCACGGTCTCGCGATGCAGGCCGTGCTGCCGGGTGCGCGCGAGGCCCTCGAGGCCGTGACGGGGGACGGCTGCACGATCCTCGTGGTGAGTGCCAAGAAGGACAGCCACGTCCGCGCGGTCCTCGACGAGGTGGGGCTCGACCATCTCGTGCGCGACGTGGTCGGCGAGCGCTTCGCCGAGACGAAGTCGGACGCCCTTCGCGAGGCGGGCGCGACGGTCTACGTCGGCGACCACGTCGGCGACGTCGTGGGTGCGCGCGGCGCCGGCGCGGTGGCGGTCGCGGTCGCGACCGGCCCGACCAGTCGCGAGGCCCTTGCGCAGGCAGGTGCCGACGTGGTCCTCGACGACCTCACCGGGTTCGTCGCGTGGTGGCGCACGTGGACGCGGCAGGACGCCGGGTCGGGCGCCGAGCAGGAGGAGATCGCATGAGGATCCTCGTCGTCGGCGGCACGAGGTTCGTCGGCCGGCACATCGTCGACGCGGCGCTCGAGGCTGAGCACGACGTCACGCTGCTGCACCGCGGCACCGGTGCCGACGACCTGTTCCCCGAGACCGAGCACCTGCACGCGGACCGCGACGGCGACCTCACGGTGCTCGACCGGCGCGAGTTCGACGCGACGATCGACGTGTCGGCGTACCTCCCCGCGCAGGTGCGTTCGCTGGCCGCGGCGCTCGGCGGCCGCGGCGGCCGCCACCTCGTCATCTCCTCGACGTCGGTCTACGCCGCACCCGCGGGACCCGGTTTCGACGAGTCGTCGCCGACGCTCCCGCCCGCGGCCGACGACGTCACCGAGGTCACGAACGACACCTACGGCCCGCTCAAGGTCTCGATCGAGCACCTCGCCCGTGAGCTCTTCGGCCATCGCGCCACGATCGTGCGCCCGACCTACGTCGTCGGGCCGTGGGACTACACGCGAAGGTTCACCTCGTGGGTGCAGCGGCTCGCAGCCGGCGGGGAGGTCCTCGCGCCGGGCGACCCGACGGACCCGATCCAGGTGATCGACGCGCGCGACCTGGGGGCGTTCTGCGTGCGCCTCGTGGAGGATGACGTCGCGGGGACCTTCCACGCGGTGTCCCCGGAGCCGCCGTACTCCTTCGCCGACCTGCTGGCGGACATCGCCACGGTCGTCGCTCCTGCCGGAGCGACGCTGACCTGGGTGGACGAGGAGTGGCTGCTCGCGCAGGGCGAGGACGACGGGTCGATCCCGCTCTGGGGCGGCGGCGACCCGTGGATCGGCGCCAACGCCGCGAGCCCGGAGGCCGCACGCGTGGCGGGTCTACCCGCACGTCCGCTGCGGCAGACGGTCGCCGAGCTCGTCGAGCACCTCCTCCTCGAGCCCCCCGAGGGCGACGGCCCGGGGATGTCGAGGGAACGCGAGACCGCGCTGCTGACGGCCTGGCACGCGAGGTAGCCGAGACGTGGCGTGAGCGCGAGGTGTCACGCGCGCCGACGCCACGTCTCGGCGGATCTCGGTTGGGGTGGGGCGTGTCGGGCTATAGCCTGGGAGGCCGTCGGTCCCACGGGGGACGACGGACCACGACGTACTACGAAGGACGGATGAGAACGGTGCCCACCGGCAAGGTCAAGTGGTACGACAGCGAGAAGGGCTTCGGCTTCCTGGCCACCGAGGACGGTGACGAGGTCTTCGTGCACGCCTCCTCGCTGCCCGCCGGCGTCGAGGCGCTCAAGCCCGGCAGCAAGGTGGAGTTCGGCGTCGCCGACGGCAAGCGCGGCCCGCAGGCCCTCTCGATCCGCATCCTCGATGCTCCCGCGAGCGTCACGAAGGCCGCCCGCAAGCCGGCCGAGGACATGGCCGTCATCCTCGAGGACCTCATCAAGCTCCTCGACGGCACCTCGAACTCGCTGCGCCGCGGTCGCTACCCCGACGACAAGCACAGCCGCCAGATCGCCATGATGCTGCGCAAGGTCGCCGACGATCTCGATGCATGAGCGGATGCACTGAACCCTCACGGGGCCGCCGCCCTCCGGGTGGCGGCCTCGTGCGTGCGAGGATGGCCCGGTGACTCCTCCTTCTCCTGACGTCGTCCTGTCGTCGGCCGTCGACCTCGCCCGCGCCGCGGTGCTCGAGATCGCGCCCGCGGACCACGTCGGCGACCACGTCGGCGTCACGACCGACTCCGACGGTCTCGCCACCCACACGTTCGCCTGCCTCGCCCGTGGCTACCGCGGCTGGGCCTGGGCCGTCACGGTCGCGGTCGTGCCGCACGGTGAGGCTGCCACGGTGTCCGAGGTCGTGCTGCTCCCCGGCGACGACGCGATCCTCGCGCCGGTCTGGGTCCCGTGGACCGAGCGGGTGCGCCCCGGCGACCTCGGCCCCGGCGACCTCCACCCGACCGCCCTCGACGACCCGCGCCTCGAGCCGGGCTACGGCGGCGCCGACGCCCTCGACACCGACGACGAGACCTCGAGCACGCTCACCCCGCTGCGCCCCGAGCAGTGGCAGCTCGGGCTCGGCCGCGAGACGGTCCTGTCGCCCTACGGCCGCGGCGTCGCAGCCGACCGGTGGTACGACGGCGACTTCGGGCCCGACAGCCCGATGGCCAAGGCCGCTCCCGGCCACTGCCGCGGCTGCGGGTTCCTCCAGCCGATCGGTGGCCTGCTCGGCCAGGCCTTCGGGCTCTGCGCCAACGAGTTCGGTGCCGACGGCCGCGTCGTGGCGCTCGGCTACGGCTGCGGCGCCCACTCGAGCGTGCGCGAGATCGAGGGCACCGGCATCCCGGTCACCGAGATCGTCATCGACGAGAACGTCCTCGACGACCTCGACCTGCGCTCGGCGGACGCGCTCGCCGTCGAGGTCCCCGCCGTGGTCGCCGAGCTGATGGCCGACGGCAGCGAGGTCGTCGTCGTGGCCGAGCCCGACGTCCCGTCGCTGGGCGACGACGTCGAGGCCTGGACGCTCGACACCGACCTGGTCGACCCGGCCGTGGAGCGCGAGGTCGTCGGCCTGCAGGCCGTGGCGGACGACGACGCTGACGACGACGGCTACCTCGTCGACGAGGACGACGACTCCGACGACGACGAGTCCGAGGACGAGGACGACGACCTCGCCGACGACGACGAGGACGACGCCGACGAGGTGTCGCCCGACCAGATCGCCCTCGTGCTCGACGACGTCGACGACATCGAGCCCGACGAGATCCTCTGACCTGAGGTCAGTGGCCAGCCGCGCGGTAGACCGCGGCCCGGCGGCGTACGAACCACAGGCCGGCGAGGCCGAGCAGCGCGCCCGCGAGGCACACCCAGGTGAACCACGAGCGGCCGTCGGCCGCGAGCCGGTCGCGCAGCAGCAGGCAGAGGACCAGCGCCACTGTCCACGCGATCGTGCCGAAGAGGATCGCCCCGACGCCGTCGACATCGAGCGGCTCGAGCTCGGTCGTGCTCGTGAGGGGCGCAGCCTCGCCGGACGTCGCCGAGCCGACGGGCGCGGTCTCGGGGAGGTCGGCGTCGGGCACGGCTCGAGGCTACCCCGGAGCCGCCGTACGCTGTCGGCGTGAACCCCCGGACGCGTCGCTACGTCACTCTCGGCGTCCTGGCCGCCTCGCTCTGCCTCGTCCTGTTCGCCGCCTGGCGAGGCCGCTGAGCATCCGGCGTACCGGCGGCGACAGCGAGAACGCGTCGCCCGCACCGCGCTCCGGCAGCCGGCGCCGGGTCCCGACCGTCAGGCCGTCTGGAGCAGCAGGACCTTCTGGCCGGGCTTCCACGGGTCGGCGCCGGTGAAGTGCACGGGCACGGTCCCCCCGGCTGGTACGTCGGTGACGACGGCCGTCGTGGTGGCGATCAGCTCGCCGTTCACGTAGACGTAGAGCACGAGCGTGGCCGACCGCATGCCGGTCGCGGTGTTGCGTGCCGTGGTGTCGACGCCGAGGGTCCCGGTGTTGGTGATCCGCCACGAGCCGAGGCGCCAGCCGTCCGCCGACGTCGTGGTGGTGGCCGGCGCGGTGGGCGCGGTGCCTGTGGGGCTCACCGGCGGCGAGGTCGCATCGGTCGGCGTCTCGGACGCCCCGCTCGGCGTGGGCGACTCGCTCGTCTCGGTGGGGGAGTCGCTGGGTGACGTCGAGGTGGACGTCGTCACGTCCGGGCTCGCGGACGAGGGGTCGCGCCCGATCTGGCCCCACACCGCACCGGCGATGAGGCCGACCACCGCGACGACGGCGATCGCGACGGCGATCATGGCGGCCGAGGGCGCGCTCGCGGAGCCACCTCGTCCCTGCGTCACGCCATCACCCTAGGTGCTGCGACGGCGCGGAGACCCGGCGGCGGCCGACGGATGGCAGGATCGCCCCATGACCGAGCAGCCCAGCCTCGATGGCACCCGCCTCCCCGACGAGCGCTACCTCGAGCTCCTCGACTCCGACCTCGAGGGGCTGATCGCGGCGTCCGACGACCTCGCCGCCGACGTCCCGGGCTGCCCGGGCTGGACCGTGCGCGACCTGCTCTCGCACGTGATCGGGGTCTACCGGCACAAGGTCGTCGCGATCGACCTGAACGCGCAGCCGCCGTCGCCCGAGTCCGGCGACTGGGGCGACCTCGACGCGGACGAGGACCCGCGCGAGGTGCTCCGCAGCGTCTACGCCGAGCTCCGCGAGCGGCTCACCGCGCGCGACCCGCTCACCCCCACGTGGGCCTGGTGGCCCGCCGAGCAGACCCTCGGGTTCTGGATCCGGCGCATGGCTCAGGAGACCGCGGTCCACCGCTGGGACGCCGAGACCGCCGTGCACGGCCTCGACCGTGCGGACCCGATCGCCGACGACCTCGCCGCCGACGGCGTCGACGAGCTGCTCGGCTGGCTCACCTGGCCGTGGGACGAGGTGCCGCAGGACGATGCAGCCGGCCAGTCCGTGCTCCTGTCGACGTCGGACCACGCCTGGACGGTCACGCTCTCGCGCACCGTCGTGACGGTGTCGGGTGGCGGCACCGACGGTGACGCCTTCGTCGCCGGTGCACCGTCCGGTCTCCTCCTGCACGTGTGGGGCAGGCCCGGCGGTCACAGCGTGGCGACGATCGGCGACCAGACGGCGCTGCGCCTGCTCCGCGAGCGCCTCGCGATGGCGACGACCTGAGTGCCCGACTCCTGGGACGACGTGCGAGCCGACCTGCGCGGTCGGCTGCTCGACGCCTCGACGCTCGTCCGTGCGGTGGCCGCCGGCCGTCGCCGCGGCGTGCCGCTCGCCTGGCGTCGGGCGGAGCTGCGCCCGGTCGCGCTCAAGGGCGGCGTCCGGCTGCAGGTGACGACGTACGACGAACGGCAGGCCTTCTCCGCGAACCACGACACCTCGACCGCGGGCGAGGCGGTCGACGCCCTGCTCGAGCAGGGCTTCGGCAACTGGCACGTCGAGACGAGCACCGAGGTGCTGCAGGTCCGGATCACGAAGAAGGGCGACGCACAGGTGCACCGTGCCGCGCGCGGGGAGACGGTTGAGGCCGCGCCGGCGCAGCACGACCGGGTGAAGCCGCGGCTCTTCGACGTCGGCAACGACGACGTCCGCACGTTCCTCACCGCCGTCGGGGTGGCCGACCACGAGGGTCGGATCAAGCCGAGCCGGCAGGACAAGTACCGCCAGGTCGAGGAGTTCGTGCGGCTGCTCGACGCCTCCGTGGAGGACGCGCGCAAAGCGGGATCGCTGCACGAGCCGACCGCCGAGAGTCCTTGGCGCCTGGTCGATCTCGGCTGTGGCCATGCCTATCTCACGATCGGTGCCTACGTCTGGCTGGCCAAGGTTCGCGGGCTCCAGGTGCGCGTGCACGGTGTCGACGTCCGCGAGGACTCGCGCGAGCGCAACACGAAGCTCGCGACCGTCCTCGGCTGGGGCGACGAGCTCACCTTCGAGGCTGCCACGATCGCCGACGCGCGCGACGAGCCATCGGCCGACGTCGTGGTCGCGCTGCACGCGTGCGACACCGCGACCGACGACGCGCTCGCACGTGCCATCCGGTGGCGCGCACCGGTGATCCTCGCGGCGCCGTGCTGCCACCACGACCTGCAGTCGCAGGTAGCGAAGGCGGACACGCCGGCGGAGTGGTCGCCCGTCACGCGGCACGGGCTGCTGCGCGAGCGGTTCGTCGACCTGCTGACCGACGCGCTGCGCGCCTCGCTCCTGCGCATCGTGGGCTACCGCGTCGACACGGTCGAGTTCGTCAGCGACGAGCACACCAACCGCAACCTGATGATCCGCGCCGTGCGCACCGGCGCGCCGCCGTCGGCGAGCGACCTCGCCGACCACGACGCGCTCGTGGCCGAGTGGCACGTCGTGCCGGCCCTGGCGGAGCGGATCGCCGACGACGTGCGCGTCGCGCGGGAGCGCGCCCGCCCGTGACCCGCCGCGCGGCGCTGCGTGCCGCGCTCGCGGCGACGGCATCGGTCCTCGTCGCGTGCGCGTCCGCCGCACCGGCCGCGCTCGCGGCGGACGATCCGCAGGCGCCGCACGTGGTCTGCCGGTTCAGCGATCCGCGGCTCGTCGAGATCAGCGGCATCACCTGGTCGCGGCGTCATCCGGGGGTCTACTGGGTGCACAACGACTCCGGCGGCGGTCCGTACCTCTACGCCGTCGACGGCACGACCTGCCGCACGCTCGCGCGGATCAGGATCGACAACATCGGCGCACGCGACATCGAGGCGATCGCCACCGGGACGGATCCGCAGGGCAGGCCGGTGCTGTGGGTCGGCGACATCGGCGACAACCGCGACTCCTGGCCGTCCGTGCGTCTGCACGCCGTGAGCGAGCCCGCTCGTCTCGTCGACCAGCAGGTCGACGCCGTCACCTACCGCTTCACCTACGCCGACATGCCGCACAACGCGGAAGGGATCATCGCGTCGCCCGACCGCGCGGACGTCTGGGTCGTCACGAAGCAGCTCGCCGCGGGCACCGTCTGGCGCGTCCCGCTCTCGACCGCGCGGATCACCCGCGGCGTCGCGGTCGGCGACGTCGGTGGCATCGCGACCGACGCCGCGATGTCGCGCGACGGGACGCGCTACGTCGTCCGCGACTACCTGCGCGCCTACCTCTACGACGCACCCGTCTCGGCCGCCTCGCTGGCGGCGCCGACCCGGGTGGAGCTCCCGTTCGAGCTCCAGGGCGAGGCCGTGACGTTCGCCCCCGGCGACCGGGGGCTCCTCGTCGCCGGCGAGCGCGAGGCGGAGCTCTGGTGGGTGCCGCTCGCGGTCTCCTCCTCCGTGACGGCACAGCCCTCGGTGTCCGGGTCGGCCACGCCCGAGCCCTCGACGGTCACGCTCGCGCCCGGCGGCCCGACCGCACCCGCCAGCTCCTCTGCGTCCGCGGCCGCGGCGGGGAGCGGCGCCTCGGTCGGGCCCGTGGGCGTCGCGCTGGCAGTCGCCGCGATCGGGGGAGCGGTCGGCGTAGCGGTGCTGGCCGGGCGTCGGATGCGGCACTGAGGCGTCGGGAAGTACGTGCGCGTCGCGGGCAACCTTCCGAGGGGTCCAGCCACTACAACGGTGAGAGGGCCGAGACACGGCCGCGGGGGCGAGGGGCAGACGATGGCCGAGCGGCCGGAGTTCGCGGAGTTCGTGGTGGCGCGGTCGCCGGCGCTGCTGCGTACGGCGCGCCTGCTCACCGGTGACTGGGCGAGCGCCGAGGACCTGCTGCAGGACTCGCTCGCGACCTGCTGGCGCCGGTGGTCGCGGATCTCGGGCAACCCCGAGCCCTACGTGCAGAAGGTCATGCTGCACACCTACCTCGCCTGGCGCCGGCGGTTCTGGACCAGGGAGCGCCCGACCGAGGTGCTTCCCGAGACCTCGGTCGGTGATGCCACCGGACGCGTCGTCGACGAGGACGAGGTGCAGGCGGCGCTGCGTCGGCTGCCACCGCGGCAGCGCGCCGTGGTCGTGCTGCGCTACTTCGACGACCTGTCGGAGGCCGAGACCGCGCAGCTGCTCGGCATCAGCACCGGGACCGTGAAGTCGCAGACCAGCAAGGCCCTCGCGACGCTGCGCGTCGACGAGGGGCTCACGTCGGACCGAGCCAGGACGGAGGTGCGGTGATGCCGCTGACCGAGCAGGACCTGCGCGAGTCCCTGCGTCGGGCCACCGACGCGCCGCCGCGTGTCGCCGATCGGCTCGGCGCCGTCGAGCGTCGGGTACGCCGGCGTCGTCGCCGGATCGTCGTGGGGACGGCCGTCGCCGTGGTCGTCGCGCTCGCTGCCGTGCCTCTCGCGCACTGGCTGCCGGATCGCTTGAACCGCAACGAGATCACGAACTCCGAGGTCACGCCCGAGCAGATGGACGCGATGATGCAGTACGCGACCTTCGTGACTGCGTGGAGCGTGGTCCGCACCGGCCCGGTCGCCGACACCGGCGTGGTCGGAGTCGCGGCGACGGTGAACCTGCCGCCGTACAACTGCATCGTGGCGACGCCGGAGGAAGGCCAGCCGAGCGGCACGCAGGCCGGCTGGGTCATCGCGACGCCCTCGATCTTCGCGGCGCAGCCCAAGACCAACGCAGCCAGCGTGGTCACCTCGTTCATCCTCTGGCCGCGAGGTGTCACTTCCTGCGATGCGCCCGGTCCGGGCGTCGCGCTCACGCCCGCTCCCGCGGAGAGCAACCTGCTGGCCTGGCAGCTCGCGTTCAGCCAGCGGCCGAGCGCGCCGTCGACGCCGGCGCTCGACGTGGCCGCGATCTACGCCAAGATCCCGCAGGACCGGTTGACCGACGTCGGACGCGCCGTGTTCGAGGGCTACCAGAAGGCCGCGCCGAAGGACTACGGCTCGTCCCGGGACCAGGTCGAGCGGGTGCTTCAGTCCCTGGCGCAGTGGCTGGCCGTCGCGCTCTCGAGCTCCGGACTCACCACCATGTCGCCGGCGTCGGGACCGACGGTCCTGTCCGGCGACGTGGGAGCCGCGCCTGCCTCCCCGGACGGCAGGTACGTCGGGACGGCCGAGCTCCCGGCCGGCTACTCCGCTCGCTGGGTCGCGGCGTCCGGAGCGTTCTGCCTGCAGGGCAGCGTCGGGGACTCCGGCGTGATGCACCTGAGCGCCAGCGACTTCACCGACTACAGCGCCCCGCCCCCGACACCGCTCGACGGCCCCTGCCCCACGCGATGAGATCACGCCGATGAGGACCGCGGCCGCCACATCGTCGTGATCTCGGGGCCGCCGTGCGGGATCGCGATGGCGGAGTGCGGCGCGAAGCCGTGGCGGGCGTAGAGCGCGACGTTGGCGGGGTTGCTCGACTCGAGGTACGCCGGCATCCCGAGCGCGTCGATCTCGCGCAGGCAGTCGGCGAGCAGGGCGAGGCCGTGGCCGTGGCCGCGATGCGCGGACGCGGTGCCGAGCAGGCTGAGGTAGAAGTGCGGCTCGTCGTGCGGGTGGTGCGCGTCGAGCGCGCCGAAGGCGTCGAGCGCACGTGGCGCGTCACGACCGAGGAGCTCGGCGACGAGCTCCTCGAACCGGTCGGCGTCCTCCTCGGTCATCTCGGTGCCCCCCGGCGGGATCCACACGGCCGTCGCGGTGTCGCCGTCGGCGAGGCGCACCCACGGGTAGCGGATCGCGCCCTCGACGGCCATCGTCCAGACCGCGCGGTGCTGGGCGCGGCGCGCCGCGTCGTCCGGGAACGCCCAGCCCCAGAGCGGATCGGCGTAGAAGGCGTCGACGAGGATCTCGACGGAGACCGCGACGAGCGACTCGTCGACCACGCGGGGGAGCGGGGCGGGCTCGGTCACGGGAGCTCGATTCGATGAGGCCGGTGGCGACCAGCATGGTGGGGCGACGACGCCCGGACAAGGCGGATCCGCCGCGCCGCGTCAGTCGACGAGTGCGAGGACGTCGACCGGCGCGGACCGCACGAGCGCGATCCCGACGACCATGAAGACCGGGACGATGAGGAACGCCGTGTGCACGCCGAGGTGATCGGCGACGGACGCGAGCACGAACGGGGCCGTGCCGCTGGCGAGGCCCGCGGCGACGGAGGCGAGACCCGCGCCTCGGTCGGCCTGGCCCTCGGCGGCGATCACCGCGCGTCCGATCGCGAGCGGCGACTGCAGGCTGAGGCCGAGCCCGATCAGGACGAAGCCGACCAGCATCGGGACCGACGAGCCGGAGATCCACGCGACCGCGAACCCCGCGATCGTGAGCACCATCGTCGCGGCAAGCACGTGGTCGGGGTCGAACCGGGAGACGAGCGGCGCCCCCGCGACCCGGCCGACGGCCATCCCGCCCACGAGCGTGACGAGCGCGGCCGCGGCTGCCGCCTCGCCGAGTCCGGCGCGGTCGCGCAGCAGGTCGCTGCCCCACAGCGTGAGGCTGAACTCGGTGGCGGCGCACATGCCGAACACGGCCATCGCGATCCAGAACCGTCGCGGGAGCGGGCCGTGCGGAGCGTGCCCGGGCTCGTCGTCGGGGTGGCCGTGCGGGCCGTCGAACTCCTCGACCCGACGCCCGCGGACGAGCTCGAGGATCAGCAGCCCGACGACCGTGGCGAGCAGGCCGACCCGCCAGCCCCACCCGATCGCGACGCCGAGGCCCACGGCGAGCGGGCCGAGCAGGCCCATGACGGCACCGAGCCCGTGGGCCTCGGTCATCGCGCGCGGTCCGGCGGCACCGTGGTGGTCGGGCAGGAAGGCGTTCACGCCCACCATGCACGCCGTCCCGCCCAAGGCCGCGATGAACGCGCCGAGCAGGGTGACCCACAGCGGCGAGAAGCCGGTGTAGACCACGATGCCCAGGCCCATCGCGACCGAGCCCATGCGCAGGAAGGGCCCGCGACCGACGCGACGCACGACATGCACGCCGAGGAAGCCGACGGTGATCGACGCGGCCGCCATCGCCGTGCCGTGGAGCGACGCGACGGTCCGCGTGTAGCCATGGTCGTCGCGCAGGAGGGCGATCGACGGGCCGAAGGCGTAGAGGAAGTAGCCGAAGAGCCCGATCTGGACGTACGCGAGCCACGTCGCGCGGTCCCGCACGACGGCAGGACTCAGCGACGTACCGAGCGGGACGTCGCCCATGTCAGCCGGTCAAAGCCGACACCACGTGGTCGATGCTGGCGGTGAGGCGGCGCACGTCGTCGGGGTCGACCGCAGGGAACATCGCGACGCGCAGCTGGTTGCGGCCGAGCTTGCGGTAGGGCTCGGTGTCGACGACGCCGTTGGCGCGCAGCACCTTCGCGACGGCCGTCGCGTCGATCGAGTCGTCGAAGTCGATCGTGCCGATGACCTGCGAGCGCAGCGCCGGGTCGACGACGTAGGGCGTGGCGTACGCCGACGCCTCGGCCCAGTCGTAGAGCGCGTCGCTCGACTCCTTCGTGCGCGCGACGGTCCAGTCGAGTCCGCCGTTGGCGTTGAACCAGTCGACCTGCTCGGCCATGAGCAGGATCGTCGCGAGCGCCGGCGTGTTGTAGGTCTGGTCGAGGCGGCTGTTGTCGACCGCGATCTGCAGGTCGAGGAACGCGGGGATGTAGCGGCCGCTCGCCTTGATCTCCGCCGTGCGGGCGATCGCCTTCGGCGACATGAGCGCGATCCACAGGCCGCCGTCGGACGCGAAGCACTTCTGCGGTGCGAAGTAGTAGACGTCGGACTCGCGCTGGTCGACGGCGAGGCCGCCCGCGGCCGACGTCGCGTCGAAGAGCATGAGGGCGTCGTCGTCGGCACCGACCACGCGGGTCGGCGTGATGGCCACACCGGTGGAGGTCTCGTTGTGCGGCGTGGCGTAGGCGTCGACGCCGGCCTCCGCGACGAAGCTCGGCGCGCTGCCGGGGTCGGACTTCTGCACGGTCGGCCCGCCGAGGAACGGCGCATCCGCGACGGCCTTCGCGAACTTCGAGCCGAACTCGCCGAACGTGAGGAACTGCGCCCGGTCGCGCACGAGGCCGAACGTCGCGACCTCCCAGAAGGCGGTGGACCCGCCGTTGCCGAGCACGACCTCGTAGCCCTCGGGGAGGGCGAACAGGTCGGCGAGACCGGAGCGCAGGCGTCCGACCTGCGACTTGACGGTCTTCTGCCGGTGCGACGTGCCGAGGTAGGTCGGCGCGATCGCCGCCAGGGCGGCGACCTGCTCGGGGCGGACCTTGCTCGGTCCGGCGCCGAAGCGGCCGTCGCGCGGCAGGAGGTCGGCGGGGATGGTGATCTGCGGCGTCTCGCTCATCGCACATGACCTCGTCGGGTTGGCGGCGTAGAACCCCAGCCTAGGAACCCCGGTCGAGCCGTCGCGCGAGGGTCTCACGTCGTGAGACGCACGACACCCCGTCGTCTCCGTACTTCCCCCAGCCGTCCACCTCGCCGATGATCCGGAGCGTCGGGTCGCAGAAGTCGGCCCAGAAGGTCGTCGGCCCGCAGGAGATCGGGGTCCCGGGGCTGAGCGGACCCAGGCCGGCCTCGAGGAACCACCCGCGGCTTGACGGCTGTGCGGGTGAGGGACGTGGCGCGGATGTCATTGACCACAACTCGCTCGCGTGCTGGCACTCCCGATCCGCGAACCCGCAAGCCCGGGCCGTCGAAGTTGACGCCGCCCGGCACGACGAGGGACACGACCGCGGGCTCGGACGTGGTCGGGAGGGCCAGGCCGTGCACCACCGCAGCCGACTCGTGCGAGACCAGCGCGCGGGGACGCACACCGCGCACGGCGGCGCGGATCCTCGCCAGATGGCTCACTGTCCACATGGGTCGACCGTCGTCGCCGAGCGGGTCTGGGTCGCGGACAGCATGAGCGCCCGCGAGCGCGACGGTCAGGAGGCCGCGACGCGGGTTCGTGAGGAGACCTCGGGAGACAGTCGCCCGCAGTGCCGCTCGGGTCAACCCGAGGGACATCGCCTCGCGCGTGGTTGCGGGGCGGTCACCGAACGCGGCGAGGAAGAGGTCGCGCGTCTCGAGTGGGCGCTGCAGTGCTGGCATCGCCGCACGATGACGTTCCAGCCCGCGCCGCAACTCGCTCATCCACAGGCTCGTGGACATGTAGCTGGTCGTCAGGGGTTGAGCGGGTAGCCGGTCGGGGCGACGATCTGGGCGTCCCAGCCGGGGACCTCCTCGGGCTTGCGGGGCGCGGGGCCGACGTACTTCGCCGAGGGGCGGATCAGGCGGCCGGTGCGCTTCTGCTCGAGGATGTGGGCGCTCCACCCGGCGAGGCGGGCGCAGGCGAACATCGACGTGAACATGTGCGCCGGGACCTGGGCGAAGTCCAGCACGATGGCCGCCCAGAACTCGACGTTGGTCTCGAGCACGCGATCGGGGCGACGCTCGCGCAGCTCGGCGAGCGCCGCGGCCTCGAGCGCCTCGGCCACGGCGTAGCGCGGGGCATCGAGCTCTCGGGCGGTACGCCGCAGGACCCGGGCGCGCGGGTCCTCCGCGCGGTAGACGCGGTGGCCGAAGCCCATGAGGCGGTCGCCACGGTCGAGGACGCCCTTGACGTAGTGGCGCGCGTCGCCGTCGCGCTCCACGCCCTCGATCATCTCGAGGACGCGTGCCGGGGCGCCGCCGTGCAGCGGGCCCGACAGGGCGCCGACAGCGCCGGAGAGGGCCGCCGCGACGTCGGCGCCGGTGGAGGCGATGACGCGCGCGGTGAAGGTCGAGGCGTTCATGCCGTGCTCGGCCGCGGAGACGAAGTAGGCGTCGACCGCCTGGGTGTGCTGCGGGTCGGGCTCGCCGCGCCAGCGGATCATCATCCGCTCGACGACGGTGTGCGCCTCGTCGATGCGGCTCTGCGGGACCATCGGCTTGCCGATGCCGCGGGCGCTCTGCGCCACGAAGGACATCGCCATGACCGACGCGCGGGCGAGCTCGTCGCGCGCGGTGTCGTCGTCGATGTCGAGCAGCGGCTCGAGGCCCCAGGCCGGCGCGAGCATGGCGAGCGCGGACTGGACGTCGACCCGCACGTCGCCCGAGTGCACCGGGATCGGGAAGGGCTCGGCCGGCGGGAGGCCGGGGTTGAACTCGTTGTCGACGAGCAGGCCCCAGACCTGGCCGTACGACACGCGGCCGACGAGGTCCTCGATGTCGACGCCGCGGTAGCGCAGCGCGCTGCCTTCCTTGTCCGGCTCGGCGATCTCGGTCTCGAAGGCGATGACGCCCTCGAGGCCGGGTACGAAGTCCGACATGCGGTGCTCCCTGCTCGTGGCACGCCTGGCGCGCCGGTCGGGTCTGCGGGTGGCGTCGGTGGACGCCGTCCCGGT
>JADGOZ010000072.1 GCA_017882705.1 Candidatus Nanopelagicales bacterium | reverse complement strand
GCTGCTCGCCCTCGGCCCTCGACCGCCGCATGCGCAAGGTGTTCTCGCTGTCCCCGCAGCAGTTCGTGCTGCGCACCCGCGTCGACCACGCCACCGCGCTGCTCACCACGACCGACCTCCCGATCGTCGAGATCGCGCACCGCACCGGCTTCTACGACCAGGCCGTGTTCACGCGCACCTTCGGCCGGCTCACCGGCGGCACCCCGGCGCAGTACCGCCGCAGGTCCCGCTGACCGTCCCGCTGACCGGCACTGTCACCTCGCTCCTGCCCGCGCTCCTCCGTCGGTGCGCGGCGCGTTCCTTGCGGCGCCCGTCGCCACTAGGTTGGCGGCCATGACGACCACGGACTCCCGGCGCGACCTCGCCGCTCTCTTCGCGAGCAGGGTGCCCCTGATCGTCGTCGAGTCGCGCGACGAGGTCCTCGTCGTCGACCTGATCACCTCGGTCGCCACGACCTCGGTCGCGAGCACCTCCGCCGCACCGGGTCCCGGCGCCGCGATCCAGCTGCCGGTCTTCCGGTGGACGATCACCGAGGGGCTGCGCCGCCTGGACGTCCAGCTCGGCAGCGCCCAGGCCTTCAACTCCCAGCCCGCGGACGTGCTGCGCACCATCCGGGACACGACCCAGGCCGGCGTGTACGTCCTGCTCGACCTGCACCCGTTCCTCGACGACCCGCTCAACGTCCGACTGCTCAAGGACATCTGCCAGGGCTACGAGCAGGTGGCCCGGACGGTCGTGCTCCTCAGCCACCAAGTGACCCTCCCGGCCGAGCTCGACCACCTCGCGGCGCACTTCGACATCGGCTTCCCGGACCGCGACGAGCGCCGCGCCATCGTGGAGCAGGCCGCCACGGAGTGGAGCAGGTCCCACGGTCGGCTCGTGACCACCGACGCGCACTCGGTCGAGCTGCTCGTCGAGAACCTCGCCGGGCTGTCACGCGGGGACGCGACCCGCCTCGCCCGGTCGGCGATCGTCGACGACGGCGCCCTGCTGGCGAGCGACCTGCCGGCCGTGACGAGGGCGAAGCACGAGATCCTCGGCCGCGACGGAATCCTCAGCTACGAGTACGAGACGGTGACGCTCGCCGACGTCGGCGGCATGGCGCACCTCAAGGAGTGGCTGGACCGGCGCCGACCGGCCTTCGACGGCTCGGCGCCCGGGCTGGAGGCACCCAAGGGGATGCTGCTGCTCGGGGTGCAGGGGTGCGGCAAGAGCCTCGCGGCCAAGGCCGCCGCGGGGGTCTTCGGGGTCCCGCTGCTGCGTCTGGACCTGGCCGCGGTCAACGACAAGTACGTCGGGGAGTCGGAGCGCAACCTGCGGGAGACGCTGTCCACCGCCGAGCTGCTCGCGCCGTGCGTGATCTGGATCGACGAGATCGAGAAGGCTGTCTCCACCTCGCAGAGCGACTCCGGGACCTCGCAGCGGCTCCTCGGCACCTTCCTCACCTGGCTCGCGGAGAAGACGTCGCGGGTCTTCGTCGTGGCGACAGCGAACGACATCACGGCCCTCCCGCCGGAGCTGATCCGGAAGGGTCGCTTCGACGAGATCTTCTTCGTCGACCTGCCCGACGAGGCCGTGCGCGCCGAGATCCTGCGCATCCACGCCCACGCCCGCGGGCTCACCTTCACCGACCCCGAGCTCACCACCCTGACGAGCGCCACGGCCGGGTTCTCCGGGGCGGAGATCGAGCAGGCCATCGTCTCGGCGACGTACGGGGCCTACGCCGCGCGCTCACCGCTGCTCGCGCAGCACGTGCTCACCGAGGTCGGGTCCACCCGGCCGTTGTCCCTCGTGATGGCGGAACGGATCGCGGAGCTCCGCGAGTGGGCCGCCCCGCGGACGGTACCGGCCGGCTGAGGCCGGCACCGCCGTTCAGCCCTACGCGTCCACGACCACGGCGATGACGACCGGCTCACGCCGGTAGGTGCGCTGGATGTACCGGCCGACGGCGTTCGCGATGACGGACTCGAGGGCGTCGAGGTCGTCGATCTTCTGCTCGGCCGCCCGGGCGAGCGCCTTCGTGACCTCGGCAGCCGCACCGTCGAAGGTGTGGTCGTCGTGCACGAAGCCCCTGGTCAGGAACTCGAGCGGCTCGGCGAGGGTGTTCGCCCCCGGCTCGACCAGGGCGAGCACCGTGACGATGCCGCCCTCGCGCAGCAGGCGCCGCTCCTTGAGGGTGTCCTCCGTCGCGCGCCCCACCGTCTGGCCGTCGACGTAGACCATGCCGGCTTCGACCCGGCCGGAGACCGTCGCCCGTCCGCCCACGAGGTCGATCGTCACGCCGTCGTACCCGACGATCACACGCTCGGGGTCGATCCCGGTGCGGACCGCGATGGCCGCGTTCGCGTGCAGGTGCTTGGACTCGCCGTGGATCGGCAGCACGTTGCGGGGCTTGATGATGTTGTAGCAGTAGACGAGCTCACCCTCGCTCGCGTGGCCCGAGACGTGCACCTTCGCGTTGCCCTTGTGCACGACGTTCGCGCCGAGGTCGGTGAGCTTGTTGATCACGCCGTAGATCGCGTTCTCGTTGCCCGGGATCAGCGAGCTGGCGAGCAGGACGGTGTCGCCCTCGCCGATCTTGATCTGGTGGTCGCCGTTGGCCATCCGCGAGATCGCCGCCATCGGCTCGCCCTGGGACCCGGTGCACACGAGGGTCACCTTGGCGTCCGGCATGGACTCGAGCTTCTTGAGGTCGACGACGAGCCCCCGCGGGATCCGCAGGTAGCCGAGGTCCCGTGCGATGCCCATGTTGCGGACCATCGAGCGCCCGACGAAGGCGACCTTGCGACCGTTGGCGTTCGCGGCGTCGAGCACCTGCTGGATGCGGTGCACGTGGCTCGCGAAGCTCGAGACGATGATGCGCCGGGGTGCGGTGGCGAACACGTGGTCGATCGCCGGCGTCAGCTCACGCTCGGACATCGTGAAGCCGGGGACCTCCGCGTTGGTCGAGTCGACCATGAAGAGGTCGACCCCCTCCTCGCCGAGCCGCGCGAACGCTCGCAGGTCGGTGATGCGGTCGTCGAGCGGGAACTGGTCCATCTTGAAGTCGCCGGTGTTGAGCACGGTGCCGGCGCCGGTGCGGATCGCCACGGCGAGGCCGTCGGGGATCGAGTGGTTGACGGCCACGAACTCCAGGCCGAACTTGCCGGCCTCGTGCTTGTCGCCGGCCTCGACGTGCACCGTCACCGGGCGGATCCGGTGCTCCTTGAGCTTGGCCTCGATGAAGGCCAGCGTCAGCTCCGAGCCGATGACGGGGATGTCCGGGCGTTCCTTGAGCAGGTACGGGACGCCGCCGATGTGGTCCTCGTGACCGTGGGTCAGGACGATCCCGACGATGTCGCCGAGCCGGTCCCGGATCGAGCTGAAGTCGGGGAGGATCACGTCGATGCCGGGCTGGCTCTCCTCGGGGAAGAGCACGCCGCAGTCCACGACGAGCAGCTGGCCCTCGTACTCGAAGACCGTCATGTTGCGGCCGATCTCGCCGAGACCGCCGAGCGGGGTGATGCGCATCGCACCGCGCGCCAGCGCGGGGGGTGCGGTGAGCTCTCGCATGTG
>JADGOZ010000071.1 GCA_017882705.1 Candidatus Nanopelagicales bacterium | reverse complement strand
TCGCGTTGCTCGCCGACGCGCGCTATGCGGGGAAGCTCCCGTTGTTCGGCGGGGTCGAGGAGGTGAGCTTCCGGCGTCTCGTGGTCCCGGGCGACACGTTGGTGCTCGATGTGACCCTCGAACGCCTCAGTGCGCGCGGAGGGTGGGGAGTCGCCGTCGCGACCGTCGAGGGCAAGGCGTCCTGCAAGGCCCGGCTGTTCTTCGCGCTCGCCTGAACGGAGCCACACGACGATGAGCACGCCCGACCCCGCCGAAGGCAAGACCGGCACCGAGGTCTCTACGGGTACCGGTGACTACGACGAGCGCTATTACTCCGAATACAGCCTCCCGTACGACGAATCCGAGCCGCACGCCGCGTCCGGTCACAGTCCCTCATCGAGCCGCTCGAAGGTCGTTTCGACCTCGTGACCTGTGTCGAGGTGCTCGAGCACATGTCACCGGCCGAGACCCAGCTCGCGATCGACAACATCTGCTCGGTCACCGACCGCGTCCTCTTGAGCTCGACGCCGTACGACTTCGACGAGCCGTCGCACATCAACGTGCGGCCGGTCGCCACGTGGGCGCAGTGGTTCGCGGCGCGAGGTTTCTTCCGGCGCACCGATCTCGACACCTCCTACATCACGTCGTGGACCATCGTGTTCGAGCGCCGGCCGCTCACTCCCGCGGACGTCGTCTACCTCTACGAGCTCGAGCAGGTGCCCCTGCGCGAGGAGGCCGCGAAGAAGCGGAGTGCGCTGCTCGACATGGAACGCCGGATGAGCGAGGTGCTCGCGGCCCGCGCCGACGAACCCGAGCGCGCCGAGCTCGCGGCCCGCGCCGCCGATGCCGAGGCGCGGGCGGCCGCGGCCGAGGCGCGCGTGGCCGGGCTGCTCTCCTCCCGCTCGTGGCGCATCGGCCAGTCGCTGGTGCAGCCCGTCCACCGTGCCGCCGAGACCTTCCGGAAGAAGCCATGACCGCACCGGCACTGCGCACCTTCGGCACCACCGGCCTCGAGATCAGCGCGGTGGGGTTCGGCGCGTGGGCCGTCGGCGGCGGGGGCTGGAGCTTCGGCTGGGGCTCCCAGGACGACGACGCGTCGGTCGCCGCCATGCGCTACGCGGTGGAGGCGGGCATCAACTGGATCGACACCGCGGCCATCTACGGGCTCGGGCACTCGGAGGAGGTCGTCGGGCGCGCGCTGCGTGACATCCCGGCGGCCGATCGCCCCTACGTGTTCACGAAGTGCGGCCTGGTCTGGGACGACGCCGACCGGATGAAGCCGGCGCGGCGGCGGCTCGACCCGGCGTCGATCCCACACGAGTGCGACGCGTCGTTGCGGCGGCTGGGCGTCGACACCGTCGACCTGTTCCAGTTCCACTGGCCCGACGAGGCCGGCTTCGCGGTCGAGGACTCGTGGGCCGCGATGCTCGCGCTCGTCGACGCGGGCAAGGTCCGTCACGCGGGCGTCTCCAACTTCGACGTCGGGCGGCTCGAGCGCTGCGAGGGCCTCGGCCACGTCGCCTCGCTGCAGCCGCCCTTGTCGCTGGTCGACCAGCGCTCCGTGGCCGACGAGATCCCCTGGGCGCACGCCCACGGCACCGGCGTGATCGTCTACAGCCCCATGCAGTCGGGGCTCCTCACCGACTCCATGTCCCGCGATCGCATCGCCCGGATGGACGACGACGACTGGCGCAAGACGGCGCCCGGCTTCACCGAGCCCGTCATCGGCTCGGTCCTGGCCTTCCGCGACGGGCTCGCCGCGATCGCCGGGCGCCTCGGCACCAACGTCGCGTCCCTCGCGATCGCGTGGACCCTCTCGGTCCCTGGCGTGAGCGCGGCCATCGTCGGCGGACGGTCGCCGCAGCAGATCGACGGCTGGATCGGCGCCGGGTCCCTCGACCTCGAGCCGTCGACCCTGGCCGAGATCAACGCCCTCGTCGGCACCCACGACCTCGCCGGAGCCATCCGCTGATCCCGTTCTCATGCGTCCCTGGACGACCAAATAGGTCGTCGGGGGACGCATCAACGGGTTGCGGGTGGTGCCCGGAGCGGGACTCGAACCCGCATGCCCTTGCGGGCAATCGATTTTGAGTCGATCGCGTCAGCCGATTGCGCCATCCGGGCGACGGGCGCCACGGTACCCTCGGCCGGGCCCGGCCGCGGTGCGGTGGTCCCGCCACGGAACGCGCGGGAACACCGCGGATCCGGCGGACGGGTGCCGTACACTCAGGGGTCCATGTCATCGCCTTCGATCCTGCAGCGGCGCCTGATCGACGTGAGCGAGCGCATCAAGCGCCTCCGCTCCGATCTCGCCGTCACCGAGGAGCAGCTCGTCTTCCTCGAGGGCGAGGCCGAAGACGCCCGGATGCGTGCGCTCGTGTCGGAGACGCCGCTCGCCGACGTCGAGGCGAGGGACGCCCGCCGCCACGCCGATCTGCTCGCCCGCCAACGGGACTCCGTCGTACGCTCCATCGCCGACCTGATCCAGGAGCAGGACGTCCTGCTCGACCGGCTCTCGAGCCAGCTCCCGGCCACCTGACCCGACCCACCACCGCTCCCAGAACGGACCGCCCTGTGTCCACCGCTCCCCGCGTCGTCATCGCCGAGGACGAAGCGATCATCCGGCTCGATCTCAAGGAGCTCCTCGAGGAGGAGGGGTACGACGTCGTGGCCGAGACCGGACGCGGCGACGAAGCGGTCGACCTGGTGCGCCAGCTCCAGCCCGACCTGGCCATCCTCGACATCAAGATGCCCGGGATGGACGGGCTGTCCGCCGCCCGGCACATCTCGGCCGACCGGCTCTGCGCCGTGGTCGTGCTCACCGCGTTCTCGCAGCGCGACCTCGTCGACCAGGCGATCGACGCCGGCGCGCTCGCCTACATCGTGAAGCCGTTCCAGAAGAGCGACCTCGTCCCCGCGATCGAGGTCGCGCTGGGCCGTCACGCCGAGCTCGCGGGGCTCGAGAAGGACGTCGCCGACCTCGCCGAGCGGCTCGAGGCCCGCAAGTCGATCGACCGCGCCAAGGGCCAGCTCATGGACAAGCACGGCCTCGGCGAGCAGGAGGCCTGGCGCTTCCTCCAGACCCACGCGATGAGCTCGCGCATCAAGGTCCACGAAGCCGCCGAGCAGGTCCTGGACGGCACCCTCACCCCCTGAGGCCTGACACCTGCGAGGTGGGGTCGAAGTAGTTTCGTCGGCGATGCCGAAGCTGCTGCTCCTGGACGGTCACTCGCTCGCCTACCGCGCCTTCTACGCGCTCCCTGCCGACCTCGCGACGGCCGACGGGACCGTCACCAACGCGGTCTACGGCTTCACGTCGATGTTGGTGAAGATGCTCGCCGACGAGCAGCCCGACTACCTCGCGGTCGCCTTCGACACCCGCGCGCCCACGTTCCGCCACGAGCTCGACGACCAGTACAAGGCCGGGCGCAAGGAGACGCCCGACATGTTCAGCCGGCAGCTGCCGCTGATCCGCGAGGTGCTCGACGCGCTGAAGATCCACTACCTCTCGCAGGAGGGCGTGGAGGCCGACGACCTGATCGCCACCCTCGCGACCCGGGCCGCGGCCGACGGCACCGACGTGGTCATCGTCACCGGCGACCGCGACGCCTACCAGCTCGTCGAGGATCCCCACATCCAGGTCCTCTACAACAAGCGGGGCGTCTCCGACTACGCGCTCTACGACGAGGCCGGCATCCTCGAGCGCACCGGGGTCACGCCGAAGCAGTATCCGGAGTACGCCGCGCTGCGCGGCGACCCGTCCGACAACCTGCCCGGAGTCCCCGGCATCGGCGAGAAGACCGCGGCGAAGCTGGTGAGCACCCACGGCACGCTCGAGGAGATCTACCAGCACCTCGACACACTGCCGCCGAAGCAGCGCCAGAACCTGGGCGAGGCGCGCGACCGCGTCTTCCAGAACCGCGAGATGACGATGCTGCGGCGCGACTGCGACATCGACGTGTCGCCGCTCGAGCTCACGATGGGCGAGTGGGACCAGGAGCAGGTCCGCACGGTGTTCCACCAGCTCGAGTTCCGCACGCTGCTGCCACGCCTGCTGGCCGCGGTCGGCGACACCCAGAGCGCCACCGAGGAGACCGCCGCCGCACTGGAGGCCGAGGTCGCGGTGCTCACCGACCCCGCGGCCGTGGCCGACCGCTTCGCCGCCATCGTCGCGGCCGGTGACCGCTACTCGCTCGACGCCCGCTGGTCCGGGGTCCCCGGTCGCAGCCCGCTGCTGGGGCTCGGCGTCGCGGGCCCCGGGAGCGAGGTCGCGTACGTCGCCGCCGATCTGCTCACCACCGACGCGGTCTTCGACGCGCTCCAACAGCTCTTCGCGGCCGACGGCCCGCCGCTGGTGGCCCACCGGGCCAAAGACCTCATGCACGGCCTGCCCGACGGCGTCGACGTGGAGTCGCTCGACGTCGACACCGCGGTCATGGCGTACCTCCTCGATCCGGGTGAGGGGAAGTACTCGGTCGAAGACCTCGCGCTCCGCTTCCTCACGGTCGAGATCTCGACCGGCGCGCACACCGAGGGCACGCTCGACCTCGACGGCGACGCGGGCGTGGTCGAGACCGGTCACCGCGCGCTCGCGGTGCTGCAGCTCGCCGAGGTGCTGGAGGCGGCGCTCGAGCAACGCGAGCTGGTCGACCTCTACCGCCGCATCGAGCGCCCGCTCGTTCGGGTGCTCGAACGCATGGAGACGTTCGGCATCCGCATCGACCGACCGTTCCTCGAGGGCCTGCGCACCGAGCTCGCGGCGCAGTGCACCGAGCTCGAGGGCCGTATCCAGGAGGAGGCCGGCGAGGCCTTCAACGTCAACTCCACCCCGCAGCTGCGCACCGTCCTCTTCGACAAGCTCGGGCTGACCCCGGTGAAGAAGACGAAGACCGGTCCTTCCACCGACGCCGACTCGTTGCAGAAGATGGCCGTCGCCACGCCGCACCCGATCCTCGAAGACCTCCTCCGCTACCGCGAGGTCGAGAAGCTCCGCAACACCTACGCCGAGGCGCTCCCGCCGCTCATCGGGCCCGACGGCCGGATCCACGCGACGTTCAAGCAGACCGACACCACCACCGGCCGCATCTCGAGCGAGGCTCCCAACCTCCAGAACATCCCGGTGCGCACGGCCGACGGCCGCGAGATGCGGCGGGCGTTCATCGCCGACGAGGGCTGGAACCTCCTCACCGCCGACTACTCGCAGATCGAGCTGCGCGTGCTCGCGCACCTCTGCCACGACCCCGGGCTCGTCGACGCGTTCGCGCGCGACGCCGACGTCCACACCATCACCGCGGCCAAGGTCTTCAGGGTCGCGGAGCAAGACGTCGACGCGGCGCAGCGCCGGTTCGCCAAGGTCGTCAACTACGGCCTCGCCTACGGCATGGAGGCCTACGGCCTGTCGCAACGCGCCGACATCCCGGTCGAGGAGGCGCGCCAGATCCTCGACGCGTACTTCGAGAGCTTCCCCAACGTGCGGGCGTTCATGGTCGACACGGTCAACGAAGCGCGCCGGCGCGGCTACACCACCACCATCTTCGGCCGCCGCCGGCAGATCCCGGAGCTCGCCTCCGACAACTTCCGCATCCGCCAGATGGGGGAGCGCATGGCGCAGAACGCGCCGGTGCAGGGCTCCGCCGCCGACATCTTCAAGCTCGCGATGGTCGACCTCGACCGCGCTCTCCTGCGCGACGGCCTGCGCAGCCGGGTGCTCATGACCGTGCACGACGAGCTGGTCCTCGAGGTGCCGTTGGAGGAGCTCGACGCCGCGTCGGCGCTCGTGCGGTCGGTGATGGAGTCGGTCACCGAGCTCGAGGTGCCCCTCAAGGTCGACATCGGCTCCGGGCCCAACTGGGCTGCGGCGAAGTAGCAGGTGGAGGAGGCGGGCGATCCCGGCAGGCTCGAGGGTCCGACGCTCGGATCGCCCGGTCCCGACAAGGGCGCGGAGTCGCGCGACTGGTTCCTCCCGATCGCCCGCCACCTCGGGCCGGCCTACCTGCGCCAGGCCTTCACCCTCGGCACCGCGCAGGAGGTCGCCTTCCTCACCGGGGCGCTCGAGCTCGAGCCCGGGGCCCGGGTCCTCGACGTGGGCTGCGGGCCCGGCCGCCACAGCCTCGCGTTCGCCCGCGGCGGCTTCGAGGTCGTGGGGGTCGACCTCAGCCCCGAGTTCGTCGCCCTGGCCCGGTCCGCGGCCGAGGCCGAGGCCCTGCCCGCGCGTTTCGAAGTGCTCGACGCACGCGAACTGGCGTTCCGCGACGAGTTCGACGCGGTGGTCTCGATCTGCCAGGGCGGGTTCGGACTCCTCGGCGGCCGGCACGAGGAGACCGTCATGCAGGGCCTGGCCCGGGCGCTCCGGCCCGGGGGCGTCCTCGCCCTCGACACCTTCAGCGCCGCCTTCGCGCTGCGGTTCCTCGAAGCGGGGGAGACCTTCGATCCCGACACCGGGGTGCTCCACGAGGTCGCGACCGTGAAGGGGGAGGGCGGGATCGAGGCGCCGTTCGACCTCTGGACCACGTGCTGGACGCCCCGGGAGCTCCGGCTCCTGGCCGCGGTCGCCGGGCTCGAGCCGATGGGGGTCCACGCGAGCACTCCGGGGCGCTTCGGGCGGCGGATTCCGAGCCTCGAGGAGCCCGGCCTGCTCCTCCTGGCGCGCAAGCCCGGATTGGCCCTTCACGATCGCACGTTCTGAGCGGTACCCTTGCTCCCGGTTCCCGCCCGGGAGCCGGCCACCCGTTCCGTCGGCATCCGCCGTTCGTGGGTGTGCTGTCCGTTTTCTCAGGAGTACACGTTGTCCGATCAGGAGACGACGGAGGCAATCAGCGCCTCCGTCCCGGAGTCAGGGTCCGAGGGCGAAACCGCCGGGACCGACACCATCGTCGACACGTTCGACGAGGACGACGACATCGGTGCGCTCACCGAGGTCGTGTTCGACGACCTCGGTGGGATGTCCTTCGCCGATGCCGTCGACCTCACCATCGTCGCCTTCGAGGACGGTGACATCGTCACCGGTCGTGTGGTGAAGATCGACTCCGACGAAGTGCTCCTCGACATCGGCTACAAGTCCGAAGGCGTCATCCCCTCGAAAGAGCTGTCGATCCGCAACGACGTCGACCCGCACGACGTCGTCGAGCTCGACCAGGAGCTCGAGGCCCTCGTCCTCACGAAAGAGGACAAGGACGGCCGCCTGATCCTCTCCAAGAAGCGCGCCCAGTACGAGCGCGCCTGGGGCACGATCGAGCGCATCAAGGAGGAAGAGGGCGTCGTCAGCGGCCCGGTCATC
>JADGOZ010000007.1 GCA_017882705.1 Candidatus Nanopelagicales bacterium | reverse complement strand
CGACAGTGAAGGAAGCTGCCCTTGATCGCCCCTAAGGGGCGATCAAGGACGGGGCTGCGGGTGGTCTGGAAGGCTCTGCACCGTGGACCTCGCCGACCTTGCGTTTCTCGACTCGCCCGCGGGCATCGCGGCGCTGGGGGTCGGGACGGCGTACGACGACTCCGCCCACGCTCGCGCGACGGCGGGCGACGCCGCGGCGGTCGACCCGCTCAAGGCCGTCACCGCGCTGCGCAAGGCGCTGCCGCTCCTCGACGCCCCGGCGGCCTCGGCCGTCCTGACGCAGGTCCGGCTACGCCGCCGCGCCCGTCCCCGGCTCGGCGACCTCGTCGACGACCTCCTGCTCACCGAGGACGGCCTCGAGCAGGCCACCCGCACGGTCGTCGCCGACCAACGGGCCCGTCGCTACGCCGACTCCGGTGCCACTCACGTCGCCGACCTCGGCTGCGGCCTCGGGCTCGACTCCGCCGCCTTCGCCCGCGCGGGCCTGCGGGTCACCGCCGTCGAGCGCGACCCGCTCGTCGCGGCGCTCGCCCGGCGCAACCTCGCCGCGCTCGGCCACGCCGACCTCGTGACCGTCGCCGAGGGCGACATCACCGACGAGCAGGTCCTCACCGCGGCGCTGGCCGACGCGGACGCGGCGTACGGCGACCCCGCCCGGCGCGACCCGGCGACGCAGCACGACGGGCGCAGCGTTCGCGTCACCGACCCCGAGTCGTGGTCTCCGCCGTGGTCATGGGTCGTCGCGCTCGCGGCCCGCGTACCGCGCACGGCGGCGAAGGTCGCGCCCGGCGTCGACCACGCGCTCATCCCCGACGGCGGCTGCGGCACGTGGACGTCGGTCGACGGCCAGCTCGTCGAGGCGGAGCTCGCCTGGCCGGCGCTGGCGCGCGACGGGTTCCGCCGCTCTGCCGTCGTGATCCGCGGCGGCGTGGCCTTCCCGAGCATCGAGTGGTGCTCACTCGACCTCGCCGACGAGGAGCCGTCGCCGATCGGCGCGGTCGGCGCGTGGCTCCTCGAGCCCGACGACGCGGTCATCCGCTCCGGTCTCGTGTCCCACGTGGCATCGCGCGTCGAGGGCCGGCTGCTCGACCCGCGCGTCGCCTACGTCACGACCGACGCCGACATCGACGTCGGTCCCCTCGCCGCGCGCTTCCGCGTGGAGCAGCCGCTCCCCTACGACCTCGACGCCCTGCGCGCGGCGCTCGTCGCACGCGGCGTCGGCCACGTCGTCGTGAAGAAGCGCGCGATCGGCGCCGACCCCGACGACGTACGCCGACGGCTGCGGCTGCCCGCGGCTCCCGGCTCCGCCGTCGTGATCCTCACCCGCATCGGCGACGCCCGCTGGGCGTTCGTCTGCGACGTGGCGTCCGGTCGGTCGTGACAGCGGCATCGCGCTGGATACGACGCGTTCCCGCCATCACCGGACGCCCACCGGCGCTCGCGCTCAGGCGGGCGCGGGGTCGTCGGCAGGGTGCGCGACGCGGCGGCGCTCGGTGGCGGCGCACGCGACGACGAGCGCCAGGGTCGTCGGCAGGAAGAAGATGCCGATCGACAGCATGGCCAGCAGGTTGACGAAGCCCAGGATCGACGTGAGCACCCAGCCGGTGCGCCGACGGCGGAACGCGAGCGCCGTCCCCACGAGCAGCGTCACGACGAGCGGGATGCCGACCACGATGAGCACGCCGGGACCGTTGACGCCGACGAGCGTGGCGGTGCCGGTCGTCACGGGCTCGGTGGTGGTGGCCCCCGTGGTCGCGTCCATCGACGCCGACTGGCTCGACGTGCCGTACGCCGGTAGCACGAGCGCGGCCACGACGAGGAGCGCGGACCACACGACGGCGAACGTGAGCGCGATCGCCGTGGTGCGCGACCACCTCGGGGTGCGGGCCTCGACACCGCCCTCGCTCACGACGCCACCTCCGTGACGCGGACGGCGACGACCCGCTCGAGCAGGTCGCGCGGGATCGGGGCGGTCGGCGAGAAGCGCAACGTCGCCTTCTCCGCGAAGTAGGGCGCGAGCTCCTCGCCGAGGGCGGCCATCACGTCGCCGCTCGCGGGGAACAGGCTGCAGTGCTTCGCGAAGGCGGCGTAGGACAGCAGCATCCTGCCGCCGAGCTTCACGGTCGGCATGCCGTAGCTGATCGTCTCGACACCGTCGGGGACCGCTGCGCGCAGAGTCGCGCGCACGTCCTCGAGGGCGGTCCGCGACGCGTCGGGAAGCCCGGCGAGGTAGTCGTCGACGGACGCAGCTGGCATGCGCCGACGCTACCCCGCGGACCGCACGCTCTCCAGCACCAGCTCGACGGCAGCGTCGACCGCCGCGGCGACCGGGTCGGACAGCCCCGGTCCGACACCGAGGTCCACCACCTCCACGCCCACGACCACGAGCACCGGGGGCAGCCGGTCGAGGGCGGTAGCGAGGTCGATCGCCTCGCGCACGCCGATGAGGTGGCTCGACAGGCGGGACGGCGGGAGCGGCCGGTCCCAGCCCTCTGCGCCCAGACGCCATCGATGACAGGTGCCCACGGGTGCCCCGGTCCGGACCGCATCCACGACGACGACGTCACGCCCGGCCCACAGCTCGATCATCGTCGAGGCGTCGCCGCTCAGCTCGACGACGGCGAGGTCGGGACGCGCCGCGCGCACCCGGTCGGCCACCTCCGGACCGACCCCGTCGTCGCGACGGACCCGGTTGCCGACGCCGACGACCAGGGGGGTCATGCCCGGACGATCCGCAGGTCCAGATCATGCGTGGCGCAGGAGATGCAGGGGTCGTAGTTGCGGATCGCCTGCTCGCACCGCGCGGTGAGCGCCGCGTCGTCGAGGGACACGCCCGCCTGCGCGACCTGCCAGAGGTCCCGCTCGATCGCGCGCTGGTTCTGCGACGTGGGGGGCACGATCGTGGCGTCGAGGACGATCCCTCTCTCATCGAGCTCGTAGCGGTGGTAGAGCAGGCCGCGCGGCGCCTCGCTCGCGCCGTGACCGACTCCGGCACGCGGCACGACAGGCACCGCGGCCGCCGCCGGCGGCTCGTACTCGCGCACCAGGCGCAGCGCCTCGGTGCACGCAGCCAGCAGCTCCACCGCGCGCACCACGATGCTCGCGAACGGGTTGCGGCACTCGCTGCCCAGCCCTGCCGCCGACGCCGCCTCGCGCGCCACGGGGGGAAGCAGGTGCTGGTTGAGCGAGTAGCGCGCCAACGGGCCGACCAGGTAGGTGCGGGAGTCCCAGGACGCGTGCAGTGCGTTCGAGTGCGCGACGTGCTCCTCGACCGCGTGCGAGCCGAACTCCTCGACCGGCACGACGTCGGGTGATGCGGAGGTCACGATCCGGCGGCCCATGATCGGGTACTCGCCGTCCCCGGCCAGCGACACGAGGTCCCACTCGCCGCGGTGGTCCGGGATGTCGAAGCCGGCGACCCACGACACCGTGTCGAGCGCCGCGCCGCAGGCCCACTGCAGGTCCGGGACCATGGCGCGCAGCGCGTCGAGGTCGGGCAGCCGGTAGAAGCCGCCGACGCGCACGTTCACCGGGTGGACGGCGCGGCCACCGACCAGCTCCATGAGCCGGTTCCCGACCTGCTTGAGGCGCAGGCCGCGCTCGACGATGTCGCGGTGGTCGCGTGCCATCGCGATGCCTCCGTCGTAGCCCAGGAAGTCCGGGGCGTGGAGGAGGTAGATGTGCAGCGCGTGGCTCTCGATCCACTCCCCGCAGTAGAGGAGCCGACGCAGCGCCGCGAGCTGGCCGTCGACGGTGACGCCGCAGATCTGCTCGATCGCGAGCGACGAGCTCATCTGGTAGGCAACCGGACAGATGCCGCAGATGCGCGCGGTGATGTCCGGCGGTTCCTCGTAGCCGCGGCCGCGGAGCAACGCCTCGAAGAAGCGCGGCGGCTCGTAGATGTCGAGCTCGACACCGACGACGGTGTCGCCGTCGATCCGAACGCGCATCGCACCCTCGCCCTCGACGCGAGCCAGGGCAGCCACGTCGAGCACACGTCCTTGCGTCTCGCGCATCACGGGTCCACCTCCTCGAGTGCGTGCACCTCGCGGAACCCGGGGGCGTCGGTCGCGAACGTGTGGAAGAGCCGCGTCACCGTGCCGGGCGAGACGTCGTGCCGCAGCCTCCCGACGAGCGCGCCCGCGTTCACGGTGTCAGCCGGCCCGAAGCAGCCGAAGCACCCGCGGTCGAAGGCCGGGCACAGCGCACCGCATCCGCCGTGCGTCACCGGGCCGAGGCACGGCGTGCCGTGGGCGACCAGGACGCAGGTCGTCCCGCGTCGCTTGCACTCGACGCACACCGGCGACGAGTCCAGCCGCGGCGGCCGGCCGAGCAGATACGCCGAGATCACGTGGAGCAGCTGCCCCTTGTCGACCGGGCACCCGCGCAGCTCGACGTCGACCACCACGTGCGACGAGATCGGCGTCGACGTCGCGAGGGTGCGGAGGTACTCGGGGTGCGCGTAGACCACGGAGGCGTACTCCTGCACGTCCGCGGCGTTGCGCAGCGCCTGGATCCCGCCGGCGGTGGCGCACGCACCGATCGACACGAGCACCTTCGCCTGCTCGCGCAGCTCGCGGATCCGTGCCGCGTCGTGGGCGGTCGTGATCGAGCCCTCGACGATCGCGAGGTCGTACGGACCGGACAGCACCGGTCCGCCGGCCTCGAGGAAGTGGACGATGTCGACGGCGCCCGCGATGCCGAGCAGCTCGTCCTCGCAGTCGAGGAGCGTCAGCTGGCAGCCGTCGCACGACGCGAACTTGACGACGGCAACGCGAGGCGTGGAGGCGCTCACAGCTCACGCACCGTGAGGAGCGACGCGACGACGTCCCAGGGGAGCACCGGGCCGTCCGTGCACGCGAAGAAGGGGCCGACCTGGCAGTGTCCGCAGGTCTTCACCGCGCACTGCATGTTGCGCTCCACCGAGACCTCGATCGCCGAGGCCGCGACGCCCCGGTCGGTGAGGTGCTGCGCGACCACGCGCATCATGACCTCGGGACCGCACACCATCGCGCGCGTGCTCGCGGGATCGATCTCGAGCCCCACGAGCTCGCCGGTCACGACGCCGACGCTGCCCGACCAGCCCGGCGACGACCGGTCGACGATCGTACGGACGTCGACCTCGTGCCGGTGCCACCACTCGTCGAGCTCCGCCCGGAACAGCAGCTCCTGCTCGGTGCGCGCACCCACCACGAGCGACACGCGACCGAACTCGGAGCGCTCGGCGAGCACGGCGTGCACCACCGGGCGCAACGGCGCGAGCCCGATGCCGCCGGCCACGATCACCAGGTCGTGACCGCGCGCGGCGTCGATCCCCCAGCCACAGCCGTAGGGACCGCGGACGCCCAGCACGTCGCCCTGCCTGGACGCGCACAGCGTCTTCGTCACACCGGCGACGTCACGGATCGTGTGCACGAGGCGGCCGTCGGCCGCGAGAGCGCTCACCGAGATCGGGACCTCTCCGGCACCCCACGCCCAGAGCATCGTGAACTGGCCGGCCACAGGCGCGACGATGCCGTCGGACACCGGCTCGAGCGTGAGCGTGACGGTCTCGCGGGTCTCGTGCACGACGTCGACCACCCGGTGCGGGATCGGCGTCATGGAGCCGCGCGCGGCGACACCGGGGCCCCTCGGCTCAGCGAGCGTGGACACGGTCCCTCCCGTAGACGTCGAGGAGCCGG
The DNA here is from genome assembly GCA_017882705.1 of Candidatus Nanopelagicales bacterium. Taxonomy (GTDB): domain Bacteria; phylum Actinomycetota; class Actinomycetes; order S36-B12; family CAIYMF01; genus Longivirga. Next base: position 20,901 of record JADGOZ010000007.1, on the reverse strand, counting down.
AGGCGCGTGGACTGGATCGTCTCCTCCATCTCCTGCGCGAACATCCGCACGAGCAGGTAGCCGCCGGCGGGGTGCTCCTCCAGGTACGGCAGCAGGCAGTCGGCGTGCAGCTCGATCGCGCGCACCCGCTCCCCGGCCACGGCGTCGATCTGCCAGCGGTAGGGCGGGAAGAGCCACGAGAAGCCGAGCACGTCACCGGCGTGCCGCGTCTCGAGGACCTGGAGCCCCTGGTGCGGCACGTAGATCCCGACGTTGACACGACCGGTGCGGATGGCGAAGAAGCCCGAGGCGTGCGTGCCCTCGACGCAGATCCGCTCGCCCGGCGCGAAGACGACGTTCCTCGCGCAACCGGCGAGACGCTCGCGCAGGTCGGACGGGATCGTCCGGAAGAAGCGGTGCGCCGCCAGCTCCTCAGCCATCGTCGTGACGACCATCTGCCACCCCCTGCTCCTGGGTCGGACCCGCCGCGACGGCGCGGATCTCCTCGGTCACGTCGATGCCTACCGGGCACCACGCGATGCACCTCCCGCAGCCGACACAGCCCGACGTGCCGAACTGGTCCCACCACGTGGAGAACTTGTGCGTCGCCCACTGGCGGTAGCGCGCGCTGGGCGACGGCCGCACCGACCCGCCGTGGAGGTACGAGTGCCCGAGCTCGAAGCACGACGCCCACACCCGCACCCGGTCGTCGGTCCCGGCGAGCACGTTGGGCTCGTCGCGCACGTCGGTGCAGAAGCAGGTCGGGCAGACCATCGTGCAGCTGCCGCAGGACAGGCAGCGCTCGGCGACGTCGTCCCACCGCGGGTGCTCCGCCCCCGCGCGGAGGGCCTCGGGCAGACCAGCGTTGTCGACCGTCCGCGTGATGCGCGAACCGGCACGGCGTACGACGGCGTCGGCAGCGTCGTCGTCGGCCGCGGTCGCCGTCCGCGCCGAGACGCGCGCGACGACGGCACGCCCGGCGTCGGTCCTGGCCTCGAGGAGGAAGCGGTGCCGCGCAGGGTCCTCGGCGTCGAGCTCGGTCATCGCGATGTCGGCGCCTCCGCCCACCGACGGCCCGGTGCCCATGGAGGTGCAGAAGCAGGTCGATGCCGGTGTTCCGCAGGCGACGCCGACGAGGAGCAGGTCGGCGCGCCGCGCCGAGTACACCGGATCCGGGTGCGCGCCGTGGAGCAGCACGCGGTCCTGGACGGCGACCGCCGCGAGGTCGCACCCCCTGATGCCGACGAGCGCACGGCGACCGGGGTGGTCCTCGTTCTCCTCGATGACCGGTGCGCCACGCACGACGCGTGCCCGCCAGAGGATCGAGTGCGCGGGGAACAGGTGGCGCTTCCAGGTCCCCGCCGGCGCGGCGAACCCGAAGTAGGCGTCGTCGTCACGCCGGACGAGGCGGTAGACGCCGGCGTCCTGCTCGTCGCCCCAGCCTCGAGGCAGGTCGTCCGAGCTCGTGATCGGTCCGATGACGATGGCACCGTCGCGGACCGTCGGCCCGAGGACGGGGTAGCCCTCGGCGTGGAGGGAGTCGAAGAGGTCGTCGAGGCCGGCGGCGGGGAGCACCACCCGGTCGATCTCGGCGAGCGTCTGCGACGTCACCTCACCAGGGTGCTCCTGCAGGCCCTCCGGACGCCACCGCTGGGCGACTCCATGGCGGAGCGACCTCCTGCGGACCCGGCGGCGTCACGTCCGGGCGGCTGCCACCCCGGCCACGTCGGCGATCGCGGCCGGCCCGAGGCCGCAGCAGCCGCCGACGAGAGAGACGCCTGCGTCGAACCACGACGTGACCGCAGGGCGTGGCAGCAGGTCGGTGCCGTCGCCGAGCCAGACCGACGCGGCGCCGTCCCACACGCGTCCGGCGTTGGGGTAGACGACGATCGGCAGGCCCGGCTGCGCGGCGCGGACCCGTGCGACGAGTCCGCCGAGGTGCTCGGGCTTCGTGCAGTTGATGCCGATCGCGTCGAGCGTCGGGGCGGCGGCGACCAGTTCGGCCGCGTCCTCGATCGGCTGGCCGGCGCACGTGGTGGCGTCGTCGGCGCACGAGAACGACAGCCACGCGGGTACGTCGTAGGCCTGGAGAGCTTCGATGACGGCACGTGCCTCGTCGAGGTCGGGCACGGTCTCGACCGCGAGCAGGTCGGGCGACGCGGCGACCAGGACGTCGAGCCGCTCGCGGTGGAACGCCACGAGGTCCTCGTGCGCGACGCCGTAGCGGCCGCGGTACTCCGAGCCGTCGTGCAGGGTCGCACCGTAGGGACCGACCGACGCGGCGACGAGCATCGGCTGCGTCGCTCCCGACGACGCGGCCGTGTCGCGCGCCTCGCGCACGAGCGCGACCGACAGCGCGAGCATCCGGTCGGCCTCCTCGGCCGTGGACCCGTTGCGTTCGAAGCCCGGGCGCGATGCCTGGTAGGACGCCGAGATGCCGACCGTCGCACCCGAGGAGAAGTACGACGCATGCACGTCGCGGATCGCCGCGGGGTCGTCACGCAGCAGGCGCGCCGACCACAGCGTGCCCGTGAGGTCGTGGCCGCGGGCCTCGAGCTCGGACGCGAGACCGCCGTCGATCGCCGCCGGTCCGGCGGCCAGCAGGTCTCGCAGGACGGCGGAGGTCACGAGATGTCGGGGCGCAGGGTCTGCAGGTGCTGCGCGCGGGCGCGGGTGAACAGGTCGTCGTCGGGCTGCTCCTGGAACACCGGCGCGACGTCCCACCGGGTGAGCAGCACGACGGACTCAGGAGTGCCCTCGTGCACGAGGATCTCGGCCGCGAGGCAGCCCTCGGTGAGCAGGGCGCGACGCACCAGGTCGTTGCGCACCCAGGCGACCGCGTCGTCGTAGCGACCGGGAGCCACGGTGGCCTCCCACATCCGGACGATCATCGCTCTCCTCGCGTCTCGAGCGCGCTCACCTGCGTGACGGGCATCGACGAGTCTGCCGGGAGGCCCAACGAGCCCGGCAACCGCCCCCTGCCCACCATCTCCGCGCCCAGAGCCGCGACCATCGCGCCGTTGTCCGTGCACAGCCCCGGTCGCGGCACGCGCAGCTCGACACCAGCAGCGTCACAACGCTCCTGGGCCATCGCGCGCAGCCGTGAGTTCGCCGCGACGCCGCCGCCGACGACGAGGTGCTGCACTCCGTTCTCCGCGCACGCGAGCAGCGCCTTGCGGGTCAGCACGTCGACGACCGCCTCCTGGAACGACGCCGCGACGTCGGCCACCGGCACCGGCTCGCCGGTCGCCTCGCGCGCCTCGACCCAGCGCGCGACCGCGGTCTTGAGACCGCTGAAGGAGAAGTCGAACCGGTGCCGCTCCATGTCGCGACCCGAGGTGAGCCCGCGCGGGAAGTCGATCTCGATGACCCCGTCCCTCGCGACGCGGTCGATGTGCGGACCGCCGGGGAATGGCAGCCCGAGCACCCGTGCGACCTTGTCGAACGCCTCGCCCGCGGCGTCGTCGATCGTCGCGCCGAGCGGACGCACGTCGCAGGTCACGTCCGGCACCAGGAGGAGCGACGAGTGCCCACCGGACACGAGCAGCGCCATCGTGGGCTCGGGCAGCGGACCGTGCTGGAGCTGGTCGACGGCCACGTGCGCGGCCAGGTGGTTCACGCCGTAGATCGGCCTGCCGAGCGAGAGGGCGAGCGCCTTCGCCGCGGCGACGCCGACGAGCAGCGCCCCCGCGAGACCAGGCCCGGCGGTGACCGCGATCGCGTCGACGTCGCGCAGCGTCACGCCGGCCGTCTCGCACGCGCGGCGGATCATCGGCACCATCGCGTCGAGGTGCGCACGGCTCGCGACCTCCGGCACCACGCCGCCGAAGCGTGCGTGCTCGTCGACGCTGCTCGCGATCGCGTCGGCGAGCAGCGTCGTGCCGCGCACGAGCCCGACGCCGGTCTCGTCGCACGACGTCTCGATGCCCAGGACGAGCGGCTGGTCGGCGCTCAAGACGACTCACCACCGATGCGGCGCCGCAGCACGAGCGCGTCGATCCCGTTGCCGTAGTAGTTGGTACGCCGCCCTTGCCTCTCGAATCCCGCGCGTTCGTAGAGCCCGATCGCCGGCGCGTTGTCGACGCGCACCTCGAGGAAGAGCTGCGTGCAGCCGCGACGCTCCGCCTCGACGACGAGCGCGTCGAGCAGCTCGCGGCCGAGCCCGCGCCCCTGCGAACGCGGCGCCACGGCGATCGTCTGCACGTCCGCCTCCGGAGGAACGGCGAACAGCCCGACATAGCCGTCCACTCCCGAGTCGTCCTCGTGCACGGCGTACCACCGGGTCTCGGGCACGTGCGCGAGCTCGCCCCAGAACTGCTCGGCCGACCACGGGTCGTCGGCGAAGAGCTCATGCTCGAGGACCGCGACGGCCTCGACGTCCCACCACCGCATCGTGCGTGTCGTCACGGCTGGGTCACCCGCTTGCGGGCGTGGCTCTCGACGGCGTCGGGCCGGCGCAGGTACATCGGGGCGGTGTCGAGCAGCGGTGCGCCTGCGTCGAGACGGGCGACCGCGCAGGTCGCGAGCCATGCGGCCGACACGAGCCGCGGCTCGCGCGGATCGGTGAACACGTCCGGGTAGAGCCACGCACCGGCGCCCACCACCGGCGCGGCCGCGAGGGCGCCGTCGACGTCGACGGGACGCAGGACATCGGGTTCGGACAGCCTCGTGCCGTCGCCGTCGTACGCCGCGAGGTAGACCTCCTTGCGCCGCGCGTCGGTCGCGACCGCGAACGTTCCCCGCACCGTCCCGGTCGCGAGGGCCTCTGCGGCGAGGGCGTCGAGCGAGCACACGCCGACGGCGGTGATGCCCAGGGCCTCGGCCATCACGCGCGCCGTCACGAGGCCCACCCGCAGGCCGGTGAAGGGTCCGGGTCCGACACCGGCGACGACGTGCGTCAGATCACCGACGTCGACGCCCGCGTCGCGCAGGACGCCGGCGATCGTCGGGGCGAGCAGCTCGCCGTGCGCCTGCGCGCCGAGCTCGGTCGCCTGGGCGAGGACCTCGTCGCCGTCGTGCACGGCCGCGGTGATCGCGGCTGACGAGGTGTCGAGCGCGAGCAGTCTCATGCCAGCGCCGCCTCGATCAGCGCATCGAGGTCGACGTCGGCCCAGCGGAGCCCCACACCGGTCGCGGTGACCGTGCGCGGCTCGGCGGTGTCGCTCGACGGCGGCGACCCGGCGCCGGACGCAGCGAGCAGGTCAGCACCTGTGGGGCGCGCGATGTGCAGCAGCAGCCTGTTCTCGGCGAGGCCCTCGACCTTGCCCTCGCCCCACTCGACGACGGTCACCGCGTCCTCGAGCGATGCGTCGAGGTCGAGGTCGTCGACCTCGTCGAGCGAGGACAGCCGATAGGCGTCGACATGCACGAGGGCGGGGCCACCGACGGTCGACGGGTGCACGCGGGCGATGACGAAAGTCGGTGACGTGACGTCGCCGCGCACGTGCAGGCCGCGGCCGATCCCCTGCGTGAGGGTCGTCTTCCCCGCGCCGAGCCCCCCGGACAGCACGAGGAGGTCGCCCGGCACCAGCACGGTCGCGAGCCCCTCACCGAGCCGGTGCATGGCGTCGCGGTCGGTGACGACCACCGGGCTCACGCAGAGGCTCCGGCCTCGGCGGCGAGGCTCTTGCGCACGCGGGCGACGAGCTCGCGCAGGTGCTGGTTCACCTCGGGATACTTCTCGAGCATGAGCAGGTGGCCGCTGTCCGGGATCACGACGAGCTCCGCGCCCGGCACGTGCCGCACGATCTCGTCGCTGTGCTCGCTCGGGGTGAGCAGGTCGGCGTCGCCGACGATCACGAGGGTGTCGACCCGGCCGATCGACTCGAGCGCACGCTTCTTGTCGTGCGCCTCGAGGGTCGGGAGGAACTCCGCGACCACGTCGATCGGCGTCGCCGACAGCATGCGGTGCACGAAGCCGGTGAGCGACGGCGGCACGTTGGAGCCGAAGGAGTAGAGCTTGGTGAGCAGGTAGGCGATGTCGCTGCCCGCCTTGCGCCCGCGCTCGACGAGCTCCTTGCGCTCGGCGAGCTGACTGGCGATCCCCGGGGCGGCGGCGTGGAACCACTTCGCCACCGGCGCCGGGAGGCCGAGCGACGGGACGTCGGCGAGGCCGCCCGAGCTCGTCGCGAGCAGCGCGACCCCGCGCACCCGGTCGCCGAACGCCTCGGGATGGTGCGCGGCGTAGGACATCACCGTCATGCCACCCATCGAGTGACCGACGAGGACGAGAGGGCCCGTGGGTGCCGTCGCCGCGATGACCGCCTCGAGGTCGCGGCCGAGCTGGTCGATCGTCGCGTTCTCCTTGGGGCCGCGACCACTGCGACCATGGCTGCGCTGGTCCCAGAAGACCAGGCGGCCGAGCGCGCGGAGGTCACGGCGCTGGTAGTGCCAGGAGTCCTCCTCCAGGGCGTAGCCGTGGCTGAAGATGATGGTGAGACCGTCGCGCGCGCGCTCGGCGATCGAGCCCTGCGGCGGATCCTCGACCTCGACGTGCAGCTGGGTGCCGTCGCTGGCCACGACCGGCACCACCCGACCGCGCAGGCCGCCGAAGGGCTCGTCGCGCTCGGAGTCGGGCCGGATCGCGCGACGGATCAGCACACGCTCGGCGGCGACGCCGACCGCCGCACCGACCGCGGCTGCGGCGCCCAGGGCGCCGACGATCCCGGCGACACGACCCGGCGTGGCCGCCATCCCCATGAAGTCCGGGCTGCTCACGGCGTCACCCCCAGCGTCACCCGCGGGACGCGCGGTCCGACGCGCGTCACGATCTCGTAGCCGATCGTGCCGCACGCCGCGGCCCAGTCGTCGGCGGACGGCCCGCCCGTGCCGAAGATCACGACCTCGTCGCCCGCTGCCGCGACGGAGTCGCCGAGGTCCACCACGACCTGATCCATGCAGACCCGACCCGAGATCGTGCGGTCGGCGCCCGCGGCGCGGAGCGGTCCGACGTTCGCGGCGGCCCGGGGGAGGCCGTCGGCGTAGCCCAGGGGGACCAGGCCGACCGTGGTGTCGTGGTCGGTGACGTAGCTGTGGCCGTAGGAGACGCCGGAGCCTGCGGCGATCCGCTTCACCGAGGCGAGGCGGGCCTTGAGGGTCATCACCGGCCGCAGCCCCAGCGCCTGTGCGGTGCCGATGTCGTGGCCGGGCGACAGGCCGTACATCGCGATGCCGACGCGCACGAGGTCGTGGCGGCTGCGAGGTACGCCGAGCGCGCCGGCCGAGTTCGCGAGATGCCGCACCTCGGGGCGCAGACCCGCGCCGTCGGCGAGCGCGAGCGCCTCGTCGAACACCGAGAGCTGGGCCGCGACCGACGCGTGCGTCGGGACGTCGGCCGTGGCGAAGTGCGACCACAGACCGGTGACCTCGACGAGCCCCTCGAGCTCCGCGACGCGGGCGGCCGCGACGAGCTCGGGCCAGTCGTCCGGCGTCGCACCGTTGCGGGACAGGCCGGTGTCGGCCTTCAGATGCACGCGGGCGCGGCGGCCGGTCGCGCGCGCCGCGTCGCACACCTCGTCGAGCGCCCAGAGCGCCGAGACCGACACGTCGATGTCGCGCTCGAGGCAGTCGGCCCATGGCGCGCCCGGCACGGCGAGCCACGCGAGCACGCGACCTCCGACACCGGCGTCGCGCAGCGCGACCGCCTCGGACAGCAGCGCCGTGCCGAGCCAGGTGGCGCCGCCTTCGAGCGCGGCCCGGGCGCACGGCACGAGGCCGTGGCCGTACGCGTCGGCCTTGACGACGGCCATCACGGCCGCCTCACCGGTCACCGCACGGCACGCGGCGAGGTTGGAGCGAAGCGCGTCCAGGTCGATCGTGGCGACGGCACCTCGGGCGGCGGCGTGCGGCGTCCAGCCGGCCGACAGGCCGACCGCCGACTGCGCCAGGTCACTCACGACCCCAGTCTCCCCCAACCCCCCGCGTGATCGTGCTCCCGTACCTGTATCCCGCAGTGGGAAGCCCGCACCGGACCACGATCACGCGGGGTCAGGAACCGGTGCCGGCCCAGCCGCGGATGCGCGCGACCGCCTCGGGCAGGGCCGACACGATGTCGACGGCGGCGATCGGACGGCCGCTGCCGACGGCGGTCGCACCGGCGACGCCGTGCACGTGCGCGGCGCACGCGGCGAGCCGCGCCGCCGCGTCGTCGTCCACGTGGCCGATCGCCTGGTGGTGGGCGAGCATCGATCCGAGGAATCCCGCCAGCACGTCGCCCGAGCCGGCGGTCGCCATCTCGGCGGGTGCGGCGACCGCGACCCAGACGGCGCCCGACGGCGAGGCCACGACGGTCGACGCGCCCTTGAGCAGCACGACGGACGAGAAGGTCCGCGCGATCTCGAGGGCCGCGGCCACGCGGTCGGGCCCGACCTCGTGGCCGGCGAGCCGCAGGAACTCGCCGTCGTGCGGGGTCAGCACCGTGGTCGCGTCGCGCTTCACGACGGCAGCCCGGACCTCGGAGTCCTCGGCGAGCAGGGTCAGGGCGTCGGCATCGAGCACGAGCGGCGTCATCATCGCCGCCGCGTCGAGGATCGCCAGGCGCGCCTCCTCGTCCGTGCCGCGCCCGCAGCCGACGACCCAGCACTGCGAACGCCCGGCCAGAGCCACGCGACCGGGAGTCGACACGATGTCCGGCCAGGCCGCCACGACCTGCTGGTACGCCGGTCCGCTGAACCGGACGTAGCCCGCGACGCCGCGACGCGCGCCGCCCGTCGACAGCACCGCCGCGCCCGGGTAGCGGCTCGAGCCGGTGCTGAGCCCGACCACGCCCCGCGTGTACTTGTCGTCGACGGCTCCCGGTCGGTCGAGCGCCTCGGCCGCCGCCTGGTCGTCGATGCGCACCACGACGTCCTGCGCCGCGACGTCGGACAGGTCGAGGCCGATGTCGACGACCTCGAGGTCACCGGAGCGAGCCGCGCCCGCGCCGACGAGGAGGCCGGGCTTCAGCGTACCCAGCACGACCGTACGGTCGGCCGTGATCACGCGCTCGGCGTCGGCGACCGCACCGGAGTCGGCGTCCACGCCGCTGGGCAGGTCGACCGCGAGCACCGAGGAGTCGGTCTCGCGGGCGACCGCCGCCAGCGTCGCGGCAGGCTCCCGCAGCGCACCCTGCCCGCCGATGCCGAGGATCCCGTCGACCACGAGGTCGGCCGCGGCGACGAGCTCGGCCGCGGCGACCAGGTCCTCCGTGCCGTGCAGGCGTCCACCCGCGCGGCGCAGCGCCGCTGCACCCGCCTCGTGGTGACGGTCGGCGACGAGCACGGCGTCGACCCGCGCACCACGACCGGCGAGGCGCGCACCGGCGTAGAGGGCGTCTCCCCCGTTGTCGCCGCTGCCGACGAGCAGCACGACACGCGAACCGCTCACGCCTCCAGCGACATCGCGCAGCATCGACCCTGCCGACACGGCGATGGCCGAGGCCGCGCGCTGCATGAGAGTCCCCTCGGGCAGCGCGTCCATCGCCCGCGCCTCCAGCACGCGCACGGTCTCGACGCGCAGGGCGGCAGTGGCAGGACGCAGGCTCATGGCTTCTCCGCGACGACGTAGGCGACGGCGAGGTCGCCGTCATGGCTCAGCGACAGGTGCCACTGCTCGACCCCGAGGGACGCGGCCGCGGCGGCGACCGTCCCGGTGAGGCGCAGCCACGGGCGGCCGTCGCTCCCCGCGACCACCTCGCAGTCGTGCCAGAGCATCCCGAGCGGGGCACCGAGCGCCTTGGCGACGGCTTCCTTGGCCGCGAAGCGGCCGGCGAGCGAGGTGTCGGTGCGCGCGTGCCCGTCGTCGGTGACCTGCTCGACCGCGGTGAAGAGACGGTCGCGCAGGCCGGGCGTGCGCACGAGGGACGCCGAGAACCGCGGCACGCTGACGACGTCCGCCCCGATCCCGACGATCACCGCTGGAGTCCGCTCATGCCTGCCAGCCTGCCACTCCCCGCGTCACGCTGCGCGGACGCCCGTGTCATGACGTGCGCGGTCGGTCGGCAGCGCGAGGACGTCATGGCACGGGGGACGGGGCGCGACGGCAGGCCGATCGGCGAGTAGACCGCTACTCGACCGTGACGCTCTTCGCGAGGTTGCGCGGCTGGTCGACGTCGTGGCCCTTGGCAGCGGCCATCGCCGCGGCGAAGACCTGGAGCGGCACCGTGGCGACGAGCGGCTGGAGCAGGGTCGGGCACGCGGGGATGCGCACGAGGTGGTCGGCGTAGGGGACGACCGACTCGTCGCCCTCCTCGGCGATCACGATCGTGCGAGCGCCTCTGGCGCGCACCTCCTGGATGTTGCTCACGATCTTCTCGTGCAGCACGCTGCGGCCGGCCGGCGACGGCACGATGCAGATGACCGGGAGGCCGTCCTCGAGCAGTGCGATCGGCCCGTGCTTGAGCTCGCCGGCGGCGAAGCCCTCGGCGTGCATGTAGGCGAGCTCCTTCAGCTTGAGCGCGCCCTCGAGCGCGACGGGGAAGCCCACGTGCCGGCCGATGAACAGGACCGACCGCGCGTCCTTGAGCTCCTCGGCGAGCTCCTTCATCTCCTCGGACGTGTCGAGCACGAGGTCGACCTTCTGCGGCATCGCCTGCAGCTCGCGGACGATCATCGCGATCTCGTCGCCGTACTTGTTGCCGCGCACCTGCGCGACGTAGAGCGCCACCAGGTAGCACGCGACGAGCTGGGTGAGGAACGCCTTGGTCGACGCGACCGCGACCTCGGGACCGGCGTGGGTGTAGAGCACGGCGTCGGACTCGCGCGGGATCGTGGAGCCTTGCGTGTTGCAGATCGCCAGCACCTTCGAGCCCTGCTCGCGGGCGTAGCGCAGCGCCATGATCGTGTCCATCGTCTCGCCCGACTGCGAGATCGCGATGATCAACGTGCCCGGGCCGACGACCGGGTCGCGGTAGCGGAACTCGCTCGCGAGCTCGACCTCGCACGGGATCCGCACCCAGTGCTCGAGCGCGTACTTCGCGACCATGCCCGCGTGGTACGCCGTTCCGCACGCGACGACCACGACCTTGTCGATCTCGCGCAGGTCGTTCTCGGCGAGGCGCATCTCGTCGAGCTTGAGCTGCCCGTCGACGCCGATGCGCCCGAGCATGGTGTCGCTGACCGCCTTCGGCTGCTCGGCGATCTCCTTCGCCATGAACGTGTCGTAGCCGCCCTTCTCGGCGGCCGAGGCGTCCCACGTGACCTCGAACTCGGTGACGTCGGCCGGACCGCCGTCGAAGTCGGTCACCGTGACGCTCTCGCGGCGCAGCTCGACGACCTGGTCCTGGCCGAGCTCGATCGCGAAACGCGTGTGCGCGATGAACGCAGCCACGTCCGACGCGAGGAAGTTCTCGCCCTCGCCGCGGCCGACCACGAGCGGGCTGTTACGACGAGCTCCGACGACGACGTCGGGCTGGTCGGCGTCGACGGCCACGAGGGTGAAGGCGCCGGACAGACGTCGGCACACCGTGCGCATCGCCTCGGCGAGGTCTCCGTCCACCGCGGGCAGGGTCGCGGCCAGCAGATGCGCGACGACCTCGGTGTCGGTCTCCGAGCTGAGATGCACTCCCGCCGCCATGAGCTCGGCGCGCAGCTCGGCGAAGTTCTCGATGATCCCGTTGTGGATGACGGCGACCTTGCCGTCCTCGCTCACGTGCGGGTGCGCGTTCAGGTCGGTCGGGCCGCCGTGGGTGGCCCAGCGCGTGTGCCCGATCCCGATGGTCGACTGCGGCAGCGGGTCGCTGCCCAGCAGCGACTCGAGGTTGGCCAGCTTGCCGGCCTTCTTGCGGGTGTCGAGCTCACCCTCCGAGACGACCGCGACACCGGCGGAGTCGTACCCGCGGTACTCGAGCCGACGCAGACCGTCGACGACGACCTGCAGAGCCTGCTTCTCCCCGACGTATCCCACGATTCCGCACATGCGCCCAGGCTACCTGGGGGGATCGCGGCGGGGGATCAGCCGAGCGTGCTCTTGACGACCGCGGCGAGGCGCTGGGCCACTTCCTCGGCCTGCTCGGGCGTCGACGCCTCGACCATCACGCGTACGACGGGCTCCGTGCCCGAGGAGCGCAGCAGGACGCGACCCGTTCGGCCGAGCTCGCCCTCGGCGTCGACGACCGCGGCGAGGAGCACCGGGTCGGACGTGACGCGGCTCCTGTCGACGTCGCGGACGTTGAGCAGCACCTGCGGGAGCTTCTGCACGACCGAGGCGAGGTCGGCGAGGGAACGCCCGCTCTGCGCGACTCGGGCGAGCAGGTGCAGCGCGGTGAGGACGCCGTCGCCCGTGGTGGCGTGCTCGGCGAGGATCACGTGGCCGCTCTGCTCGCCGCCGAGCACGAAGCCGCCCACGCGCATCGCCTCGAGGATGTAGCGGTCACCGACCGCGGTCTCGACCACGGTGAGCCCGGCCGCCTGGGCCGCGAGCTGGAAGCCGAGGTTGGCCATCACCGTGGCCACGACCGTGTCGTGGGCGAGCGCCCCGCGCTCGCGCATCGCGAGCCCGAGGATCGCGAGCGCGTGGTCCCCGTCGACGATCGAGCCGGAGGCGTCGACGGCGAGGCACCGGTCGGCGTCGCCGTCGAAGGCCACGCCCGCGTCGGCGCCGTGCTGCCGAACCGCCGACACGAGGTCGCCGAGGTGGGTGGAGCCGCAGTTGTCGTTGATGTTGAGGCCGTCGGGAGAGGTGTGGATCTCGACGACGGTGGCGCCGGCACGGCGCAGCGCCTCGGGTCCGACGTAGGACGCGGCACCGTTGGCGCCGTCGACCACGACGGTGAGGCCGGCCAGGCTGTACGGGACGCTCGAGAGCAAGTGGGCCATGTAGAGCTCCGCGCCCTCGGCGTGGTCGCTCACCCGGCCGACGGAGGCGCCGGTGGGTCGCGTCCATTCCTCGTTCATGCGCTTCTCGATGGCGTCCTCGATGTCGTCGGCGAGCTTGTGCCCACCGCGGGCGAGGAGCTTGATGCCGTTGTCGGGCATGGGGTTGTGGCTCGCCGAGAGGATGACGCCGAGGTCGGCGTCGAGCTCGGCGGTGAGGAAGGCGATCGCGGGGGTCGGCAGCGCGCCGACCCGCCACACGTCGACGCCCGCGCTCGCGAGCCCGGCCACGACCGCGGCCTCGAGGAACTCCCCGCTCGCCCGGGTGTCGCGTCCGACGACGGCGACCGGCCGCCCCTCGTGAGTGCCGAAGGCGCCGGCGTCACCGAGGACGTGCGCCGCCGCGACGGCGAGGTCGAGCGCAAGCTCGGCGGTGATGTCGGCGTTGGCCAGACCACGCACGCCGTCGGTCCCGAACAGTCGACCCACTGTGAGGCTCCCTTTCGTTGGCGCCTCCACGCCAACGCCCTCCGGGCGTCGGCGTCGGCGCACGCCTCCGCTTCGAGGCCTGTCGAGTCGCTGCGCTCCTCGACCGACGACCGCTCACTCCCCCGCGGGGAGTTCCCGGCCGTCGCCCCTCAGGCTTCGGCGTACTGCATCGGTCCTGAGATGCCGATGCCCCGGAGCGTAGCCCCGGGGCATCGAACGTTGGCTGGCTGTGCAGCCCCAGCGACTAGCGCTTGGAGTACTGCGGGGCCTTGCGGGCCTTCTTGAGACCGGCCTTCTTGCGCTCCTTGATCCGCGCGTCGCGGGTGAGGAAGCCGGCCTTCTTCAGCGAGGGGCGGAAGGCCTCCTCGTCGATCTCGTTGAGCGCGCGGGCGATTCCGAGCCGCAGCGCGCCGGCCTGGCCGGTGGTGCCGCCGCCGGTGAGCCGGGCGACGACGTCGTAGCGGCCCTCCTGCTCGGTGGTCTTGAACGGCTCGTTGACGAGCTGCTGGTGCACCTTGTTGGGGAAGTAGCCCTCGAGGGTGCGACCGTTGACGGTCCAGCGGCCGGTGCCCGGGACGAGGCGCACGCGGGCGATCGCCTCCTTGCGGCGACCGGTGGCGTTGGCGGGGGCCACGGCCACCTCACGGTGCGCCACGGCGACCGACGAGGTCGGCGTCTCGGAGGTGTACGAGCCCTCGGCGGACTCGAAGTCCTCGGTCTCGATGATGTCGGTGGTGGTCTCGCTCACGCGAATAGTCCTCTCTGCTTCAGTCTGTCCGCGTGCGCTACTGCGCGACCTGGGAGATCTCGAACGGCTTGGGCTGCTGGGCGGTGTGGGGGTGGTCCGGACCCGCGTACACCTTCAGCTTCTTGATGACCTGACGGCCCAGCTTGTTGTGCGGGATCATCCCGCGGACCGCGTTCTCGACCGCGCGACGAGGGTTCGTCGCGAGCAGGTCGGTGTAGGACGTCGCCTTGAGCCCGCCCGGGTGACCCGAGTGGCGGTACTCCATCTTCTGCTCGAGCTTGGCGCCGGTCAGGGCCACCTTCTCGGCGTTGATGATGATGACGAAGTCACCCCCGTCGATGTGAGGGGCGAAGGTGGGCTTGTGCTTGCCGCGCAGGAGCGTGGCAGCGTGGGTGGCGAGGCGGCCGAGGACGACGTCGGTGGCGTCGATGACGTACCACTCTCGCGTGACCTCGCCAGCCTTGGGGCTGTATGTGCGCATGAAGCCGCACCTGTCTCTCACTCGTCGGGACCTGGACTCTGCACGTGCCGCACGTTCGGCACGCCGTACTGGATGCCATCCCTGACACCCAGGCTGCGACCAGGCGCAGCAAGGAGTCAGGGTACCCGCCTCGCGGGAACCCCTCCAAATCGCGCGGATCAGGCTCGGACTGGTCTGGACTCGTCCCAGACTGGCTCCGGGACCTCCCGGACCGTCCCGTCGGAGCGGAAGACGACGAACCGGTCGAAGCCCTTGGCGAACCAGCGGTCGTGGGTCACGGCCAGGACGGTCCCCTCGAAGGCCGCCAGGCCCTCCTCCAGTGCCTCGGCGCTGGCCAGGTCCAGGTTGTCGGTCGGCTCGTCGAGCAGCAGCAGGGTGGCCCCCGAGAGCTCCAGGAGCAGGATCTGGAACCGGGCCTGCTGCCCGCCGGAGAGGCTCTCGAAGGTCTGCTCGGAGGCGTGGGCGAGCTCGTAGCGGTCCAGCTTGCGGGCGGCGGCCTCCCGACCCATACCGTTGCGGTGGTCGTCACCGCGGTGCAGGACCTCCAGGAGGGTCTTCCCGACCAGCTCGGGGTGCTCGTGGGTCTGGGCGAACCAGCCGGGCCGCACGCGCGCGCCCAGGCGGGCCACTCCCGTGTGGGTCACCGCGCTGATCGGCACCTCGCCGACCGGGCGGTGCTCGACGTCCGGGTCGCTGCCCCCGGCCGCGAGCAGCCGCAGGAAGTGCGACTTGCCCGAGCCGTTGGCCCCGAGCACGGCCACCCGCTCGCCGAACCACACCTCGAGGGAGAACGGCGCCATCAGACCGGTGAGCTCGAGCCCCTCGCAGACGACCGCCCGCTTGCCGGTGCGCCCGCCCGTGAGGCGCATCCGCACGCTCTGCTCGCGCGCGATCTCCTGCGGCGGGCCCTTCTCCTCGAACTTGGCCAGTCGCGTCTTCGCCGCCTGGTAGCGGCTCGCGAGCCCGTCGTTGTAGGCCGCCTTGGTCTTGTACATCAGCACGAGCGCCTTGAGCTTCGCGTGCTCCTCGTCCCAGCGCCGACGCAGCTCCTCGAGCCGGGCGAACCGGTCGGCCCGGGCGTCGTGGTACGTCGCGAAGCCTCCCCCGTGCGTCCACGCGGTGTTGCCGGCCGCACCGAGCTCCACGGTCACGACCTGGGTCGCGGTCCGCGCGAGCAGCTCGCGGTCGTGCGACACGTAGAGCACGGTCTTGGGCGACTCGGCGAGCCGTTGCTCGAGCCACTCCTTGCCGGGCACGTCGAGGTAGTTGTCCGGCTCGTCGAGCAGCAGCACCTCGTCCGGGCCGCGCAGCAGCGCCTCGAGCACGAGCCGCTTCTGCTCGCCGCCCGAGAGCGTGCGCGTCTCGCGGTACTGCGCCTTGTCGAAGGGGATGCCCAGCGACGCCACCGTGCAGACGTCCCACAGCACCTCGGCGTCGTAGCCGCCGGCATCGGACCAGTCGCCGATCGCGTGGGCGTACGCCATCTGGGTGGCCTCGTCGTCGGCCTCCATCATCGCGAGCTCGGCGGCATCGAGCGCCGTCGCCGCGGCCCGCACACGGGGTGGCGCCACCGAGACGAGGAGGTCGCGCACCGTCGACTCGTCGCGCACCTGACCGATGAACTGCCGCATCACGCCGAGCCCGCCGGAGCGGACGACGGCCCCCTCCTGCGGGTCGAGGTCGCCCGCGACCAGGCGCAGCAGGGTCGTCTTGCCCGCACCGTTGGCCCCCACGAGCGCGACCTTGGCGCCGTCGGCGACCCGGAAGCTCACCTCGTCGAGCAGCACACGCCCGTCCGGCAGCGTGTGCGTGACCTTGGCGACCTCCACGTGACCCACGAGGGGAGATTCTCTCCTCTCGGCGACCCGGCACCCAACCGAGTTGCCCACGGAACCCGACTCTCAGTGGAACGAGACCTCGGTGGCGTCGGTGGTGACACGCGTGCCCTTCGTGCCGGCGAGGATCGCCGTGATGTCGGCGAGGGCACCGATGACCGCGACCTTCCCCGGGCGCGATCGGGCGAAGTCGGCGGCCGCCTCGACCTTCGGCCCCATCGACCCCGCGGGGAACGCGTAGGCCTCGATCGCGTCGGGCGACGCCACGGCGATGCCCCGCTGCTCCGGCATACCCCAGTCGAGGTAGACGGCGTCGGTGTCGGTCGCGATGACCAGCAGGTCGGCGTCGAGGTCCTTGGCCAGCACCGACGACGACCGGTCCTTGTCGATGACCGCCTCGACCCCGACGAGCGTGCGGGGGTTGTGGTCGTCGGCGAAGTCGAGCTTCTCCTCGGGCAGGTACATCGTCGGGATGCCACCGCCGCCGGTGCAGATCACGACCGTGCCGGCCTCGAGCAGCTGCTTGATCGGACGGATCTCGAAGATCCGCTTGGGCAGCGGCGAGGGGACCACCCGGCGCCAGTGCTCGCCGTCGCGCTTGACCGTCCAGCCCTTCTCGGCCGCGAGCCGGTGCGCGTCGTCCTCGGTGTAGACCGGACCGACGAACTTCGACGGGTCCTTCATGGCCGGGTCCTCGGGATCGACCTCGGTCATCGTGAGGATGGTCGCGATCGGCTTCTCGAACGGCACCATGTTCCCGAGCTCCTGCTCGATGAGGTAGCCGATCATCCCCTCGGTCTGCGCCCCGAGGACGTCGAAGGGGTACGTCGACTCCTCGTCGTAGGCCGACGCCTGCAATGACAGCAGGCCCACCTGGGGGCCGTTCCCGTGCGAGATCACGAGCTCGTGCTCGACCGCGACCGGTGCCAGCGCCTCGCACGCGAGGCGCACGTTGGCCCGCTGGTTCTCGACCGTCATCGGCTCGCCGCGCTTCTGCAGCGCGTTGCCACCCAGTGCCACCACGACGCGCATGACTGCCTCCTCGATGCCGCCTGATCCGAGCCTGGCACTGCGACCTGCGGGACGCAGCCGAGTCGCGGCAAGAGGCGGCGGGGTCACCCCCGCGCTGTCACCCGGAGTCGGGCCCGCGGAAGCGCCGGGCCCGCTGCGCCTGGGCGGCGAGGTCGTCGTCGGGCGGATAGGCCACGTGCTCGAGGCAGAGGCCGATCGCGGGAGCGACGTCCGCGTCGGGGTCGCGCTCCCGACCGGCGAGGATCCGCGCCGGCCAGTCCACCGGGCGGCGCCCGTCCCCCACCGGCAGCAGCGCGCCGACGATCGCGCGCACCATCGAGTGGCAGAAGGCGTCCGCCCGGATCCACATGACGGCGAGCCGCGTGTCGGCCTCGCGTTCCCAGTGCAGCTCGAGCAGGGTGCGCACCGTGCTCGCGCCCTCGCGGCGGCGGCAGTACGCGGCGAAGTCGTGCTCGCCCAGCAGAGCCTGCGCGGCGGAGTTCATGGCGTCGAGGTCGAGGAGCCCGGCGCGCAGGCCGGTATGCGCCAGCACGTGCGAGCGCAGGAGCGGGTCTGCGCCGCCGGCCAGGTCGGACACGCGATAGCCGTAGGTGCGCGACAGGGCCGACCACCGCGCGTCGAACCCGGGCGGGGCCGGCCGCATCGCACGCACGCGGACGTCCGGGGCGAGGATCCCGCCGAGGCGGCGCACCGGTGCCTCGGGGCCGCGCGACGCGAGGCTCTCCCACAGGTCGGCCGGCACGTCGGCGTGGGCGACCTGGCCCCGCGCGTTGACCCCGGCGTCGGTGCGTCCGGCGCAGGCGAGCAGCACCGGCTCGGACGCCCGCAGCAGCATCGTCAGCGCCGACTCCACCTCGCCCTGGACCGTCCGCAGGCCCGGCTGGCGCGCCCAGCCCCTGAAGCCCGAGCCGTCGTAGGCGAGGTCGAGGCGCAGGCGCACCTGGCCCGGCCGGGGCCCACCGCGCGCCGGCGCACGGTCGGGCAGACGCACGAGCCCGCCGTCCCCGGTGGGGGCGGCGGGCTCGTGGGTGTCGTGCGTGGGGATCAGGCCTTGTCCTCGGTCTCGGCAGCGGCCTCGTCGGCAGCCTCCTCGACGGCGTCGTTGGCGTCGGCCTCGACCGTCTCGGCGACCTCGTCGGCGGCGGCCTCGACGGGCGCCTCCACGGTCTCCTCGACCTCGACCGCAGCGGCCTTGGGGGCCGGCGCGGCGGCCTTGTCCTTGGCCGAGCGCTTCGCCGCGGCGGTCGCCTCGGCCACGACGGCCTCGGCGAGCGGCTCGACGAGCTCGATCACGGCCATGGGGGCGTTGTCGCCCTTGCGCGGCCCGATCTTGGTGATGCGGGTGTAGCCGCCGGGACGGGTCGCGTAGCGCGGACCGATCTCGGCGAACAGCTCGTGCACGACACCCTTGTCACGGATGACGGCGAGCACGCGACGGCGCGCGTGCAGGTCGCCGCGCTTGGCGTGGGTGACGAGGCGCTCGGCGAGCGGACGCAGGCGCTTCGCCTTCGCCTCGGTCGTCGTGATCTTGCCGTGCTCGAACAGCGCCGTGGCGAGGTTCGCGAGCATGAGCCGCTCGTGCGCCGGGCTGCCGCCGAGGCGGGCACCCTTGGTGGGGGTAGGCATCAGGTTCTCCTGGTGATGGGGTTCGTCGGGGCCGCGTCAGCTCGTCAGAGCTGCTCGTCCTCGGCGTATCCCTGGTCGTCGTCGTCGTAGAAGCTCACGGCGGTCGTGGGGTCGAACCCAGGCGGGCTGTCCTTGAGCGCAAGGCCCAGGGTCGCGAGCTTGGCCTTGACCTCGTCGATCGACTTCGAGCCGAAGTTGCGGATGTCGAGCAGGTCGGCCTCGGACCGGCCGATCAGCTCGCCGACCGTGTGGATGCCCTCACGCTTGAGGCAGTTGTACGAGCGCACCGTGAGGTCGAGGGACTCGATCGGCGTCGAGAGCTGCTCGGCGACGAACGCGTCGGCGGGCGACGGCCCGATGTCGATGCCCTCGGCGTCGACGTTGAGCTCGCGGGCCAGGCCGAAGAGCTCGACCAGCGTCTTGCCGGCGGACGCCACCGCGTCGCGCGGGGCCATCGACTGCTTGGTCTCGACGTCGATCACCAGGCGGTCGAAGTCGGTGCGCTGCTCGACGCGGGTGGCCTCCACCTTGTACGAGACCTTGAGCACCGGTGAGTAGATCGAGTCGACCGGGATGCGGCCGATCTCCTGGCCAGGCTGCTTGTTCTGCACGGCCGAGACGTAGCCGCGGCCGCGCTCGACGACGAGCTCCATCTCGAGCTTGCCCTTGGCGTTGAGCGTGGCGATGTGGAGGTCGGGGTTGTGCACCTCGACGCCGGCCGGCGGCGCGATGTCGGCCGCGGTGACCGCGCCCGGTCCCTGCTTGCGCAGGTACATCACGACGGGCTCGTCGTGCTCCGAGGAGACGACGAGCTGCTTGATGTTGAGGATCAGCTCGGTCACGTCCTCCTTGACGCCGGGCACGGTGGTGAACTCGTGCAGGACGCCGTCGATGCGGATGCTCGTGACAGCCGCGCCGGGGATGGACGACAGCAGGGTGCGGCGCACCGAGTTGCCGAGGGTGTAACCGAAACCGGGCTCGAGCGGCTCCATGACGAAGCGCGAGCGGAATTCCGAGACCGGCTCCTCGACGAGGGTCGGCCGCTGGGCGATCAGCACGTGAGTGTCCTTCCGGGGCGCCCGCTATTTGACGCCTGTGGTGGGAGTTGCGGGGGTGGTGCTGGCGTCTGCGACCGCCCCGGAGGACGGCCGCAGACCGCTCACGTCACTTCGAGTAGAGCTCGACGATCAGCTGCTCCTGGACCTGCGTGTCGATGGCACCACGCTCGGGCAGGGAGTGGACGAGCACGCGCATCTGCGACGGGATGACCTCGAGCCAGGCCGGGGTCGATCGCTCGCCGAGCTCGGCGTGGGCGACGACGAACGGCGTGAGCTCACGGCTCGCCGGACGGACCTCGACGATGTCGTTGGCCGACACGCGGTAGGACGGGATGTCGACCTTCTTGCCGTTCACGGTGATGTGACCGTGACGCACGACCTGGCGGGCCATGTCGCGGCTCTTGGCGAAGCCGGCGCGGTAGACGACGTTGTCGAGACGGGTCTCGAGGATGCGGAGCAGGTTCTCACCCGTCTTGCCCTGCTTGCGCTGGGCCTCCTCGTAGTAACCGCGGAACTGCTTCTCGAGCACGCCGTAGATGCGCGCGCACTTCTGCTTCTCGCGCATCTGGAGCAGGTACTCGCTGTCCTTGGTGCGACCGCGACCGTGCTGGCCGGGCGGGTAAGGACGGCTCTCGATGGGGCACTTCGGCGACTCGCACTTGGCACCCTTGAGGAACAGCTTGGTCTTCTCGCGGCGGCAGCGCTTGCAGTCCGCCCCGGTGTATCGGGCCATGTTGGTGTGTCTCTCTCTCGGGCGTCAGACGCGGCGGCGCTTGGGCGGACGGCAGCCGTTGTGCGGGCTCGGGGTCACGTCCTGGATCGTGCCGACCTCGAGGCCCGTCGCCTGCAGCGAACGGATCGCGGT
>JADGOZ010000070.1 GCA_017882705.1 Candidatus Nanopelagicales bacterium | reverse complement strand
GCGATGGGCTTCGCCGACGTCGGCGACGCGGTCGCCTTCACCGACGAGGACGTCGACGCGCTGCGCCTGCTCGGGACGCTGCTGGGCCGTGGGGTGCTGGACCGGTCCACCGCCGTCGACGTCGCGCGCAGCTTCGGCCAGACGATGTCGCGCCTCGCCGACTGGCAGACCGACACCTTCGGCCGGCTGCTCGTCGAGCGCGGCGTCATCGACCGCCTCGACCCGCTGTCGGAGGCATCGACGGCCGGCCTGTTCCGTGAGCTCGAGGTGCTGCTGCCGGCCCTCGAGCGGCTGCTCGTGCACGGGTGGCGCCGCCAGCTCGCTGCGGCCTTCGAGCGCGGCCTCGGCGACGCCGAGCAGGCCGGCGAGGACGAGACGGGCCACCTGACGGTGGGGTTCGCCGACCAGGTGGGATTCACCCGCCTCGCGCGACGGATGGAGGAGGCCGAGCTCGCCGCGCTCGTCGAGCGGTTCGAGTCGCGGTCGGCCGACGTCGTCGCGAAGTACGGCGGACGCGTCATCAAGACCCTGGGCGACGAGATCTTCTTCGTGGCGTCCACGCCGGAGGCGGCGGCGGAGGTGAGCCTGCACCTGCTCACCGAGCACGAGGCCGACGACACCATCCCGCGCCTGCGCATCGGGCTCGCCACCGGGACGGTCGTGACCCGGCGCGGCGATGTGTTCGGGACCACCGTGAACCTGGCCAGCCGGCTCACGGCGCTCGCCCGGCCCGACAGCGTGCTCGTCGACGACGTGACGGCCGGCGGCCTCACGCCCGACGCGCTCGGCGTCGACGTCCGCGACGAGCTCGCGCCGTACGAGCTCACCCCGCTGCCGGCGCGCGCGGTGCGGGGCCTCGGCACGGTCCGTCCCGTCGTCCTGCGGCGGACCTGACGTGACCTCCGCCCCCGACCCGGCCGACCGCCCTGGACCCTCCGTCGTCCGGCCGGAATCAACCACCCCCTCGGAGGAACAGATCCCGGCCCCCCGTGCCGATACACCTTCCGTGCGGAGGGCCCTGGAGAGCGAGCCCGAGGTGGGGGGTGCGGACGCGGGGTCCGCTGCCGACCTCGGCTTCCGTCTGCACTCCCTCATCGAGTTCGTCTCGCTCGTCTCCGCCGCACGGGGCTACGCCGACCTCCTGCGCGTCATGGCGTCCGAGGGCCGCAAGGCGCTCGAGGCCTCGACCGCCTCGCTGTCGGTGTGGGAGCGCGAGCGCGGGCGCATGCGCACGCTGGTCAACGACGGCGCCCTCGGCCCGGAGGAGCTGGCGGACCCGGTCGACGAGGTCTACTCCCTGTCCGACCACCCCCTGGCACGGCGCATGTTCGCACTCGGCACCGGCTACGTGCAGACCCTCGGCGACCCCGACGCCGACGTGAAGGTCGAGTCGATCCTGCGCCGCGAGGCGAAGAACTCCTGCCTCGCCCTGCCGATCATGTTCGAGGGCCGGATCTGGGGCGAGTTCTGGGTCACCCGCATGGCGGACCTGCCGCCGTTCACCGAGGACGACCTCGAGTTCGCCTCGGTCGTGGCCTCGCAGGTGAGCGCGGGCATCGCCCAGGCCGAGCACCTCAAGCGGGTGGAGCGGCTCGCCTACACCGACGACCTCACCGGGCTGGCGAACCGGCGCGGCTTCGAGGACCGGCTCGACGAGGCGCTCACGCTGCACCGTGCTCTCGGCACCCCGGTCGGCGTGATCGTCGTCGACGTCAACGGCCTCAAGCGGATCAACGACCGGCGCGGCCACGTGTCCGGCGACCGCGCCCTCACCACGTTCGGTGCCGAGCTGTCGACTGCGGCGTCGGGACTCCCGGACACGCTCGCGGCACGGCTCGGCGGCGACGAGTTCTGCCTCCTCGTCGTCGGCGCACCCAGCGATGCTGTCGTCGCCCTCGCCCACGACGTCTGCTCGCGCGCCTCCTCGGTGCTCGAGGAGGGCGTCTCCTGCGGGGTCGCGACCACCGACGACCTGCCCGACGCGGGCGTGACGCCGTCCCGGCTGCTGCGCGCCGCCGACGCCGCGCAGTACCGCGCGAAGCGATCGGGGTCGGCCGTCCCGGTCGTCGCCGGACGCACCGCGCACGTGGCGACCGACCCGTCGGCCGCCGGCTCCGTGCCTGAGCGCCGGCAGTTCCGCGGACGCGGCACGACGGACCCCGGTCAGGCGCTCGACGAGGTGCTGCGCCGGCTCGACGCGGCCGAGGACCGCGACCCCTGCGCCCGGCTCGTGGCCGTCGCCGAGGTGCTGCGCGAGTCGGTCGACGCCGCGAGCTGGTTCGTGTCGGTGCTCCGCGCCGGGACGTCGACGGTCATCACGATGCAGCACACCGTGGTCCGGCGTACCGAGGGTGAGGACTACTACGTCATCGACACCTACGACATCGACGACTTCCCGGCGACCTACGCCGCTCTCACCGGGCACAGCATCGTCGTGGACGTGGACGACCCGCGCAGCGACCCGGACGAGGTCGCGCTGCTCATGCTCGGCGGGCTCTCGGAGATGGTGATGTGCGGAGGCGCGGACGCCGACGGCGACCGCTGGGTGCTCGAGATCTGCGCCGACGAGCTGTCCGCGCCCGTGCGTCCGTACGTCTCGGTGCTGCGCGCGGGCGTCGCGCTGGCCCTGGCGCGCTGACCCCCGCCTATCCTGTCGGCATGAGTCGAGTGCTGGTGGCCGAGGACGACCCGGACATCAGCGAGCCCCTGGTCCGCGCCCTGAGCCGCGAGGGCTACGACGTCACCCTCGTGACGACCGGTCCGGCCGCCCTGACCCATGCCCTGGGCGGGCACGCCGACCTGCTCGTGCTCGACCTCGGCCTGCCCGGGATGGACGGCCTCGAGGTGTGCCGCTCGCTGCGCGGCCGCGGGTCCACGCTCCCCGTCCTGGTGCTCACCGCGCGCTCCGACGAGGCCGACCTCGTGGTCGGCCTCGACGCCGGCGCCGACGACTACGTCGGGAAGCCCTTCCGCATCGCCGAGCTGCTGGCCCGGGTCCGCGCCCAGCTGCGCCGCGCGAGCGGTCCCGAGCCCGACGTCCTCACGGCGGGCGGGGTCGTCGTCGACCTGCCGTCGCGACGCGTGACCGTCGACGGCGTCGAGGCGGCACTGACGCCGAAGGAGTACGACCTGCTCCTCATGCTCATGCGGCGCGTCGGCACGGTCGTCGGTCGCGACGAGCTGATGCGCGAGGTCTGGCAGACCGAGTGGCTCGGGGCCACGAAGACGCTCGACATGCACGTGTCCACGCTGCGCAAGAAGCTCGGCGACGCCGGGTCGAACGTGACCACCGTGCGCGGGGTCGGGTTCCGCATGGAGAAGGACGGCTGAGCATGCGTCGTCGCCTGATCCTCCTGGTCTTCTCCACGACGCTGTTCGCGCTCACGCTGCTCGGCGTCATCCTCATCGTCGTGATCTGGACCGCCACGAGCGCCGCGCAGCAGCCGCGGGCCGAGGCCACGGCGAAGGTCGCGGTCAACGGCATCGAGGACGTCCTCGAGGCCGGCGGCACGGTCGACGTGGACACGCTCCGGTCCTTCGTGCGCGACGACGCGGTCCTGTCCGCGACCCTGCCCGACGGCACCGTGATCGTGACGGGCGAGGTGCCCACCGGCGACATCTACACCGGTCACGTGGCGGCGGGCGGCATCTCCGTCACGGCGGTCGTCGACGCGTCCGTCACCGCCCAGCACCTGCGCGAGCAGTCCTTCCTGGTCGTGGCCATCTCGCTGCTCGCTCTCGGCATCGCGATGCTCGTCGCGCTGTTCTACGCGCGCCGGATCACCCGGCCGCTCGAGGACTTCGCGCAGATGGCCGGTCGCATCGCCACGGGCGACCGCCGCCAGCTCGGTCGTCGCTACGACGTCCCCGAGCTCGACGCCGTCGCGGAGGTGCTCGACCAGGGGCTCAGCGCCTTCAACGACCTGCTGGAGAACGAGCGTCGCGTGACGACCGAGGCCTCGCACCAGCTGCGGACGCCGCTCACGGCTCTCTCGCTGCGGCTCGAGGAGATCCTGGCCACCGACGACCTCGACGTCGTGCACTCCGAGGCGACCGCCGCGCTCGGGCAGGTCGAGCGGCTCGCCGGCGTCGTCGACGAGGTCGTGGGCGTCAGCCGGGGCACTCGGGTCTCCACGAACGAGCCGTTCGAGGTCGACGACCTCGTCGCCTCGCAGATCACCGAGTGGACCCCGGCGTTCGAGGCGGCGCGCCGGAGGATCGTGCGGGTCGGTGCCACCGGGCTCGTGGCCGTGGGGCTCGCCGGGTCCCAGGCGCAGGCGCTGGCCACGCTCGTCGAGAACTCCCTCGTGCACGGTGAGGGGACCACGGTGATCCGGTTGCGCGCCTCGGGGAGCTGGGTGGTCATCGAGGTGGCGGACGACGGGCCCGGCGTACCTGAGCAGCTCGACGCGACGGTGTTCGACCGCGACGTCAGCGGCACCGACTCCTCAGGGCTCGGCCTCGCGCTCGCGCGGACGCTGGTCGCCGCGGACGGTGGTCGCCTCGAGATGCTCACCGCGCGGCCCGCGGTCTTCGCGATGTTCCTGCCCGCGCGGCAGGGCGACGAACGCGCCGAGGAGCGTCAGACGGCGGTGGCGAGCGTCTCCTCGCCGGCGGAGTCGGTGTCTTCGGGGAACACCCAGCGGCGGTAGGACCAGAAGCGGAACAGCGTGCCGAGGCCGAGGCCGATCACGTTGGCGCTGATGTTGTCCGCGATCGCGCTGGTGAGGCCCAGGGCGTAGTGGGAGAACCACAGGATGCCGACGCTGATCGCGAGGCCGACCGCGTTGAGCACGAAGAACAGCACGTACTCGCGGTGGAAGCTGGTGCGTCCGCGATGGCGGAACGTCCAGTAGCGGTTGCCGAAGTAGGCGACCGTCGTGGCGACGCAGACGCTCACGATCTTCGCGGTCAGCACCTTGCCGTGCAGCGGGCTGGAGACGCCGTAGCACAGCAGGTTGAACAGGCCGACGTCGACGACGAGGGCCACGAGGCCTACGGCGCCGAACTTGGCGACCTCGTGGACGAGGTGCTCGACGCGTGCATAGAGCGAGCGCACCACCGAGGTGGAGCGGGTCGTCGTCGTGTCGGTCACCTACCGAGTCTACCGGCCCCGGACGGGTCACCGATCCCACGATCGGCCCCTCGGCCGTGACCCCGCTCACGTAACCTCGGAGCGCTCCCACCCACCCCTGCGAGAGGACGTCCGTGCAGGTCAGCGACCCCTCGTCCCCCGGTTCCGGGACCTACGCCGTGCTCCGCGGCGCCGACCCCGAGGACCCGTCCTTCGAGCGGGTGACCCTCGTGTCCCCGGAGGGCGTCGCTGCCGCCTTCGTGCCGGGCGCCGGCATGGTCGGTGTCTCGCTCACCCTCGACGGGGTCGAGCTGCTCGCCCGCCGCCACGGCCTGGCCGGCTACCTCGCCCACGGCTCGACGTTCGGGATCCCGCTGCTCGCCCCCTGGGCGAACCGGCTCGCCGAGCCGCGCCAAGTGGTCGGCGACGTCGCCTGGGACGTGCGTCCCGGTGATCCCGCCGTCCATGCCGACGAGTACGGCCAGCCGATCCACGGGCTGTCGGCCGGCGCGCGCGAGTGGGAGGTCGAGGACGCCGGCGCGACGGACCGCTCCGCCTGGATCCGGGCCCGGCTGCGCGTCGACGAGCGGCTCGAGCGCTTCGCCGGCTTCCCGTTCCGTCACGACCTCGTCGTCGACGTGTCCCTCCAGGGCCGCACCCTGAGGGTGGCGACGGCACTGGTCCCGACCGGAGACCGCGCGGTGCCGGTCGCGTTCGGCTGGCACCCGTGGTTCGAGTTCCCTGACGTGCCGCGCGCGGAGTGGGAGGTGCGCGTGCCGTTCAGCGACCGCGCGGTGCTCGGCGCGACGAAGATCCCCACCGGCGAGGTCGTGGTCGACCCGATGCCCGCGGGGCCGCTCGGGGCGACCGTGCTCGACGACGTCTACCTCGGGGTGGCGGACGGGACGGTCGCGTCGGTGCGGGCCGGGAGCCGCGGCGTCGACGTCACCTACGTGTCGGGCTACGACGTCGGCGTCGTCTTCGCGCCGGCCGAGCCCGACATCGTGTGCCTCGAGCCGATGACCGCCCCGACCGACCCCTTCTCCGGACGGTTCCCGCTTCGGCTCGCCCAGCCGGGCGAGACCGTCGGGGCGGTCTTCGAGGTCACCGCCCGGCGGTTCCCCGGGTGACGGGGCAGGGCGTGACGGGGCACTAGGCTCGCCGCGTGACCGGAGCCCCCGATGCCCACGTGGCACCAGGATTCCCTGTCGTCGGGGTGATCGGGGGCGGCCAGCTCGCCCGGATGATGCAGCAGCCGGCCATCGCCCTCGGGATCGGCCTGCGCGTGCTCGCGACCTCGATGCAGGACAGCGCGGCCCAGGCCGTGCGCGACGTGCGGATCGGCCGGCACGACGACCTCGGGGCCCTGCGGGCGTTCGCCGCGGGCTGCGACGTCGTCACGTTCGACCACGAGCACGTGCCCCCGCTGCTCCTCAAGACGCTGCAGGACGAGGGTGTCGTGGTCCGTCCGGGGGGCCGTGCCCTCGTGCACGCGCAGGACAAGCTGATCATGCGCGAGGCGCTCACCGCGGCGAGCGTCCCCTGCCCGCTGTGGGCCGAGGTGGAGACTCCCTCGGACGTCACGGCGTTCGCGGAGTCCGCCGGGTGGCCCGTGGTGCTCAAGACCTCGCGCGGCGGGTACGACGGACGCGGCGTGTGGGTGCTCGACGACGCCGAGGCCGTGCACGACCTGATGACCACCACCACGCTGTCGGACGGGGCGCGCTGGCTCGCCGAGGAGCGGGTCGACTTCGTGCAGGAGCTGTCCGCGCAGGTGGCGCGCAGCCCGCACGGTCAGGCCGTGGCCTATCCGGTCGTGCGCACCGTGCAGACCGACGGCATCTGCACCGAGGTCGTCGCGCCGGCACCGGGCCTCACCGACGACGAGATCACGGCGGCGCAGCACGCCGCGCTCACCGTGGCCGGCGCGCTCGACGTCGTCGGGATGCTCGCGGTGGAGATGTTCGAGACGCGCGACGGCCGTGTGCTCGTCAACGAGCTGGCGATGCGCCCGCACAACTCCGGCCACTGGTCGATCGACGGCGCGGTGACGTCGCAGTTCGAGAACCACCTGCGCGCCGTGCTCGACCTGCCGCTCGGCGACCCGTCCGCGATCGCGCCGCACGCGGTGATGGTCAACGTCCTCGGCGGCGACAAGGGCGACATGTACCCCGCGTTCCTGCACTGCATGGCGCGCGACCCCGGGCTCAAGGTCCACATGTACGGCAAGGACGTGCGGCCGGGGCGCAAGATCGGTCACGTCACCGTCGTCGGGGACGACCTCGACGACCTGCTCGACCGGGCGCACCACGCGGCCGACTACCTCACGGGAGTCATCGATGAGTGACGGCCTCACCACATCGGTCGGCGGCGTGCCGCTCGTCGGCATCGTCATGGGCTCGGACTCCGACTGGCCGATCATGGCGCTCGCCGCCGACGCGCTCGCGGAGTTCGGTGTGGCGCACGAGATCGGCGTGGTCTCCGCGCACCGGATGCCCGAGGAGATGGTCGACTACGGCCGCACCGCCGTCGACCGCGGGCTGCGCGTGATCATCGCGGGAGCGGGCGGCGCCGCGCACCTGCCGGGCATGCTCGCCGCGCTCACGCCGCTGCCCGTGATCGGCGTACCCGTGCCGCTCGCGAACCTCGACGGCCTCGACTCGCTGCTGTCCATCGTGCAGATGCCGGCCGGTGTCCCGGTCGCGACCGTCGCGGTGGGCAACGCCCGCAACGCCGGGCTCCTCGCTGTGCGCATCCTCGCGTCCGGCGACGACGATCGCGGGGCGCGGCTGCGCGCGAAGATGGCCACGTTCCAGCAGGGGCTCAACGCCACGGCGCGCGCCAAGGGCAAGGCGCTGCGCGACTCGCTGTGACGCGACCTGTTGCGAGGTGGGGCCGGTCGGCGTCGGTCAGGCCATGAGGCGCGGCCACTCGATGGCCGGGCAGCGGTCCATGACCACCTCGAGGCCGGCGACGCGAGCCCGGCGCGCGGCGTCCTCGTCGATGACGTCCAGCTGCATCCACACGGCCTTCGCACCGATCGCGATCGCCTCGTCGACGACAGCACCGACGCGGGCGGAGTTCACGAAGCAGTCGACGACGTCGATCTCGCCGAGCTCGAAGACGGCGTCGGAGAGGGTGGCGTAGCCGCGCTCGCCGTGCACGGTGCGGGCGGTGAGATGGATCGGCACGATGCGCTTGCCCTTGGACTGCAGCACCCGGGCCACGCCGTACGCCGGGCGGATCCGGCTGTCGGAGAGGCCGACGACGGCCCAGACCGACGTCTCGCGCAGCAGCGAGCGGGCGCGGTCGTCGTCGCCGTAGAGGTCGGGGTCGCGGGTCACGCGGCGAGGCTATCTACCGCAGCCGCGGATCGAGGTGGCTAGGTGGAACTGGGAGTTGGTGTGCCGCACAGGCCCACCACCTTGCCGGCGGACGACGCGAGGACGGCGTGGTCCGCCGTCGTCTGGGCGGTGAGCCGAGCCTTCGCGGTCGTCATGGCCGGGGAGCCGGCGGAGCTGCCGGCAGCCACCAGGGTCATGACCGCGCGGTAGCTGGCGACGGCGCGCTGGTTCGCGGCCACCTCCGGAGCGGTCAGGATGCCCATGTTGTCGGCGATGCCCCAGAGCAGGTCGAACCGCTCCAACGCCTGTAGGGCGGTCTTGGCGCTCGTCGCGTCGGATGCGGACTGGGACAGCACCGAGGTCAGCGTGGCGTACGACGCGCACCACTCCTGGGTCGTCGGTGCCGCTGTCGTTGAGGCGCTCGGTGTGTCCGAGGGGATGGCGGGGTCCGACGTGGCCGCGGGTGGTGAGTCCATGGGGACGCCGCCGGCGCTCGGCGAGGAGCAGGCGCCGAGCGCGAGCGCTACTGCGAGGGGGGCGAGGAACCGGGCCGTGTGCACGGGTCGAACTTAGGCCGCTCGGGGACGGGTGGCTCGGCGACGAGGGGTCGCCTGCGCGGTAGTGGTGACTCTCCGAGATTGCGTGGTCGCCGGGAGTCGGCCGAACGGAGGATGGCCGCACCGCGCGACCTTCCGGGGGTATCCCCAGGCTCAGCGGCGACGCAAGAGATGCTTGCCGGCTTCAGTCCGCCCCACCCGGCGGCCGACGATCCTCGCGTTATGCCGGATGAGGTCCGGTATGACACAGCAGTGGATAGGCGCTGGCACAGCGTCGATCCGGAACCGCGAGGGCCCTGGAGGTCCGACATGCGAGCACAGACGATCGCCGGAGTTGCTGCCAGTGCCCTCGTGGCAGCGCTGCTCTCGCCAGGAGTGGCGGCGGTCGCGGCGACGAAACCCCCCAGTCCTGCGGCCGCAACGGCGGCGCCCGGCAAGGTCAGCGCGGCGATGGTCGCGCAGGAGGCCAAGGCGAAGGCCGCCCAGGCGGCCAAGCCGACCGAGGCGCAGCGCCTCGCGGCAGCCGCGAAGTCCGGCAACACGGCCCTCGCCATCTCCACGAGCAGCATCGCGGCGATGAAGAAGGTCCAGACGGCGCTCGTCGCCGTTGACGCCGGGAAGGTCCGAGCCGCCTCAGCGGTCGGTGCCACCATCACGCCGCACTACTTCGGGCCCTATGGCAACTACGCGAACAGCCCGCAGCACCTTCCGACCGCGCTCGTGACGTTCAGCGACCCGCCGCACTCCGTCGGCTGGCGCCTCGCCAGCGGCACCGCGATCGTGAACGACCTCGGCGTCGTCACCGGAGTCGAGGTCACCGACGGCGGTGCCGGCTACACCTCGGCGCCTGTCGTGACCATCGGATCGATCGGCGCCGGCTCGGGCGCCACTGCGACGGCCACCCTGACCGGTGCCGTCGGTTCCGTGTCGGTCGTGCAGGCCGGCCTCGGCTACAACGACCCGGTCACCGTGACGTTCACCGGTGGCGGGGGGACCGGTGCCGCGGCCACGGCCGCGCTCGACACCCACGGCGCCATCCTGTCCATGAACCTCACGGCGCAGGGTTCCGGCTACACCTCCCGGCCGGCGGTGAGCTTCACCGACGGGGTCATGGCGTGGACGTCCAAGGCGCTGGCGACGGCGACGTTCACCAAGATCGTCAAGTCCGTGACCGTGACCCACGGCGGTTCGGGCTACATCACGCCCGGTCTGCGCAAGTTCGTCGACACGCTCCCGGTGCTCGGCTCCGTCGGCGTCGACGGGACGAACCCCGTGACCAAGAACGACCTCGGTCAGTACATCCCGGTCGCCATCCCCGACACCACCACCTACCCGGGGTCGGACTACTACGAGATCGCGGTCGTCCAGTACCGCGAGCGCATGCACGCCGACCTGCCGGCGCAGGGCACCCTCCTGCGCGGCTACGTGCAGCTGTCCACCGCCGTCGTGCCGGGCAAGCACGTCCGGCTGTACAACGAGACGGTCGACGGCCGTAAGGTCGCCATCAACCTGCCCAACGGCGACCCTGCGTACGGCGTCGACTCGCCGCACTACCTCGGACCGATCATCGGCGCGACCAAGAACCGACCGGACCGCGTGCTCTTCAGGGACCTCCTTCCGATCGGAGTCGACGGCGACCTGTTCCTCCCCGTCGACACCACGGTGATGGGCGCAGGAGCCGGTCCGAAGGGCACCGACATGAGCCAGCCCAACATGGGCATCGGCGCCGACATGCAGAACCCCGACTGCGGCAAGACCCCCAAGCCCACCTGGTGCTACACCGAGAACCGCGCCAACATCCACCTGCACGGTGGAGCGACACCGTGGATCAGCGACGGAACGCCGCACCAGTGGATCACCCCTGCCGGCGAGACGACCGACTATCCGGCCGGCGTGAGCGTCCAGAACGTGCCCGACATGCCGGACCCCGGCCCCGGCGCGCAGACCTTCTTCTACACCAACCAGCAGTCGGCCCGACTGCTCTTCTACCACGACCACTCGTGGGGCATCACGCGGCTCAACGTCTACGCCGGCGAGGCCTCGGCGTACGTGATCACCGACAGCACCGAGCAGGCACTCGTGTCGAGCGGGACGATCCCGGACGGTTCCTCGACGCTTCCGCTCATCATCGAGGACAAGACCTACATCCCGAGCCAGGCCGAGCTGTCCGTGTCCGACCCGACGTGGGACACGGCAGCCTGGGGCGCCGAGGGCAGCCTGTGGGCGCCGCACGTCTACATGACCGCGCAGAACACCCAGGACTCGACCGGCGTGAACCAGTTCGGTCGCTGGATGTACGGCCCGTGGTTCTGGCCGCCCACGACCGACCTGACCGTCAACACGGTCATGGGCTCCTCACTGACGGCCAACCCGTATGCCGGACAGTGCATCACCGGCACTGACTGGTGCGAGCCTTCGACCTGGACCAAGATCCCCGTCATGCCCGCCGAGTCGATGGGCATGGAGTCGTACAACGACACACCCGTCGTCAACGGCACGGCGTACCCCGTGCTGACCGTCGACCCGAAGAGCTACCGCTTCCGGGTCCTCAACGCGGCCAACGACCGCTTCTGGAACCTGTCGCTCTACAAGGCGGCCGGCAAGAACAACACCGAGGTCGCACTGGTCGCCGCTGACGTGGCGGCCGGCAAGACCGACCCGATCGTCGAGCCCAAGGTCGACGAGAGCATCAGCACACCGGGACCGAGCTGGGTGCAGATCGGCACCGAGGGCGGCTTCCTGCCCACGCCCGCCGTGATCCCGCCGTCGACCATCGGTTACATCACCGACCCGACCGTGTTCGACTTCGGCAACATCAACAAGCACTCGCTGCTGCTCGGCCCGGCCGAGCGAGCCGACGTGATCGTGGACTTCTCGAAGTTCGCCGGCCAGACGCTGATCATGTACAACGACGCGCCCGCCGCGGCTCCGGCGCGCGACCCGCGCTACGACTACTACACCGACCACGCCGACCTGCGCAGCACCGGTGGCGCAGCACCGACACCTGAGGGCTACGGCCCCAACACGCGCACCATCATGCAGATCAAGGTCGCCGCGAAGACTCCGGCCAAGGCGTTCGACCTGACCAAGCTCAACGTCGCCTTCCAGGCGACCGAGCTCGGCGGCGGCGGCGTCTTCGAGAACTCGCAGCACCCGATCCTGGTCGGCCAGGCGTTCTACAACCAGGCGTACGGCACCAGCTTCGGGACCCAGAGCGCCGACGGCGTCACCCGTGACGGCTACGTGCGGATGACCGACAACAGCCTGTCGTTCAACACGCTGTCGAACGCCGACCAGACCAACGCCGGCGACGTCCAGAACGTGACCACCACGTCGGTGGCGATGCACGACGAGATGGGCGCGGCCTACGACAAGCTCTATGGCCGGATGAGCGGGTCGATGGGCCAGGAGGCGGATGCGATAGCACCAGGACAGGCCCAGAACCTGACCCTGTACCCCTACACGCAGCCACCGACGGAGGTCTTCAACGCCGACGAGCTGCCCCCGGGCGACACCGCTGTCCAGATCGCGACTCCGAAGGAGTACTCCGAGAACATCCAGTTCTGGAAGATCACGCACAACGGCGTGGACTCGCACCCCATCCACTTCCACCTCGCCGACGTGCAGCTGATCAACAGAGTGAGCTGGGACGGCATCATCCGGCTCCCCGACGCGAACGAGATCGGGTGGAAGGACACCGTGCGCGTCAACCCGCTGTCCGACACGATCGTGGCCTTCCGGCCGCTCGTCGCCCAGGCGCCGTTCGGCGTGGCCAAGAGCTTCCGCAGCCCAAACCCTGCGATGCCTGAGGACGCCGATCCCACGATGGCCGGATTCGTGCTCTTCGACCGCAACCAGAACCCGTGGAACGTCACGAACGCCAAGATGGACTTCGGCTGGGAGTACGTGTGGCACTGCCACATCCTCAGCCACGAAGAGATGGACATGATGCGTCCCATCAAGGTGACGGTCGGGGTCGCGCCACCTGCGCCGTCGACGGTGTGGTTCACCAAGACGGGCGGATTCACCGTGGTCTGGAACGACCCGACCCCGGCCTCGGCCACGGGCGGGATCAGCTCGAGCTGGGGCGACCCGACGAGCGAGATCGGCTACCGCATCGAGCGGGCGCCCGACGTGAACGGGGTCGCAGGTGACTGGACCCAGATCGGGACGGCGCTGGCGAACCAGACCACGTTCAACGACCCGGCCGGAGCGACGACGCCGTACTTCTACCGCGTCGTGGCCTGGAACGCCGCTGACGCTGCCGGAACGACGTCCGCGCCGTCTCTCGGTGTCGCTCCCGCAGGTGCTCCGCTGAACGTCGCGGCAACGCCGGCGCTGAACGGTGTCGGTCTCGGCTGGGCCCCGCCCGCAGTTCCCGGCGCGGTCGCCGGCGCAGCACAGGCTGCCGCAGCACCCGCGGCGGAGGAGCCGGTCGGCGTCACGGGCTATGCCATCGGGTACAGCACCGACAACGGTCTCACCTGGACCACCGTCACGGCGGACACGGGATCACTCGTGCCCGCGTACACAGTGACCGGACTGACCCGTCGCGGTGCCTACGTGTTCCGCGTCGCCGCCATCACCGACGGCACGCCGGGCCCGTGGTCCCTGATCACGGCAACGGTCTCTCCGATGGTGGCGCCGGAGCGAACGACTCACGTGACGGTCGTCCCCGCGAATCGCGCGGCAACGGTCTCGTGGACGGCGCCGCAGGATGGTGGTACTCCGATCACGGGCTACTCCGTGTCGTACAGCACGAACGGCATCGCATGGCTGACGGCATCGACGTCAGCGGCTCCGACCGCGCGGGCGTACACCGTGACCGGCCTGACCAACGGAGCGGCGTACTTCTTCAAGGTCTCGGCGCTGAGTCTCGCCGGCGGAGGGCAGTTCTCCACGGCTGTCGGGCCTGTCACGCCCTTCACCTTCGCCGCCTCGTCACCGGTCGTGTCTGCGCGGCCGGCGAAGCTGGGCGCGCAGGTGAGCTGGGGTGCGCCGCCGGCCAACGGCAGCGCGATCACCGGCTACCAGATCGCCTACCGCAGGACCGACCTGCCGACCTGGGTCACCGCCGTCAGCAACACGCGGTCCGTGGCGACGGCACGCACGGTGACCGGGCTCGCTGCGGGCAAGCACTACGTATTCCGCGTGCGTGCCATCAATGCGGCGGGCGTGGGCCCGGTGTCGGTCACGTCGCCCGCGGTGGTTCCCTTCACCGTGCCGAGCGCACCGACGCACCTGTCCGCCCGGGCGGGCCATCGCGTGGCAGCTCTCAGCTGGAGGGTGGGGGCGAACGGTGGGAGGCCGATCACCGGCTACCAGATCCTCTACTCGACGAACCGCGGGAAGACCTGGATCGTCTACCGAGCGATCCGGCCGACGACTCGGGCGACCGTGCTCAAGCTCGTGACCGGGCGCACCTACTGGTTCAGGGTCCGAGCGATCAGCGCGGCGGGAGTCGGCGCCTCGTCGGCAAGCAGCCCAGGGATCAGAACCAGGTGATGACACACTGACGGACGGGTCGCCTCCACGCCCCGTCCATCAGTGCGCTCTGTGCCCGCGCCGCGTCGGCGCACGCCTGCCGGCCCGGTCCGGCGGGGGCAAGAGGGTTCTCGTGCCGGCTGGGCGCGACCCCGGGATCGCCCGTGGGTAGCGTGACGGGAGACCGGATATCCCGCACGTGACGAAGGGCCTCCGCCATGGCCGGCAATCCCGACTTCGACCTGTTCCGTCCGTCGGAGGAGCACGACATGCTCCGTGAGGCGGTGCGGGCTCTCGCCGCCGACAAGATCGCGCCGTTCGCCGCGGAGGTCGACGACGAGAGCCGGTTCCCGCAGGAGTCGCTCGACGCCCTGGTGGCGGCGGACCTGCACGCGATCCACGTGCCGGAGGAGTACGGCGGCCAGGGGGGCGACGCGCTCGCGGCGTGCATCGTGATCGAGGAGGTCGCGCGCGCCTGCGCGTCGAGCTCGCTCATCCCCGCGGTGAACAAGCTCGGCTCGATGCCGCTGCTCGTCGGTGGCTCCGACGAGGTGAAGGCCGCCTACCTCCCCGCGCTCGCCCGCGGTGAGGCGATGTTCTCCTACGCCCTGTCCGAGCCGGAGGCGGGCAGCGACGCCGGCGGCATGCGCACGACCGCGGTGCGCGACGGCGACGAGTGGGTGCTCAACGGGGCGAAGCGCTGGATCACCAACGCGGGCGTCTCGAAGTTCTACACCGTCATGGCCGTCACCGACCCGGACAAGCGCACCCGCGGCGGCATCACCGCGTTCGTCGTCGAGGACGGCGACGAGGGGTTCTCCTACGGCGCCCTGGAGAAGAAGCTCGGCATCAAGGGTTCGCCGACGCGCGAGCTCTACTTCGACGACGTGCGCATCCCCGACTCGCGTCGCGTCGGCGACGTGGGTGCGGGCTTCGCCGTAGCCATGGCGACCCTGGACCACACGCGCATCACGATCGGCGCGCAGGCCGTCGGGATCGCCCAGGGCGCCCTCGACTTCGCCACGGCGTATGCCAAGGAGCGCAAGCAGTTCGGCAAGGCGATCGCGGAGTTCCAGGGCCTGCAGTTCATGCTCGCCGACATGGCCATCAAGCTTGAGGCCGCGCGTCAGCTCGTCTACGTGGCGGCCGCGAAGAGCGAGCGCGGGGACGCCGATCTCACCTTCTTCGGCGCCGCCGCGAAGTGCTTCGCCTCCGACGTCGCGATGGAGGTCACGACCGACGCCGTGCAGGTCCTCGGCGGCTACGGCTACGTCAAGGACTACCCCGTCGAGCGGATGATGCGCGACGCCAAGATCACCCAGATCTACGAGGGCACCAACCAGGTCCAGCGCATCGTCGCGGCGAGGCAGCTGCTCGCGAAGTACTGACGCCCGTTGCCGCAGGTCAGGCGCCTGCAGCGATCGCTGGGGGGTCGCGCCTCGACTCGGCCGGGCGAGACAGGCACAGACCGGCACGCCGGAGAGCGCGCTGTGTGTCAGTTGTGTGCCAGCCCGCGTCCCCGCCCGCACCCGCACCTCACCGAGGTGATTGCGTCTACGGCCGCGGCTCCGGAAGCTGCGAGAGACACACACGCTGCCCGTCCGTGGCCGGATCCCATTCCGTTCGCCCTCTCAGGGCACGACGACCGCGTCAGCGGGCAGCAGCAAGTGACCGGTGCTTGGCGAGCACCGCGAGTCCCACCAGGGGAAGGAATGCCGCGAGCGCGCAGAGTGGCAGCAGCATCCAGGGCTGGACGTCCGTCGCGTCGCTGACGGCCACAGCGAGGACGCCGACGTTGATCGCAATCAGCCGGGTGCGCGCACCGGTGTCGAGGGCGGCGTGGGTGGCGCGCGCGACCACAGGTCCGCCGCCGAGCACCACGGGGACGAGGTAGCTGAGGGCGCCGAGCAGCGTCTGCGCGGCGAAGCCGACGAGCAGCGGTGCCGCCAGCCGGTCGGCGGTCGTGGCGGCGTCGATCCAGCTGGGGGCGCTGGCGACCACGAGGGCGAGCGCGACCACGGACGCGACCAGCCAGAGGACGCCCGACCCCACCGACCACGTGGCGTACGTCTGCGGTGCCCGCTCCCGTGCCTCCTGCAGCAGGGGCCGGCCGGCGTAGACGAGACCTGCGGCGTAGCCGAGGAGCCCGATCGCGGTCAGGCCGCGCAGGTCCGCCAGGGCGGAGCCGGCCGCCACGAGGAGGCTGAGGAGCAGGATCAGAAGTGCCCGGCGCCCGGTGCGCTCCGCTCCGTCGGGGATTCGGGTGTGGAGCATGGTCGGCCACAGGGTGATGAGCGTCCCCACGACGGTGAGGCCCATCCAGCCCAGGACGTTGAGCGTCACGTGGGCCAGGGCGACCCGTGCGTGCACGGACTCGGTGAGGGTGCCCGCCGACATGATCACGCCGAGGCCGATGCCGAGGGGGAGCAGGGCGCCCGCGCCGACGTAGTAACGGACGGTCGCCCCAAAGCGCGAGGGCAGCGAGCGCCGCATGCGTCGCAGAAGGCCGAGCGTGTGCCAGGCGATCGCTACGACCGCAAGCAATGCCCCCACGGTGACCACCCGCGACTGGTCCGTGGTCATGCCCCACACGACGGTGACCGCACCGGTGTTGAAGCCCCCGAGGCGGATCGCCTCAGTCGTGTGGCTCCTGGTCTCACGCAGCCGCAGGAGCGCTTCGGTGAAGTACGTGCTCCAGATCAGGATGGCGTTGCTGACCGCTCCGAGAAGCAGCAGGTGGATGGGGAGCCACGAGTCCACGCCGACCGTCAGCGCGCGGACGCTGACGACCGTGAGCGCCGCCAGCCAGGCGGCGCCGACGGTGCCCACGACGCTGTGCCAGGTCGATCGGGTCATCGTCGCCTACTCCGAGGAGGCGAGCGGAACCTCGCGGACGAGCGCGAGCACTGCAGGGTCGTTCGTGTGCAGGCGGCCCATCTCCTCGTCCGCTGAGCAGGTGAGGAGGGCGATGTCGACGAAGTCCGCCCCGCGCGCCACGACACGCCAGAGCCCACCGGCCTGCTCCCAGCGTCGG
Organism: Candidatus Nanopelagicales bacterium; assembly: GCA_017882705.1. Lineage (GTDB taxonomy): Bacteria > Actinomycetota > Actinomycetes > S36-B12 > CAIYMF01 > Longivirga. The sequence continues at coordinate 33,069 of JADGOZ010000070.1, read as the reverse complement.
AGCTGCTGCAGCGCCGAGCCGCTCGCAGGGTCGGTCATGTCGGCAGGGGGAGCCAGCGCAGCAGATCGCCCGGCAGTGCTCCGCCGGGTGGGACGACGGCGTAGCCGTCGGCGACGGCGAGGCCGCGGAGCATCCCGGACCCGTGATGGTCCGTGGGAACGGCCAACCCTGCTTCCAGGGTCGCGAGGACCAGACGGGTCGCGCTCGGCGGTGCCAGCAGCGCGACATCGCTCGTGGTCAGTCCGAGCTGCGGTAGCGGCGTCCCCAGGAGTGCAGCCACCAGGGGAGCGCCCAGGGTGAGGAGTGCCGCCACGGCGGACTGCGGGTTGCCGGGGAGACCGAGCAGCCAGCGTCGGCCGGGCAGGCGCGCGAGCAGCATCGGGTGCCCCGGCCGGAGGGAGACGGAGTCGACGACCAGCGTGCCCCCGAGCGCTCCGATCGCCCGGTGCAGGTGGTCGGCGGGGCCGGCGGCGGTTCCTCCCGTGGTGACGACGAGCTCGGCGTCGGCGACTGCCTCGATGGCCTCGATGTGCGCGTCGAGCGTGTCGGTGACGCGCTCGACGCCGACGCAGTCGACGTCGAGCCGCGCGAGCCACGCCGGGACCTGAGGTCCGAGCGAGTCGCGGATCCACCCGGCGTGGGGGATGCCGTGGTCGAGCAACTCGTCGCCGAGCACGAGCAGGCGTGCCACGGGGCGGCGTACGACCTCCAGCACGTCGGCGCCGGCAGCGGCGGCGACACCGAGGTGCGCCGGCCCCAGGACGGTCCCTGCCGTCAGGAGCAGTGTGCCGCGGGCGGCCTCCTCGCCGGCCGGCCGGATGTGGCGCCCTGCCTCGACGCCGGCCGTGAGCAGCGCCCCTGCGATCGTTGCGTCCTCGCGCCGCACGACGGCGGTGGTCCCGAAGGGGACTGCGGCCCCGGTCGCGATCGCCGTCGCCTGGCCGCGGGACAGCGTCGCGCTCGGTAGCACCCCGGCCAGGACGGCGCCGGCGACGATCCAGGGGCCGGTTCCGCTCACGGCCCATCCGTCCATCGCCGACGCCGCGAACGGTGGCAGATCGGTGGCTGCGTGGACGTCCGCGGCCAGGACGCGGCGATGTCCGAGCCGCAGCGGAACGGTCTCGGTGCCCAGGGGCTCGCCCGATGCGTGCGCCGCCTCGCGCGCCGTGTCGAAGCCGGGCGCGACCAGGCCCGTGGTCACCGGGCGTGGGGTGGCGGTGATCGGCGGGTTCATCGTGACTCCGCTCCCGACAGGTGCGGGGCAGCGTCGTCCGCCAGCCGTACGTCGACCCGGTCCCAGGCGGCGCCGTCGAGGCTGATGGCGGCGGCGGGGAACAGCCCGTTCTCCTCCTTGTCGATGTGGCGACGCAGTAGGCCCTCGAGGTCGTGGACGGCGGCTGTGCCTCCGGGCTGGAGGCGACCAAGGCGGGTGTCCAGGTCGACATGCTCGGCGCACAGCTCGTTGACGTGATCGGCGAGCTCCGGGTCGTCACGAAGCTCGGTGAACAGCGAGCGCTCCTCGCCGGTCGTGTGCCGGGCAAGTGCAGCGGTCAGCATGCTGGTCGCGGTCTCGAGCACCGTCGCATCGACGGACCCCACCGCGCGTCGCACGTCGCCCATGAGGTTGACGATCTGCTCGTGCTCGGCGGTGAGCTGCGCGATCGAGGCGAGCGCGCGGCACCCGCAGTAGGAGCACACGGGTCAGCTCACACGGGTCAGGCGCACGTGCCATGCGTCAGGGCCGCGCTCGTCGTAGGTGACGTCGAACGCCCCCGGCTCGCGCTCGTCGATCTCGCCCAGCAGCGGGAGGGGGTCGTGGGGGGCGATGAGGACGAGCGAGGTGCCCACGGCGACGCCGCTGACGGCGCCGAGCACCGAGGCGTGACGGATCGAGTGCGGGATCGCCCGGACGTCGAGTGCCGGGGTCTCGTCGGTCGCCGCACCGCAGGTGCAGTTCCCCCCGCAGCCGCCGGTCGGTGCCTCGGTCGCGACGTCGTCTGGGGTGGTGATGCTGATGTCCACGGATGCTCCTGAGTGTCGGATCTGGGTTCGGTCACGTTCGACCTGGTGGTGCCGGCGGCCGCTCACGGGCGGGAGGCCGCGTGCGGGTCAGGCGTTGGCCGTGCGCATCGCCGTCCAGGTGTAGAGGGCCGCCGCGCCGGCCAGCAGTGCGAGCAGGACGAAGCCGATCGTGTAGGTGCCGTTGAGGCCGTAGAAGTAGCCCATGATCAGCGGCGGGATGAAGCCGCCGAGCCCGCCCGCGGCGCCGACGACACCCGTGACCGAACCGACCTTGTCGGCGGGAGCCACTCGTGCGACGAGGGCGAACACGCCACCGGCCGCGGCGCCGAGGGCGGCGGCCATGCCGAGGAAGGCGAGAGTGGCGCCGGGGAGGAGCGTGAGCTGCAGGGCGGCGACGGCCGCGAGGGCGAACACGACGGTGAAGCACACGGTGAGGACGGGCACCGGGTGGAACCGGTCCGACAGCCAGCCGCCGACGGGGCGCGCGACGACGGCGAGAACGACGAAGCCCGCGGTCCGTGAGGACGCGTCGTCGGCCGTGAGGTGGTACGCGTTCTTGAGGTACGTGGGCAGGTAGACGCTGAAGGCGACGAACCCGCCGAACCCCACGGCGTACAGGACCGAGAGCTGGATCGTGACCTTGAGCCTCATCGCGGTGGCGATGCGGGCCCAGAACGATCCGCTGCTCGCAGTGCGACCCGCGGCGTCACGGAGCAGGAGGAGCGCGAGGGCGCCGTAGATCGCGAGCACCACCGCGACGACGTCGAACGGGAACGACGCGGAGTGCGACGTCGCGAGCTTCACGGTGGTGAACGCCGAGATCGCGGTGCCGCCCATGCCGACGCCGAAGATGCCGAGCGCGAACCCGCGGCGCGCCGGGGGGAACCAGGCGTTGACGAAGGGGACGCCGACGGCGAACGCCGTGCCGCCGAGGCCGAGGAAGAACCCGCCGATGAGGAGGGTGACGAAGCTGGTCGCGAGGTGGCCGACGTAGAGCACCGGCAGGATCGTCAGGAAGCTGACCGCGGGGAACATGACCCGCGCGCCGAGCTTGTCGGTGAGACCGCCGATCGGGATGCGGCCGAGCGATCCGACGATGACCGGGACGGCCACCACGAGCGACTGCTGGAACGGCGTGAGACCGAGCAGTGTCTTGTACGCCGGGCCGAGCGGGCCCATGAGCGCCCAGGCCCAGAAGTTGACGCCGAACCCGACGGTGGCCAGCAGCAGCTGGAGTGCTGCGCCCCTGGGGATCGCGTTCGACGTCGCCACGGCAGGCGTGTCGAGCCGGGGGGACGTCGGGGTTTCGTGCGAGGACACCATCGTGTCACCGGCTCTCGGCGGTAGGTTTTCCCTGTCAGGATTGTTTTTACACCTCAGATAGGGAATATTGCAACCATGGTCACCGACGAGTCGATGCTGCGCACCCGCCAGGTGCTCGCGTCCCCACGCCGTGTCGAGCTCCTCGACTACCTGACCCGGGCCACGGCGCCGGTGACCGTCCTCGAGGCGGCCGAGGCGCTCGGGCTCCACCCCAACACCGCGCGGCTGCATCTCGAGCAGCTCGTGGAGGTCGGGCTCGTGGAGCAGGTGAGCGAGCGTCGAGCCGAGCCCGGCCGTCCTCGTGCCCTGTACACCGCGACCCGCCGCCCTCCGGCCGACGAACCGCGTGGCCGTGGCGAAGACGACTACCGGGCCCTCGCGACCGTCCTGGCCCGCGGCCTCGCTGCCACGGACGATCCGGCGGCCGCGGCCCTCGCCGCCGGCGAGGGTTGGATCGAGGCGTTGGCCGACCATGCGTGGCCGGCCCGGCCGACGACTCCGGAGGTAGCGGCCGCGGAGCTCGAGTCACTGCTCGACGAGCTCGGGTTCGCACCCGAGATGGATCTCGAGCACGGCACCGTGATGCTGCGGCACTGCCCGTTCGCGGACGTCGCGCGGACCAACCCGTCCGTCGTGTGCGGCGTGCACCTCGGCATGGTGCGTCGCACCCTCGAGCGACTCGACAGCCCGTTGCGAGCCACGGCGCTCGAGCCCTTCGTGACCGACGCCCCCCTCACCTGTCGCATCACGCTCACGAGGGTGGACTCGACCACCCCCGAAGAGGCGATCCCGCTGCCCGTCCTCGGCAAGAAGCCGGTGGCACCACGGGCTCGCTCACCACGACCCCGCACCTGACCATCCGCCCGCAGGAGGACCACGTGACCACCCAGGCACCGCGCACCGGAACCGACGGCGACGTCGTCGAGCTCATCCTCAAAGCGCGCAGGCTCCTGCAGAAGAACGCGGTCTCCGACGACCTGCGCACCATCACCCACGAGGGCGGGCGCGACGCCGACGTCTTCTACCGCGACCGCTGGTCGCACGACCGCATCGTGCGGTCCACCCACGGCGTCAACTGCACCGGGTCGTGCTCGTGGAAGGTCTACGTCAAGGACGGGATCATCACCTGGGAGAACCAGCAGACCGACTATCCCTCGGTCGGTGCCGACTCCCCGGAGTACGAGCCGCGCGGATGCCCGCGTGGTGCGGCGTTCTCCTGGTACACCTACTCGCCCACCCGGGTCCGCTATCCCTACGTCCGCGGCGTGCTCCTGGAGATGTACCGCGAGGCCAAGGCTCGCCTCGGCGACCCGGTCGACGCGTGGGCCGACATCGTCGGCGACCCCGAGCGCCGCAAGGTCTACATGAAGGCACGCGGCAAGGGAGGACTGGTCCGCACCCGCTGGGACGAGGCGCTCGAGATGGTCGCCGCAGCCCAGGTGCACACCATCAAGAAGTGGGGCCCCGACCGCGTCGCCGGCTTCTCACCGATCCCCGCGATGTCGATGGCCAGCCATGCCGCGGGTGCCCGCTACACCAGCCTCATCGGCGGCACGATGCTCTCCTTCTACGACTGGTACGCCGACCTCCCGATCGCCTCGCCGCAGGTGTTCGGCGACCAGACCGACGTCCCGGAGTCCGCGGACTGGTGGAACGCGTCCTACCTGATGATGTGGGGCTCCAATATCCCCGTCACCCGCACGCCCGACGCGCACTTCATGACCGAGGCCCGCTACAAGGGCCAGAAGGTCATCGCGGTCAGCCCCGACTACGCCGACAACGTGAAGTTCGCCGACGAGTGGCTCGCCCCGCACCCCGGCACCGACGGCGCCCTCGCGATGGCCATGGGCCACGTGGTGCTCAAGGAGTTCTTCGTCGACCGCCAGGTCGAGCGGTTCCAGTCCTACGTCAAGAGCTACACCGACCTGCCGTTCCTCATCACCCTGCGCGAGCGCGACGGCGTCTACGTCCCCGACCGCTTCCTCACCGCCTCCGACCTCGGTCACGACGGTGAGGGCGACGCGTGGCGCACGGTGCTGCTCGACTCCGCGACGGGGGAGCCCGTCGTGCCCAACGGCACGATGGGTGACCGCTACACCGACAGCGGCATGGGCAAATGGAACCTCGACCTCGAGGGCGTCGACCCGGTCCTGACGCTGCACGACGACGGCGTCGAGTCGGTCGCGGTCGACATGCCGCGCTTCGACACCGGACAGGCCGAGAACGAGGGCGGCAGCGTGCTGCGGCGTGGGGTCCCGGTCCGGACGGTGGCGGGACGGCTCGTCACGACGGTGTTCGACCTGCTGCTCGCACAGTACGGAGTCAGTCGCCCTGGCCTGCCCGGCGAGTGGCCCACCGGGTACGACGACCCGGAGCCGTACACCCCCGCGTGGCAGGAGGAGATCACCTCGGTCCCCGCCGAGGCCGTCGAGCGGATCGCGCGCGAGTTCGCCGACAACGCCGAGAAGTCCGGTGGTCGTTCGATGATCGCGATGGGCGCGGGCACCAACCACTGGTTCCACTCCGACCAGATCTACCGCGCCATGCTCGCGCTGACGACCCTCACCGGCTGCCAGGGCGTCAACGGCGGAGGCTGGGCCCACTACGTCGGGCAGGAGAAGGTGCGGCCGTTCACCGGCTGGGCACAGCTCGCGTTCGCGCTCGACTGGGTGCGGCCCCCGCGCCAGATGGCCGGCACCTCGTTCTGGTACCTCGCGACCGACCAGTGGCGGTACGACGGCTTCGCGGCGGACGCCCTGTCCACGCCGCTCGGCACGGGCCTGTTCAAGGGCAAGGCGCTCGCCGACACGCTCGCGCAGTCCGTGCGCCTCGGGTGGACCCCGTCCTTCCCGACGTTCGACCGCAACCCCCTCGACCTCGCCGACGACGCCGCGGCCGCCGGCGTCGAGGCGCCGGCGTACGTCGTCGACCAGCTCGTCAAGGGCGACCTGCGGTTCTCCTGCGAGGACCCCGACGCCGAGGAGAACTTCCCGCGCGTACTCACCGTGTGGCGCGCGAACCTGCTCGGCTCCTCGGGCAAGGGCAACGAGTACTTCCTGCGCCACCTTCTCGGCAGCGACGGTGCCGTGCGCGCTGACCAGACTGTCGAGGGCATGCGCCCGACCGAGGTCGTCTGGCGCGACGAGGCGCCCGAGGGCAAGCTCGACATGCTCGTGTCGCTGGACTTCCGGATGACCTCGACCGGGCTGTTCTCCGACGTCCTGCTGCCAGCCGCCACGTGGTACGAGAAGTACGACCTGTCCTCGACCGACATGCACCCGTTCGTCCACGCGTTCAACGCCGCGATCGACCCGCCCTGGGAGACCCGGAGCGACTACGACACGTTCGTCGCGATGTCGAAGGTCTTCAGCCCGATGGCGGCCAAGCACCTCGGCGTGCGCAAGGACGTCGTCGTGACTCCGCTCGGTCACGACACCCCCGGCGAGACCTCGCAGCCCGGTGGCAAGGTGCTCGACTGGAAGTACGGCGAGTGCGAGCCCGTCCCAGGACGGACGATGCCGAACATCGCCGTCGTCGAGCGGGACTTCGGCGCGGTCGCCGACCAGATGGTCGCGCTCGGTCCTGTCATCGACCGGCTCGGCACCACGGTCAAGGCCGTGACCCTCAAGCCGGCCGCTGCGGTCGACTACCTCAAGCGAGTCAACGGCACCGTGCGTGGCGGTCTCGCCGACGGCCGCCCGAACCTCGCGACGGCGACCCAGGCGTGCGAGACGATCCTGGCGCTGTCCGGAACGACGAACGGCCACGTTGCCACGGCTGGCTTCAGGTTCCTCGAGGCCCGCACGGGGCAGAAGCTCGCCGACCTCGCGAGCGATCACGAGGGTCACCAGATCACCTTCGCCGACACCCAGTCACGACCGCAGGCGGTCATCACCTCGCACGAGTGGTCCGGCAGCGAGCACGGCGGACGCCGCTACTCACCCTTCACGATCAACGTCGAGCGGCTCAAGCCGTGGCACACCCTCACCGGGCGACAGCACTTCTTCCTCGACCACGACTGGATCACCGAGCTCGGCGAACAGCTGCCGGTCTACCGCCCGCCGTTGAACATGCACCGCATCTTCGGCTCGCAGGGGATCGGTGACGACGGTCGCCTCGAGGTGACGGTGCGCTACCTGACCCCGCACTCGAAGTGGTCGATCCACTCGGAGTACCAGGACAACCTGTTCATGCTGAGCCTGAGCCGAGGCGGCCCCGACCTCTGGATGAGCCAGGAGGACGCCGCCACGATCGGCGTGAAGGACAACGACTGGATCGAGGCGTTCAACCGCAACGGCGTCGTCGTCGCCCGCGCCGTCGTCACGCACCGCATGCCGCAGGGCACGGTCTACATGTACCACGCGAAGGACCGCACCATCGACGTGCCCAAGTCCGAGATCAGCGGCAAGCGCGGCGGCATCCACAACGCGCTGACCCGGCTGCTGATCAAGCCCAGCCACCTCATCGGCGGGTACGCCCAGCTGTCGTACGGCTTCAACTACTACGGGCCGACCGGCAACCAACGCGACGAGATCACCGTGATCCGTCGCCGGTCCCAGGATGTGGAGTACTGATGCGCGTCATGGCCCAGATGGGCATGGTGATGAACCTCGACAAGTGCATCGGGTGCCACACCTGCTCGGTCACGTGCAAGCAGGCGTGGACCAACCGCACCGGCGTCGAGTACGTCTGGTTCAACAACGTCGAGACCCGCCCCGGTCTCGGCTACCCGCGGCTGCACGAGGACCAGGAGAAGTGGGGCGGCGGCTGGGTCCGCACCTCGCGCGGCAAGCTCAAGCTCCGCGCCGGCGGTCGAATCAAGCGCCTGTCCCGGATCTTCAGCAACCCCAAGCTCCCCGGGCTCAAGGACTACTACGAGCCCTGGACCTACGAGTACGACACACTGCTGAACGCCCCGGCCGGCGACGACGTACCGGTCGCCCGTCCCAAGTCGCTGATCACCGGACTGCCGATGCAGATCCGCTGGTCGGCGAACTGGGACGACGACCTCGGTGGCGCCCCGGAGTACGCGCCGCAGGACCCGATCGTGAAGAAGCTCGGCGACCTCGTGAAGCTCGAGTTCGAGAAGACCTTTATGTTCCACCTGCCGCGGATCTGCGAGCACTGCCTCAACCCGGCGTGCGTCGCGAGCTGCCCGTCCGGGGCGATTTACAAGCGGGCCGAGGACGGCATCGTGCTCGTCGACCAGGACGGCTGCCGTGGCTGGCGCATGTGCGTGAGCGGCTGCCCCTACAAGAAGGTCTACTTCAACCACCGCACAGGCAAGGCCGAGAAGTGCACCTTCTGCTACCCGCGCGTCGAGGCCGGTCTGCCGACCGTGTGCGCCGAGACCTGCGTCGGTCGCCTGCGCTACATCGGGCTGTTCCTCTACGACGCCGACGCCGTCCTCGCGGCCGCATCGGTCGAGGACGAACACGACCTGCTCGAGGCGCAGCGCTCGGTCATCCTCGACCCCGACGACCCGACGGTGATCGCTGCCGCGCGGGCCGAGGGCATCGCCGAGGACTGGATCGAGGCGGCCCAGAAGTCACCGGTCTACGCGCTCACCAACCGCTATCGCATTGCGCTCCCGCTGCACCCGGAGTACCGCACGATGCCGATGGTCTGGTACATCCCACCGCTGTCGCCTGTCGTCGACGCAGTGAGCTCGACAGGGGCCGACGGCGAGGACAAGGACACCCTCTTCGCCGCGATCGACCAGCTGCGGATCCCGGTGGAGTACCTCGCCGAGGTGTTCACCGCGGGTGATCCCGCTCCCGTCGAGAACAGCCTGCGCATCCTTGCCGCGATGCGGTCCTACATGCGCCGCATCAATCTCGGCGACGAGCGCGACGAGTCGATCGCGGCCGCGGTCGGCATGACCGGGCAGACGATCGAGGAGCTCTACCGGCTCCTCGCGATCGCGAAGTACGAGGACAGGTATGTCATCCCCGCCGCCCACGTAGAGGCGGGCCGGGCGCTCGACGAGATCGCCGGCTGCAGCCTCGACTTCGACGGCGGACCCGGCATGGGCGGCATGGGCGTGTTCGGCGAGGCGTCGGGCACACCGGCGTCCGTCGAGACGTTCCAGCTCACCAAGCAGCGGGCGGAGGCCGACCGCTACGACGACCTCCCGGAGTCCCGGGGTGCTGTCGACCTGCTGACGTGGTCCGGTGGCGAGGCACCGCCCGGGATGTTCCCGCCGCGCCGGTCCGCGGAACAGGACGAGCCACCGACGGAGGAGGAGTGATGAGGCTGAGCACCGCAGATGCCACCCAGCGGCGGATCGTGTTCGCGGCGGCATCGGGGCTGCTGCAGTACCCGGACGACGAGCTCGACGCCCTCGTGGTGAACCTGTCGCCGCTGCTCGCCGACCTCCCAGCAGCGAGTGGCGCGCCCCTGTCACGGTTCCTGGAGCACGTCTCCGCGACCCGGCTCCTCGACCTGCAGCAGGAATACGTCGCGACGTTCGACCTCAAGCGCCGCAACTGCCTCTACCTGACGTACTACCTCAACGGCGACACGCGTCGGCGTGGCATGGCGCTCTGGCGGTTCCAGGACGCGTTCCGCCAGCGCGGGTTCTCCGTCGACGGCGGGGAGCTCCCGGACTTCCTCCCCGTGGTCCTCGAGCTCGCCGCGGTCGGGCACGAGGACATGGCGCTCGCCCTCCTGCTCGAGCACCAGTCCGGCATCCACGTGCTGCGAGAGTCGTTGGACGACATGCGTTCCGCCTACGCCGACGTCGTGCGAGCGCTCGAGGCCAGCCTTCCGGCGCCGTCCGCGGAGGTGCGTTCCGCCGCGCTGACCCTGGCCAGCGAGGGGCCGCCCGCCGAAGCCGTCGGGCTCGAGCCCTTCTTCTCGGTCGACTCCCTGAAGGTGCGCTCATGACCTCGTTCGTCTGGGTGGTGCTTCCCTACGCCGCACTCACCTGCTTCATCGTGGGACTCTTCTGGCGCTACCGCTACGACAAGTTCGGCTGGACGTCGCGGTCATCGCAGATGTACGAGAACAGGCTGCTCGCCTGGGGCAGCCCGCTGTTCCACTTCGGCATCCTCGGCGTCCTGCTCGGCCACATCGTGGGCCTCGTCGTCCCCGAGACCTGGACCACCAGGCTCGGGCTCTCCGAGGAGGGCTACCACCTCATGGCCGTGACCACAGGAAGCGTCTTCGGCCTCATGACTGTCGTCGGCCTCCTGCTGCTGATCTACCGCCGGCGCTCCACCCCGTCGGTCTTCCGGGTGACGACCCGCATGGACAAGGCCATGTACGTGATGCTCGGGGCGGTCATCGCGATGGGCATGTACAACTCGCTCGTGGTCCAGTTGCTCGGTGGCGGGCACGACTACCGCGCGGACGTCGCGGTCTGGTTCCGCAGCGTGTTCTGGTTCCAGCCCGACGCAGCGCTCATGCAGTCGGCTCCGCTGTCCTTCCAGATCCACGCGCTGCTCGCGATGGGCCTCTTCGCGCTGTGGCCGTTCACCCGTCTCGTCCACGTCTTCAGCGCTCCGGTCGGCTATCTCGCCCGTCCCTACATCGTCTACCGAAGCCGTGACGCGCATGGCTCGGCTCGGGCCCCGCGTCGCGGCTGGGAGAAGATCGGGAGCTGATCGCCGCCCACCGTGACGCACGCCGTCAGGAAAGCAGGAAGCACATGGAGCATGAATCACTCACCGAACTGGCTGACGAGCACATCAAGGCTGCGGCGATCTCGTCGAGCGGCCGCAGCAGCCGCACGATCTACGGCGGGACCGGTCACCGGCTGCGCCAGACGCTCATGGCGCTGACCGTGGGGCGAAGCCTCGACGAGCACGAGAACCCGGGCGAGGCCACCCTTCAGGTCCTGCGCGGGAGCGTCAGGCTGGCCTCCGCAGAGCAGACGTGGGACGGCGGACCGGGCTCTTACGCCGTCATCCCTCCGGGGCGTCACGCGCTGGAGGCGCTGACCGACTGCGCGGTGCTCCTCACAGTTGTCGCCAGCGCATAGCGCCGCACCACGTCAGCACAGCCAGTTCGGGAGGTGCGCCGCGGACGGACTCGTCGCAGCGCTGACACCCGTCACCTCGGTGCTGGGGCTTGCGCGCGGCAGCGCTCGGGCTCGGGAAGCGCGTGCACGCCCGGGTTGACGCACCTTCGACAGTGACGAGAGGCAGGAACGCGGCGGCGTCGACGGCGGTCGGGTGAGCACGACGAAGTCCGCCTGAACGGCAGGGATCGGCACGTGCGCGCATCGTTGTGTGTCAGTTGTGTGCCGACCGCGCCGTCATCGCAGGTCAGCGAATCGCCACGCAGATCACCCAGATCTACGAGGGCACCAACCAGGTCCAGCGCATCGTCGCGGCGAGGCAGATGCTGAACGGGTACTGACGCCGGAGTCCCGCGCTCCAGGTGGTCCGTCGACGGTCAGCGCAGGTGCAGTCCGAGCGCTCGGAGCAGGCCGGGGCCGGGCACCGCCAGGTCGCCCCGCAGCCACGACGGGTCACCGGTCGCTGCAGCCTCGTAGCCGTACGCCGCCCGGGTCATCGACCGGGTCTCCGGGCCGTAGGTGCCGGTGATGCCCGCCGGGTCGAGCACGCCGAGGCGCCCGACCCGGGTCAGGAGCTCGCGCAGCGCCTCCTGGTAGGTCGTCACGTCGGCGTTGCGCGCGCCGGGTACGAGGTGCGCCCGCGCGACCGCCGGGTAGGGGACGGCCGACAGCGACGACCGCAGGACCCGCACGACCGCCGCGGCGATCACGGCGTGCCCCGCGGCGTCGGGATGGTCGCCGTCGGAGGCGAGGAGCGCCGTGTCGTCGCGCGACGTGGTGCCGCGGAACGCGAGCCACAGGTCGGCGTACGCCGAGCCGGTGCTCTGCGCGACGGACCTGATGACGGCGTCGGTCGCCAGCGTGACCGTGACGCCGGCCTTCACGTAGGCAGGGCCGCGGGCTGCGGCGTACCTGCCGTCGAGCCAGACGTTCCAGTAGCCGAGGAGCACGATCCCGATCCGCCGGCCCGGTGCGAGCGCACGGATCGTGGTCACGATGCGGGTCAGGGACGCCCGCACGTGCGGCAGGCGCTTGGTGTAGCAGGCGACCGACGTGCGGCAGACGGACGAGTAGCCGACGTCGTTCGCGCCGATCTCCACGATGACGACCTGGGCGGCACGCACCCGGGCCCGCACGCGGGCACTGCTGGTGAGCTGCGCCAGCACGTTGTCGACGCGGTAGCCGGGATACGAGTCGTTGGTGGAGACGACTGCGGGACCGTCGAGCGCGGCGAGCCGTGACGCGGTCAGGGACGGGAAGGGCCGGCAGCCGCAGCGGGTGCCGTAGGGAACGGAGTCCCCGAGCGTCTCGACGTCGCGGACCGTCGTCAGCCGCTGCCCCGCGACCGGCCAGGTGGAGTCGCTCGCCTGCGCTGCGGGCGGGGGCGACAGCGTCAGGCCGAGCGTGACGGCGGCCGCAGCCGCCCGGATCGCGAGGGCACGCATCCCGCGACAGTACGCCCGGAGCGACCGGAGCCGGCCCGTTGCAGCTAGTGGAGCGTGGCGAGCCGGTGGCTCAGCCAGAGGAAGTAGGTGGGCAGCTCGGCGGACCAGTCGGAGGTGTTGTGCCCGCCCTGCGTGTAGGACACCGTCTTCACGACCGTCGGCGGACGTACGCCGTGGGACAGGCCGACGAGGCTCCCGCTGCTCTGCGGGTCCTGGCGGCTCGCGGTGGCCAGCAGCGCGACGTCCGGGCGGCCGGACAGCAGGCGCTGGAGGCTGCCCGCCTTGCGCAGCGCCGGATAGGCGTCGAAGAACGTGGACTCCGGCGCGTCGTAGCCCGAGATCGAGACGCCGGCGGCGAACAGGCCGGGGTTGCGCAGCAGGAGCTGGGCCGCGCAGTAGCCGCCCTCGGAGTAGCCCATGAGCCCCCAGCCGGCCCGGTCCGCCCGCACCCGGAAGTGGGTCGTGACCACGTCGTGGACCTCGTGGGTCAGGAACGTCGCCAGCTGGGGCTGGCCCGGCACGTCGCTGCACTCGAGGTCCGGGGCACCGGGCACCGAGATCTGGGGGACGACGAGCACGAACGGTGTGCCGCCCGACGCCGTCGCCCGGTCGAGGCCCTGCAGGACGGCCATCGCGTGGTACCAGGTCGTCGGCGAGCCGGGGTAGCCGTGGAGGAGCTCGACCACGGGGAACGCGGTCTGGGCGTACGCCGGGTCGAAGTACTGCTGCGGCAGCGAGACGTACAGCCCGAGCGGGGTCGAGCTCCCGGGCACCGTCACCTGCGCGAGGAAGGTCCTGGGCTCGGAGTAGGAGGTGAAGCCGGCCGGCGTGCCTCCTGCCCACGGGACCTGCGACGCCACCTGCGCCGCGCCGGAGGCACCGGGGGCTGGCGAGGTGGTTGTCGGCGCCGACGTGCGACCGGCGGTCCCGAGCGGGTCGAGCGCGCCGGCGACCGAGCCGCTCGGGGTTCGGCCGAGGAGGTCGTCCCAGCTGCTGTAGAGACCGAAGTAGTTGTTGATCAGCACGAGCACGGCGATGACGGCCGCGGCCTGCGACGCGACCAGCAGCGCCCACCGCTGGGCCTGTCGCACGAGCGCGCGCCCGCGGACCCGGGGCCACACGCCGAGCGAGACGACGGGCAGGGCGACGGCGAGGACGACGAGGAGCCCCGCGAGCAGCCCGCCGGTGAGGTCGAGGCTCATCTGCTCTCCATCCGGTCCCGGCCGGTCGTCCCGGTGTCCTCGGCGACGTCGCGCGGCAGGCTCGAAACGTCGCCCGGCGGCGCGGCGAGATCGGTGCGACGTTGGCGCCGCGCCACACGCGTCCGCCGGAGCGAGGGCACCATGCCCTCGGCCCGCAGATAGGCCCACGTCACCCGGGGCAGTCCGACGGCGACCGGGTACACGAGGAAGCGGCGTCGCCACTCGGGGGCGAACTTGGCGTTGAACCGGTAGAGCGAGTCTGCTTGCGACCCGTGGGCGGCGAGGCGGAGCGTTCGACCCCACAGCCGCGTCCCGGCGGGGGCGCCGAACCGTTCGGACCGCTCGATCGCCTCGCGGAACGCGGCGAAGTTGAGCGACACCCGGGTCACGCCCAGGCCCGGCGCAGCAGCCATGAGTCGCGAGATCATCAGCTCGTTCACGCCGGACTCGGCGTGCGCGTCACGGCGCATGAGGTCCAGGGACAGTCCGTCCCGACCCCAGGGCACCAGCACGAGCAGCGCGCGCGGCTCGTCGTCGATCTCGGCGAGGACCAGGACCGATTCCGGGTCGAGCTCCCTGTCGAGCCGGCCGAGCGCCATGGAGAAGCCGCGTTCGAGCTCGCCCCCGCGCCACAGGTCCACCTGGGTGCGGATGCGGTCCATCTCCGCATCGGGCACCTCGCCGAGACGGCGGATGCGTACGGCGAGACCGGACCGTTCCGCCCTGGCGACGGCCTGACGGACGTTGCGCATCGCACGTCCCGCGAGCGTGAACGTCGTCGCGTCGAGGACGGCCTCGTCGCCGAACTCCAGTGCGGTGAGCCCGCGGTGGCGGGCCCATGCCTGAGCGGCTATCTCGGAGCACCCCGCGACCGCAGGAACCGCGGAGTTGCGGCCCGCGGCGTCGAGGAACGCGTCGATCGCCTGCGGCCACTCGCTGCGAGGCCCGATCGGATCTCCGGCCGCGAGCATCGTCGAGCCGATCAGTCGGTAGGAGATGCAGGCGCGCCCGCTCGAGGACCAGGCCAGCGACCGGTCGTCCCGCAGGGCGAAGTAGCCGAGCGAGTCGTCGCCCGAATGGCTGACGATCAGGGAGCGCAGCCGCTCGTCCTCGTCGTCGGTACGCAGCGGCAGCTCGCGTGGCGCACGGAGGAACAGCCATCCGGTGACGAGCAAGGTCGTGGCGGCCATGGCGACGAGCAGGTAGTAGACGGCGTCGGACTGCGGCGTCTCCGGCTCGGTGACCTGGGTCGTCCTGCCGGCGAAACCCTGCACGGTGTCGAGCAGTCGGCTCCCGCCGGACACGTCCAGATGCAGGTGGTGCGCGAGCGCAGACACCGCCAGCCAGCCGAGGACGAGGCTCGACGCGAGGAGCGCGAGACCGATCCGTAGCGCGCCGCTCCGCGCCACGGGCTCGGATCGGCCGACGAAGTCGCCGCGCGCCAGGACGAGCAGCACGAGGAGGGCGACGGAGACCACGCTGAGCACATGGTGGGCCTGGGTCGCCTGAAGGACGGCCTCGAACGCGAGCAGCGCGACGACGATCCGCCAGGCCCGACGCTTCCCGCGACCCAGCCCGAACGCCAGCCCGGCGAGGAGCAGGCCGACCGCGACGCTGACGGCCGCCGAGGCGGAGACGACGGCTCCCGGGAGGACGTCGGCCAGGAACTCGAATCGCCGGAAGAGACCGGGCCGCAGCACCGAGGCCATGTTGAGGACGCCGACGAGGAAGGCGAGCACGCCAGCAGAGCGTCGCACGGAGGCGCGGCGGATCCGGGCGCCGCTGTCGGCCGGTGACTGCATGACGAAGGGGGGACGAACGGACCGCTCGCGTGGTTCCCGCTCGGATGGAATCGCTCGCGGTGGGTGCCTGGCGTGGCTCCAGGCGACGTGACGGCGAGGCGGCGCTGGACGCAGGTCAGGGTTACCTCTTCGGACGCCCCGAGCCGGATCCGTGGTGCGCGGTCGCGGTCAGTCTCGGCATGTAACAACGACGTTCCTCGGCCGTCGTGGGTCGTGCGGAATTTGTTGCGCGCTCAGCCAAACTCACTCGATGGCGAACCCTGACGGATTTCGGTGGGATTTGGTGGATCGCTGAGAGTTATTGCGGCACAAGTGATCTGCGACGCGGCATCCGGCCGCGGCGGCGCGATGCACGTTGTTCCAGATTTTGTTGTCAGAAATTCATGTCACCGGCTGGAAACGGACTGCAACAGCGGGTTACCTTTGAGTAGCGAGCAGGTGGGCCCACTCGCGGAAGCCGCGTCGAAGGGGAGAGCGACATGAGCGTCCCGGTCGAGCACGAGCACTGGTTCGTCGACCACGAGGACCCCCGATGGCTGATCTGCGACTGCGGGCAGTACGCCGTGCGGGCGCGCAACATCGCGGGTGATCGCATCGTCCGTCTCATCGACCCGCCGAAGCCGGCGTTCCCGGCGCCCCGTGCGGTGTCGCTCGCGACCACGGACCTCACGGCGTCCGAGACCGTCTCCGGGTGCCCCCTCGAGGCCGGGCTCGCCCAGCCCGCCTGACCGCCGCAGGCGCCGCGCGCGTCGTCGACGCACTCACCTCAGCAACGACACCGCGGTCCAGAGCAGCACGCCCGTGCCGAGCATCCGGCGGAACGGGTTGACCCCGCGCACCACCTCGTCGCCCGCCCACACCACCAGCGCCCCGGTCGAGACCCAGCGCAGCAGGTCGATCGGCGGGTCCGCGACCCGCGGGTCCCAGAACCGCTGCAGCACGGTCGCCGCCAGCCACACCAGCAGCGCGGCGTTGGGGAGCTGGGCCACGGTGATCCGCCCGGTGACGCGACTGCGGAAGAGCCAGTCCACCAACCCCTGCCGTCCACCGTCCCGACGGCCGACGTGCGAGTCGACGCGGTGGCCCTGGGTGAGCGAGTGCGGCGTGCCGTCGGCGTAGGCCCCGGCGAGGTCGGTGGACCGTGCGGGGGCCGGGGGACCCGGGTCCCCCTGAGGTACGTCGCTCCCGCTCATGCGTCCAGTCTGCGGGCGGGGACGCTGATCGGCACCATCGCCGAGCCCGCGGCGCACCTCCCCACCCGGCTGGCAGGATGCGCGCATGACGAGCATCGACGACGTCCGCGCACGGTTCCCCGGCCTGTCCGACGGCTGGGTACGGCTCGACGGCCCTGCGGGCACCCTCCCGGTCGACACCTGCGTCGACGCCATCGCCGACTACATGCGCTCCCCGGCGCCGGCGAACCTCGGCGGCGAGTTCGACGCGAGCAGGGCGAGCGACGCGGTCGTCGCCCGGGCCCGCGAGGCGATCGCCGCACTGGTCGGTGCCAAGGCCGACGAGATCGTGGTCGGCCCGAGCACGACCAACCTCATGTTCTCCTTCACCCGCGCCCTGGCCCGGCACTGGGGGCCGGGCGACCGGATCGTCTGCTCCCAGCTCGACCACGACTCCAACGTCTCGCCCTGGCTGCTCGCGGCGCGCGACTCCGGTGCGACCGTCGAGATGCTGGAGGTCGACCCGGTCGACGGCACCCTCGACGTCGAACCGCTCAAAGGACTCTGCGCCGACGGCCGGACGAAGTGGGTCGCCATCTCCGGCGCCTCGAACCTCACCGGCCACGCGCCCGATCTCGCGCGCGCCGTCGCGATCGCGCACGAGCACGGCGCACGGATCCTGGTGGACGGGGTGGCCCGGGTGCCGCACCTGCCGACCGACGCCGCGGCGCTCGGCGTCGACGTGCTGTCGACGTCGCCGTACAAGTGGTACGGCCCGCACGCCGGCGTGCTCGCCGTGCGCAACGGGCTGCTCGGGCAGATCGAGCCCTATCGCGTGCGCCCCGCCGACTACGTCGGACCGTTCCGGTGGGAGACCGGAACCACCCAGATCGAGCTGCTCGCGGGCATCACCGCCGCCGCCGAGTTCATGACCTCGACCTCGATCGCGGACGAGGCCGCTCGCGAGACCCGCCTGCTCGCGCTGCTCCAGGAGGGGCTGCACGAGATGCCCGGCGTGACCGTGCACGGTCCTTCCGTCACGCCGGACCGCGCCCCGACGGTCGTCTTCACGGTGCGCGGCCGCTCGCCCCAGGAGGTCGACCGCTTCCTCGCGAGCCGACGCATCGCGGTCTGGCACGGCGACAACTACGCCTGCGAGCTCGTCGACGCCCTCGGGCTGCGCGAGTCCGGCGGCCTCGTGCGCGCCGGGATCGTGCGCTACACGTCCGAGGACGACGTCCTCGCGCTCCTCGCGGCGCTCGCCGAGCTCGGACCGGCGTAGCAGTCGCGCACCGTCACCACGTCCTACGCCCGGCGCTAGGGCGAACGGGTGAACATCGGGTCGGATGTTGGTGACTCTGCGTAGCAAGTAACGTCGGTAGGTAAGTATCGCCTTCGCCTGACCTTGCGGCCTTGCGGTGCGCGAGAGGTGACGGCGCGCCGGTGGCGGACCGCCTTGAGCCGGTGGTGAGACGAGGAGCAACTCGTGAGGTTCGTAGCGGCGATTTGACCGAACGGCTGAGGTACCTCTCGGCGACCTCAACCGGTTGAACGAGCCCCCGCGGTGCGGCGAGTGTTCGGGCGTCCGCCCCGGACACCCCGTCTCCCCGGAAGGCTCCACACCGATGAACACCATGTCCCCGCGCCGCATCGCCCTCGGCGTCGGCGTTCTCGCCGTCGCCGTCGTCTCGGCCACCGGCCTCGCGTCCTCTGCTCTGTTCACCTCGCAGGACACCTCGACCGGCAACTCCTTCGCGGCCGGCACGGTCGTCCTCGGATCGGGCAATGGCGCAGCCGCCTTCACCATCTCGAACACCGAGCTCGCGCCGAAGGTCACGAAGTACGGGACCGTGCAGATCGACAACTCCGGCTCGCTGCAGTACCGCTACGCGATGTCGTCGGCGTCCAGCCAGACCAAGGCGCTCGGCGACCACCTCCAGCTGAAGGTCGTCCCGATCGCCACCGGCGCCACCTGCGACTCCACCGCCGTCGCCAACGGCACCGTGCTCTACAGCGGCGCCCTGTCGGGCGCGGCGTTCGGCAGCAAGGCAGCCGGTGCCGACACGGGCGACCGCACCCTCAACGCCGGCACGTCCGAGGTCCTCTGCATGGAGATGAGCTTCGGCAACGACACCGCCGCGGTCGACAACGCCTTCCAGGGCGGGACCGACTCGACGACCCTCACGTTCGACGCCGAGCAGACGCTCAACAACTGACCTGGATCCGTGGGGAGGCCCGGCTCGGGCCTCCCCACGGACCGGTCGTGACCGCGACGGCACGGCAGGCCGCACGGCCCTGACCCGCACCGACATCCGCACCACTTCCCTCTTGGAGTTCCCGTGAAGATCCCCACCGGTCGCACCCTCCGCGTCGGAGCGGCGTCCGCCGCCCTCCTGTGCGTCAGCGCCGTCACCCTCACCAACCTGGCCTCGAGCGCCCTGTTCACCGACTCGAAGACGACCGGCGCATCCACCGTCGCGTCGGGCTCGGTCGCGCTCGGACTCGGCGGCTCGGCCACCACGAACGCGCTCGCCGCCGGCACCATGGCGCCGGGGGACACGAAGTACGCCGTCGTCACGGTCACCAACTCCGGCAGCCTCGCGCTGCGCTACTCCGGGACTGCGACCTGGTCGGCGAGCAACGCGCTCAGCCAGGCGATCACCCTCTCGGTGCAGACCATCGCATCGGCCGGCGCGACCTGCGACGGGACCGTCGGCACCAACTGGACCGTGCCGAACGTCGTGGCGAACATCACCGCGAGCGGCACGTCCGTGGCGCTGTTCGGCTCGACCGTGGCCGGCCAGCAGAGCGGCGACCGCACGCTCAACGCCGCTGCCGCCGAGTACCTCTGCGTCCGCGAGCAGCTGCCCTCCACCGCCACCAACACGGTCGCGAACCTCACCTCCAACGTGAACCTGCAGTTCGACGCGGAGCAGACGGCCAACAACGCCTGACCCTCCGCCCAGCCGTCCACGCACCGACCTCGGAAGAGGGCAGCTCATGTCCGCGCAGGTGATCCCCACGGGCACCATCGCTCGGCTCGCGACCGTCGTCGCGGCCGCGGCGCTGGCGCTCGTGGGGTTCGCCGGCGGCGCGGCCCTCCCCTCAGCAGCGCTCCTCACGGCCCGCTCGGACGTCGGGACGTCGACGGTCGCCACCGGCGCTGTTGCGCTGGGGCTGACGAACGGCGCGGGCAGCGGCACCTGGACCGGCTCGATCTCGCTGGTGCCCGGTGGCGTCGTCTACCAGCGGCTCACGGTGACCAACCTCGGCTCCGTCGCCCTTCGCTACGCCGCCACGGCCACCTCGACCTCGGACACCCTCGCGTCCAGGCTCACGATGGGGGTGGTCCTGCTCGCGTCGGGCACCACCACGTGCGACGCGTCGTCCTACGCGGCCGGCACGCCGGTCGGCGTCACGGCCAGCCTGCCCTTCGGGAGCACCGCCGTGGCCAAGGTCATCGGTGACCCCGCGTCGGGTGCTCAGGCCGGTGACCGGGTGCTCGCCGGATCCGCGGCGGACAACCTCTGCCTGCAGGTCACGTTCCCCTTCGGTGCGCGGCTCGGCCACGCGGCGCGCGGGTCGACCGCGACCACCACCTTCACCTTCAGTGCGGAGAACTCCCCGTGACCACCGTCATGCACCCACCCGTGGCACCGTCGCACGTTCCTGCGGCGTCCCGCGGCGTCGCTGCCCGGGTCTGGGCATGGGTCCACCGAGCGCTGCTCGTCGCCTCGGTCGGCTTCGCCGTCTTCGCCACGGTCGTGCCCTGGGCCGTCCAGCACTCCGGAGCGCGGCTCGTCACCATCACGAGCGGGTCGATGGTCCCGCACTTCCCGGTCGGCGCCACGATCACGATCCATCCCGTGGCCGACGCCACCGCGCTGGCCCCGGGGCAGATCATCACCTTCCGCGCGTTGGGAAACGGTGTCGTCATCTCGCACCGCATCGTGAAGCGGATCGTGAACCCCGGCGTTTCAGGCGTCTTCTACCAGACCAAGGGTGACGCCAACCGCACTGCCGATCCGGACCTGGCACCGGCGGGAAACGTGATCGGTGTCGCCGACGACGTCCTCCCTGCCTGGCAGGGCTTCACCGTCTCGATGCAGACTCCGCGCGGCCGCCTCGCGGTGTACGGCTCCCTGTTCCTGACCGTGGCCGTCGGTGAGCTCGTCGACCTCGTGGTCGGGATCCGTCGACGCCGATGGCTCGACGACGCGGACGCGACAGCTGTTGTCGGACGGCACTCATGAGGTGGCGACCGTCCTCCGGCGCGGCGATCCTCCTGGGGGTCACGGCTCTGACCGTCGCTGTGCCGGCAGTCGTCGTCATGGAGAGCACCGCGTCGTTCTCCGACACGAAGTCGGCGACAGCGAACGTCGTCACAGCGGGGACGTGCTCGACCTCGTCGAGCTCGTGGAACAACCTGGTCGCGAGCACGTCCGTCATCCCGTCGTCCAGCCGGGACGTCTACAACCGGCTCTCCGGCACGTCGACGCTGACCGACGTCGGTGGGTGGAGCGGTGGCACCTGGTCGACCGCAGGCGTGACGCTGGCCCAGAGCGGCGCTCTCTACTGCGACAACGACACGGCCATCACCATGAACGCCACCACAGGGCACGCCGACACGGCGACGCAGTCGCAGAGCACCTACTTCACGTCCGGCACGACGGCGGGCTCGACGGTGATGTTCTGGGTGAGCACGACCTCGACGTCCGCCGGCCGGCTCGCCTCGGTCGGCAACAGCAACTACAGCGACCGGGTCGTCTGGCTCGACGCGTCGGGCGTCGTCCACTTCTCCGCTCGCAGCAACACGACCTCGACGTCGTGGAGCATCACGGGAGGGTCCGCGATCAACGACGGGCTCTGGCACCTGATCGTGGTGTCGATGGGCAACGTGGCCACATCCGGCGGCGGAGCGACGCTGTACGTCGACGGCGTCAACGTCGCGTCGCAGGCGGCCGGGGCGGCATACGCCTTCCGCACCGGCACCCGGTTCGGCACCACCAGCACCGTCGCCTGGACGCTGGGGTCGCAGTCGGCGGCGACGACACCGACAGGTACTCCGTCGGGGCCCCCGACCGCTGGTGCAGCACCTGCGAGCTACGACGAGTTCGTCCAGTTCGACTCGACGAGCCTGTCGGCCACGTTGCTGGGCACGGGAGCCGGTTCGCTCTTCCGCTCGTCCGACGTCTGACCTGCCGATCTGCGCCGGTCGGCGCAGGGATCGCGTCACCAGCAGTGAGCTGCTCTCCGCCGGCTCAAGATTCCGGCCCGCGACGTGATGCCGACGACGAGGCGCTCAAGGCGTGCCCGTCGCCGCGCCGATGACCTGGCTGCACGCGACGCAGGGTCGCTCGACCTTCGTCCGCTCGTGCGGAGGAGATCATGGCGCTGGCAGCCGCACCGGCCGTCACGTTCCCTCGCGACGTCCGGCTGCCGACGTGGTGCGGTGGCATCGCCGTGATCTCCGCGTGCCTCACGGCCTTCGCGCTGCTGGTCCCTCCTGCGCTGGCGGCCCCCGGACCAGGAGCTGACTCCGTGCCCGTGTCGGTGCGGTTGGTGGGCCAGGTGTCCGTCGCCGGACTCCCCGGGACGCCCGCGGTGTCCCGCCTCTCGGTGCGCAACGACGGCGCCGCGCCCATCTCGTGGTCCGTCCGGACATCGATCTCCGGCTCCGGTGCTCCCGGGGTCCGCATCGAGACCTGGGTGCCGGGGGAGCGTCCGTGCACCCCGCCGACGCCCATCGTGGCCCTGGCCGACTGGTCGCGGGACCCGGTCCAGCCCGGCGGCACGATCGACCTGTGCGTCCGGGTCACGGCGTCCGCGACCCCTTGGGGCACCGCGATTCCGAGCGTGACTGTGGTGGCGCGCCCGGCCGGGACCTGACGCAGCCGCGGTCCTGGCTGGATGCATGCGCGGAGGCGGCACTCGTGGCACGCTCTCCCGATGGCGCGACTCGTCTACTCCGTGATCACGTCCCTGGACGGTTACGTCGCTGACGGGAACGGTCGGTTCGACTGGGCTGCTCCTGGTGCGGATGTGCATCGAGCGGTCAACGAGCTCGAGGCGCAGGTCGGGACCTACCTCTACGGCCGCCGGATGTACGAGGTCATGGCCGTGTGGCAGGACCTTCCCGGCCTCGAGCAGGCGAGCGCGGTCGAGCAGGACTACGCCGGCATCTGGAAGTCCGCCGACAAGATCGTCTACTCCACCACGCTCGAGTCCGTCCCCACACCGCGGACCACGCTGGGCGGCGGCACGTCGTGCTGGCCGTCCGGGTGCCGACTCGAGCTCGATCTGCGCAGCGAGCGGCGCTTCGCCGACGGCACGGTCCATCTGCACTACCGCCGGCGTCGGTGATCGCGCCATGGCGACGCTGGAGTGGGTCGAGGTCGTGGAGCGCTTCGACGCCGCGCAGAACTGGTGGGTGGCGACGTCGGGCGGCGGGGGACCGCACTCGGTGCCCGTGTGGGGCGTGGTCGTCGACGGCGCCCTGCACTTCTACGGCGAACCCGGTGCCGTGCGGTCGCGCAACCTCGCTGCCGACCCGAGGGTCGTCGTGCACCTCGAGAGCGGTTCGTCGGTGCTGGTCGTGCGCGGCACCGTCGTGATCGGTCCGCCCGCAGGCGAGGACGCGGCCGTCAGCGCGGCGTACGCCGCGAAGTACACCGACCCGACGGACCTCGACTACCTCCCGGACGCGGCCGGGATGGCCGCGGCCCTGCTGTTCACTGTGACGCCGACGCGGGCGATCGCATGGGAGCTGGGCGACGCCGACGGGATGGCGCCCCGGCGCTGGTCCGCGACGGACTAGTGCGTCGTGGTCCCACCATCGCTACCGCCCGACGGCCCCTGGCCCATCTGGGTGCGCGGCTCAGACCGGGCGTCCGGCGCGCGCTTGGGCCGGCGCAGCCCCGCCTCGCGCAACCGCGTCACGAGCTCCTTCGAGCCCACGAGCTGCGCACCCGCCTCGATCGCGGTCTCGTGGATGTGCGCGGGGATGTCGTAGTGGTCGCGCTCGAAGGCGCGCCGCGGGATGCCGAGCACCTCGGCGAACGCGTGCAGCTCGTCGTAGGACTCGTCGCTGACCATGTGGCCCCACCATCGCTCGCGGTGCCACCAGTTCGGTGCGTCGATGAGGATGGCCATCCCGGCAGGGTACGTCGCCGACCCGAAGTCGGTGCTGCGCTCAGCGGGCCAGCACGAGCGGGACGGCGAACGCGACCACGGGCACCACCATCAGAGCCGCATAGCGCGCGCCGACCTGGAGGCCACCGGCCGCGAACGCGAGCACCAGCTTGAGCAGCGTGTTGCTGGCGAGCGCTGCCGCGACGGCGAGGGTGGCGGTGCTCACCGGGATCAGGCCGTCGGAGGCGAGCTGTGCGGCGGCGAGCGCCCCGGCGTGCGCGTCGGCGAGGCCCGCGATGCCGCTCACCGCGACGGCGCCGGCGCCACCGAACGTCGCGGCGCCCCAGCGGCCGACGAAGAGCGCGACGGTGAGCACGAGCGCGAGGATCGCCGCCGGCCCCAGGGCGAACGGACGCGCCGCCTTCTCCGGCACGACAGAGGATGTCGAGCCCTCCACCGCGGGTGCGGGCGTGCCGCGTGAGCGCAGCAGCAGGATCCCGGCGGTCGCGAGCAGCGCGGTCAGCCCTGTCGCGAGCGAGGGCGCGAGGGCGCGCAGGACGTCGGTGCTGACGTAGGCGCAGATGAACACGAGCAGCACGAGGGTCGAGACGCTGGCCAGGACGGCGGCCCCGAGCGCCTCGCGGCGTACTGCCGGGTCACGTGCCCGCCGGGCCATCGCGCCCGTGGTCGCGGACGCGGAGACGAATCCGCCGGCGAGCCCGGTGATCGCGAGGCCGCGACGCGCGCCGAGGACGCGGGACGCGACGTAGCCGACCCAGCCGGTCGCCGTGAGCAGCACGACGATGAGCCAGATGCGCCGCGGGTTCAGTACGCCGTAGGGCCCGAGGTCCGCGTCGGGCAGCAGCGGGAGCACCACGAACGCCGCGACGAAGAACGTCAGCGCGTCGCGCACGTCCTCCTCGCTCACCAGGTCGCGGGCGAAGCGGTGGATCGGGGTCTTGGCCCACAGCAGGATCACGACCGCGACGGTTGCGCCGACGGCCAGCGACGGCGACGACCAGGACAGGGCTCCGAGCGCCACGACGCCGACGAGCGCGACCTCCGTCGTCGCGCCAGGGTCCTGCTCGTCGCTGCTCCGCATGCCCGCTGCGGCGACGATCCCGGTGGCGAGCAGGGTTCCGGCCACGGCGTAGGGCGAGATCGCGGCGGCGACGCCACCGAGCAGGCCCGCGATGCCGAACGTGCGGCTCCCCGCGACGCCCTGGCCGTCGCGCTCGCGCTCCAGCCCCACGAACAGGCCGAGGGCGAGCGCGACCGCGAGGTGCCACCAGTCGCTGGGGAGCGTCATCGTCACCGCCTCCGCGTCCAGTGTCGCGAGGCGGCCGCGCGGTTGCGCGGCAGGGCCGAGCGGTGACCTGGATACGCTGCCCGCATGGCACTCGAGGCGAACCCCACGTCCTTCAGCCGCATCACGCTCGCGCGGATCATGGACCTGGGCGACGCCAACCTGCACGGCAACGTCCACGGCGGCGTGATCATGAAGGCGGTCGACGATGCCGCCGGTGCCTGCGCGTCGCGGCACACCCGCGGCAAGGCGGTCACGGCGTCGATGGACGAGATGGTGTTCCTCGAGCCGGTGCACGTCGGCGACATCCTCACCTGCAAGGCGCAGGTCAACTGGACCGGCTCGACGTCGATGGAGGTCGGCGTCCGGGTGACGACGCAGCGTTGGGACGACGCCGACGCCGTCGGCCACCACGTGGCGTCCGCCTATCTCGTGTTCGTCGCGATCGACGACGACGAGCGTCCTCGACCCGCCGTCCCCGTTCTCGTGGAGACCGACGACGACCGCCACCGCTGGGCGGAAGCCGTCATCCGCCGCAACTCGCGGCTCGCCCGGCGTCAGGCGATCCGCGACCGGAGAGCAGCAGCCGGCGACGCGTGACGCGACAGCCCGGGAGCGGCCTTGCCTCAGGTCGAGTCGGCGGCGTCTCGAGCAGCTGCGGCGCGACGTATCCGGCGGGCACGTTCCTGGGCCGGCTTCTCGACGGCGTACCAGCTGGCGGCAGCCAACGGGAGCACGAGCACGAAGGTGACGGGAGCGACAACGGCCAATGCACCGGTGACGGTCAGTGGCACCACCCCAGCAGCTACCAGGAGCTGGATCACGGGAAAGTGGTAGAGGTAGACCCCGTAGGACAGGTCGCGGTGCGCATCGACCCTCGACGCCCAGCCCGTGGTGAGGCGCCGGCCGACGGCGACGAGCGCGAAGGCCAGCACGACCGGGCCGAAGGGCGCCCAGAGCCCGATCGCCACGACCCCGACGAGCACGATCAACGCCAGCAGCGTGGTCCCTCGTGACGGTGTCGCGAGCCAGCCGCGATGCTGCACGAGGGAGCCGGTGAAGAACGCGAGCCCCAGACCCGCGAGCAGGCCGAGCGCGTCACCGGGCCCGCTGTGCACGAACAGGCGCGTCGCGGTCATCACGACGAAGCAGCCGATCAGGACGGCGCCGAGCCACACCTCGACCTTGATCCGGCTGCGCCGACCCAGCAGGACCGTCACGAGCAGGATGAGGTAGCAGCAGAACTCAGGAGCCAGCGACCAGAGCGAGCCGTTCAGGGCGACGGGCCAGGGGTTGGACCCGAGAAGGTCGCCGATGCCGTGCTGAAGCACGACCAGGGAGCTGTTCAGCACGACGAAGGTGATGGCCGAGTTCGTGCCGACGAGCTGATAGGTGCCCGCACCCAGTACGGCCGCGGCGGGTGCCGCGATGAACGCGACGGCGATCAGCGACGCCCAGTAGCCGGGGAACAGGCGATGGAAGCGGAGGGAGAGGTACTGCCGCGGTGGGTGGCGGCGAGCGCTCGCGAAGAGGAGGTAGCCGGAGACTGCGAAGAAGCCGCCCACCGCCAGATCACCGATGGAGGCCGGGTGCCACCAGCCGATGTAGGTGTCGTCGATGTGACCGGTCAGGGCGAGCGAGTGCTGCAGGATCACCGACGACGCGAGGACGAGGCGGAGCAGGCCGAACCCGTTTCGGTGGCTGGGTTCTGGGCCGACGCTGGTCGCGGCGCTCGTCACGCGCTCAACCGACGGCACGTCCGCGCATCCACTCGCCGAGTGCGGTCAGTCCGTCGTGGAGAGTCGTGGGCGCCTTTCCGTCGCGCACCCACTCGGAGGGGTCCATGTCGCAGTGCGCGGCGCGGACGTCACCGAGGCGGTACTGACCCGTGACCCTCGGCGGCGGGGCATCGGTCAGAAGCGCGATCTCGTGCGCTGCGTCGTCGATCGACGTCACGACGCCGGAGCCGACGTCGACCAGGCAGGAGTCGGACTGAGCGGCCACTGTCTCCAGGGCGCGGACGACGTCGTCGATGAACACGAAGTCCCTCAGGATCTTCCCGTCCTCGTAGACGGGGATGGGCTCGCCCTTCCAAGCCAGGCGGAAGAAGAGGGTCGTGATCCCGGTGTAGGGGTTGATCGGCGACTGGCCCGGGCCGTAGACGTTCTGGAGCCTGGCTGTCCCGAGCGATACCCCGCGGGCGATCGCCCACGACGAGAGCAGGTGCTCCTGGGCGAGCTTGGTGACGCCGTAGACGTTGCAGGGTGCCGGCATCGTCGTCCCCGCCCTGCTCGCCACCGGGGTGAGCCCGGGGTAGTCCCAGACCCCGGCCTCGAGCATCGACTGCGGGCGACCAGCCGGATAGGTCACGGTCCCGGACCGGTCGAGCCAGGCGCCCTCGCCGTACACCGCACGGCTGCTGGTGAGCACGAGCCGACGGGGTGCGACCCCGGCCGTGTCCAGCGCCTCCATGAGTGCCGCAGTGCCCGTGACGTTCACGTCCGTGTGCCGGCGCGGCAGATCCAGCGACTGGCCGGTGCCGGTCTCCGACGCGAGATGCACCACGATCTCCGGACGCAGCTCCGCCACCACCTGGGTGAGGAGCTCGACGTCGCGGACGTCGCCCTCGACCACGCGGACGTCGGGAGGGAGGTCGAGCTGCGGCCGCGGGCCGTGCACCTGCTCGAGGAGGCTGTCGTAGACGACCCACTGGCTCGACGAGGACGCGGACGATCTCGCGAGGGCAGTTCCGATGAAGCCGGCCCCGCCGGTCACGAGCACACGTTCGGGCAACGCCATGGTGGTCGCACTCCGGAGTTCGGGGGCGGGGCTCGGCAACCCGGCTCTGCTAGCCTCGAACCCTATCGCAGGGTAAGGAGAGCTCGGGGATGACCCAAAGGCCGGGGGAGTCCCAGCGCCGCTCGACCGACATCGAGATCGTCGTCCCTGCCTATGGCGGATCTCCCCTCCTCGCCGAGACCCTGCGCTCCCTGGTCGGCGTCGTCCCGGCCGACGTCGACCTCACCGTGCAGGACGATGCCAGTCCCGGCCCCGAGGTCCGCGACATCGCAGCCGCCTTCGCGCCCCGAGTCGCCTATCGTCGCAACGCCCGCAACCTCGGGGTCTCCGGCGCATTCAACGAGGCAGCACGGCTCTCTCCCGCGGCGTTCGTCGTCCTGGTCGGGCCCGACGACCGGGGGGTTCGCGGGATGGTCGAGGCCTATCGTCGCGGCATCGAGCTGCATCCAGGCGTATCAGCGATCCACCCCGGGGTGCGGGTCATCGACGAGCACGGGCTCGTCGTGCGCCCGCTCGGCGACCGCGTCAAGTCCGTGCTGCGCCCCAGCCGTCACGGTGTGCTGGCAGGGCAGCGGCTGGCCACGCGCCTGCTCACCGGCAACTGGACGTACAACCCGGCCATCGCCTGGAGCACCGCCTTCGTCGCGGCTCATCCCTTCGACGAGACGCTGCACACGGCGATGGACCTCGACCTCCTGCTGCGTCTCGCCTTCGCGGGCGAGAGTCTCGCTCTGATCGACGACGTCGCACTCGAGTACCGGCGGCACAGCGGTGCGGTTTCGAGCGTCAACGCCGGGACGAAGCGGCTGGCCGAGGAGCTCGCGATCCAGCGGCGGGCGGGGCAGACGGCGCGATCGCTCGGGTGGTCGCGTGCTGCTGCCGCCGCCTCGCTGGCACCGACCGCGAGACTGCACGGGCTGCTGCTGGCCCGCGGGCTGCCCGCGGGCCAGCGCAGGGCCCTCGTCGAGCTCTCCCTGTCGCGCGACGCCGCCCGCGACGAGCCGTCCGCGGGTTGAGCGACAGGATGTCGACCACAGGCCAGGGTGACGTCGCTCACCACCGTGACGAGGTGGCGCACGTGCGCGCCGTGGCGCGCCGCCGCGGCGGCGCGAGGGAGATCACCCTCGGGTTCGTCCTCGTGGGCGGCTCCGCCTTCGTCCTTCTCGGACTCGGAGCGCGGCTGCTCGAAGCGGCGGCCTTCAGCGGCGTGGGCATCGTCTGGACCTTGGCGACCGTGTTCGGCGTCGGCGTCGCGACCCCGACCGAGCAGCTGATCAACCGGCGGATGAATGCCGGGGCACCGCATCCGATCCGAAGCCCGATGGTCGTGCTGGCGACCGTCGCGGTCGTCACGGCGCTTGCCTGCGTCGCGCTCGTCGGGCGGCTCCCGGCGGCTGCGGCTCTGCCGTCCATGGTCGCCGGCTGCCTCGTCGCCATCGGCGGGTGGTTCCTCACGGCCGGCGTCCGAGGGCGGCTCGCGGGGTCCGGCGACCTGCGTGCGTACGCCGTGGTCCTCGCGACCGAGGCGGTCTGCCGCGTCGGGCTGTCGCTGCTCGCCGTCCTGCTGCCGAGCCATGCCGGCGTCCTGCTGCCGGCTGCTATCGGGGTTCCCCTGGTGCTCGCGTCGCTGGTCGGCCTGTACTGGACGATCCCGCCGTCCGCGCACGCGGCACCCCGGTCGGCCCACGTCCGGTGGGAGCAGGCCTCGTTCGTCCTCGTGTCGCTCGGCTTCCAGGCGACCGTGAACCTCGCGGCCGTGCTCATCGAGGGCCGGGTCGGGTCGACCCAGCCGGCGGCCGCCGGTGAGTTCGTGTCCGCGAGCACCTACTTCCGCGTCCCGCTGGTGCTCATCGGCGGCGTCTTGACCACGGCCCTCGTGGTCATGTCGACCGCCACGGCCGACCGTGACCTCGCCAGGTTCCGGAGGAGCTTGCACCGCTCCACGGTCCAGACCGGCGTCATCACCCTGCTGCCGAGCATCCTGCTGCTGGCGCTCGCGCCGCTGATCCTGCCGGTCTATTACGGCAAGGCCTTGACCCTGTCCTCCGTCGTCTACGCCGGTCTGGCGATCTCGACCGTCATCGCCGGCGTCGGTTCGGCGCTGACGCAGTCGCTGCTCGCCACTGGACGGTCGTCCTGGGCCGCAGGGGCCTGGATCCTGGGGGCGGCGGTCACGGTCGGCGGCCTGTTCGCTGCGACGGGGGTCGGCGCGCAGACCTCGGTCGCCCTCGTGGCGGGACCGGCCGTCGCCGCGCTGGTGCTCCTCGGGGCGCTTCGGGTCGCGGAGCGGCAGGTCCTGGCCGCCGGCACGGAGCCGTGATGAGGAGCTGTGCGACTCAGTGCTGGGCAGCCCGCGTCGACACGCATGACTCGGGCGCGGACGACCGAGGACGGACCAGATGCTGACAGTGGGGTTCGACGACCAGATCTTCCAGGCGCAGACGCGGGGCGGGATCAGCAAGTACTTCGTCGAGCTGCTGGGCCGGTTGCCGGATCACGGCGTCCGACCTGTCGTCCTGTCCACCCGAACCCGCAACCTGCACCTCGCCGAGTCCGGACTCGTGCCGCTGGCACCCGAGCCCGGCCGACTGCGGTCGAGGGCTGACTGGATCAGCTGGCGCCTCGTCGGGCGCCCGCGCACGACACCGCGGCCGCTGCCGCACCTCGACCTCATGCACCACACGTTCACGCACCCGGCCTACCTGCGGTCGTGGCGTGGTCCGCGGGTCATGACGCTGTTCGACATGACGCCCGAGCTGTTCCCGGAGTACTTCAAGCTCGGTAACCCGCACTTCGCGAAGCGTCGGTACTGCGACGAGTGCGATGCGATCATCTCGATCTCGCAGAACACGGCGGACGACATGACACGGCTGTACACGCCGGCTCTCGCGACGAAGACCGTGGTGATCCCGTTCGGCGTCGGAGAGGCCTTCCTGGAGCGAGGCGCCCCGATCCTCGACCTGCCGGACCGCTACCTGCTGTTCGTCGGCGTCCGCAGCGGCTACAAGGACTTCGGCACCTGTTACGCCGCTTTCGAGCGGCTCGCCGACACGGACTCGGCGCTGCACCTCGTCGTCGTCGGCGGTGGTCCGTTCTCGGACGCGGAGCGCACGTCCATCGACCGGTCCGGTCTCGCCGCCCGCGTCCGC
Source organism: Candidatus Nanopelagicales bacterium (assembly GCA_017882705.1). GTDB lineage: Bacteria > Actinomycetota > Actinomycetes > S36-B12 > CAIYMF01 > Longivirga. The sequence continues at coordinate 1,695 of JADGOZ010000070.1, read as the reverse complement.
AAGCTCCAGCCGGCCGACGCGGAGATGCCGGAGGTCTACCGGAGAGCGACCTCCTTCGTGTTCCCTTCCCTGTACGAGGGTTTCGGGCTCCCCACTCTCGAGGCGCTCGCGTGCGGCACCCCCACGGTGCTCGCCGACGCGTCCTGCAGCCGCGAGGTCGGCGGGACCGTCGCCCGCTACTTCACGCCGCGCGACGTGGACGAGCTAGTGAGCGTGCTCCGGGAGAGCATGTCCCCAGCGGCGCGGGACGAGGCCCGCACGTCGGGACCGTCGTACGCGCGGACCTTCACGTGGGACCGTGCCGCCGAGCTCACCGCTCAGGTCTACCGCTCCGTCGCTCGAGCGTCGGAGCAGTCGTAAGGCGCAGGACACCCGGGTGCCGGCCGCGCACGTGCGTCCGGCGTAGACCTGTCAAGTACCATGCTGACTCATCGAGTTCCGGCTTCGCGACGTGCTGATCGTGCGCCGCCGTGGGAGGGGAGCGGTCGAGTTGCCATCGTGTCCGGTATGCACAGGACCTACCTCGTACTTCGGCGAGGGGGTGGTGCTCGGCACTCGCGCAGTCACCTACCAGCGGTGTGAGGCGTGCTGCTCGGTGAGCCTTCCCGGGCCGGACTGGCTCGACGAGGCCTACTCCAGTGCGATCAACAGCCTGGACGTCGGGCTCCTCGAGCGTTGCGTGCAGCTCGCGAACGTCACGACAGCGTTGATCACCTCCGAGCGGCTCCGCCGCGGACGGTTCCTGGACTTCGCCGGCGGCTACGGCACCTTGACCCGCATGATGCGCGACCGCGGCTACGACTTCCGTCACATGGACGCTTACTGCGAGAACGTGTTCGCGCGGGGGTACGACGGGAACCTGGACGACCGCTACGACCTCGTGACTGCAGTGGAGGTGCTAGAGCACCTCGTGGACCCGGTCGAGGAGCTCCGCCCCGTCGCCGACCGGACGGATCTCCTGCTCGTCACGACGCAGATCCTTCCTGAACCCGCGCCGGCCCCGGGCACCTGGGAGTACTTCGCCGAGGACACCGGTCAGCACATCACCTTCTACACCGTTCCGGGTCTGCAGGCGCTCGCCGCGGGCCTCGGTATGCAGGTGACGACGGCTGGCCACCTCGTGCACCTGCTGCACCGTCGGCCGCTGCGCGCGACCACGCAGGTGCTGCTGCGCGACGAACGACTTGCCTACGCCACGGGTGCAGTGCGCTCGGAGCTCGCGCGCCGTCGAGGTCTCACCCTGGCCGATCGTGGGCGTGCACTCGCACGGCTGAGGGACACCGGGGACGGCCGGAGCTGAGCCCCACCGGTCCGGCGCCCGTGCTCCGCACTGGGGAACCCGGGGGAGTGTCAGCCGCAGAGGTCGTCGGCGGCGGTCTGCGCCTGGCCGGCCGCCGGGGTCGCGGTGGCCTTGCCCGTGGAGACCTTGACCTTCGTGGCGCCGGAGTACGACGTCCCCACGGTCACCGAGACGGGGCGCCCGAGGCCGGTCACCGCGACGAGCGTCGAGCCCGGGATCGCCGCCGCGACGGTGCGAGCTGGCTGCACGTAGCGCGGGTCGTAGCTCACCACCGTGGCGGTGCCGACCTGCGCCGGGGCGTTGGCCGCGCGTCCGATGACGGCGAAGCCGACGCCGGCGAGGTCGTTGGCGGCCTTGGTCCCGAGGCCGCCGGTCGACGTGCCGTTGAAGACCTT
>JADGOZ010000006.1 GCA_017882705.1 Candidatus Nanopelagicales bacterium | reverse complement strand
GTGGCCCGCTGGGTGTTCGCCGAGTTCGCGCTGCGCCAGGAGGCCTACGAGGCCACCATGCGCTCGCTCATCAAGTCCGTCGAGACCAAGGACCTCTACACCCGCGGCCACTCCGAGCGGGTCTCGCGCGCGTCCGTGCTGATCGGCCGACGCGCCGGCATGCGCGAGGACCGCGTCTCGAGCCTGCGCTACGCCGGGATGCTCCACGACGTCGGGAAGCTCGGCGTGCCGACGAGCGTGCTGCAGAAGGCCGGCCGGCTCACCGACGACGAGTACGAGGCCATCCAGCAGCACACGGTCCGCGGCCGGGAGATCGTCAAGGACCTCGAGTTCCTCGGCGAGGCCATCGAGGGCATCCTGCTCCACCACGAGCGGATCGACGGCCGCGGCTACCCGATGGGCAAGGTCGGCTCGGAGATCCCCGAGTTCGCCCGGATCATCGCCGTGGCCGACGCCTTCGACTCGATGACGACGACGCGCTCCTACCGCGGAGCCCGCAGCATCGAGGACGCCGTCGAGGAGCTGCGCCGCTGCAAGGGCTCGCAGTTCGACCCGGTCATGGTCGAGGCGCTCATCGAGGCGGTCGAGGCGGAGGGATGGGACGCGTCCGACACGCTGCCGCTCGACCTCCCGACCTCGAGCGAGGGCGTGCCCACCATGGCCAGCGACGACGACGACCCCACCGTCGCGACGAGGCTCGGCATCCCGACCGCTGCCCCGAACGACGCGTCGGAGCTCGACGGCGAGTCCGTCGACGAGACGATCGGCGGCGACCGCCCGTGAGCTCGGAGACCGACCTCCGCGCGGCCGGACCGCTGGTGGTCGCGGCCGGCATCGCCGTCATCGCGGCCGTCGCTGTCACGGCGCAGACCTGGAGCGGCAGCACGCACGGCGAGCTGGGTAAGGTCGCTCTCGCGTTCGGCCTGTTCATCGCGCTCGGCGAGATCCTGCGGACCAACATCTCCGGAAGCCGCCAGTCGGCTCCGCTCGCCGCTGCGGGGGCGATCGCCTTCGCGCTGCTGCCGGGCTTCAAGGGGCTCGGCGAGCTCGACTACAGCTGGAGCCTCGTGGTCACGGTCGTGACCCTCGGCTCGGTCGTCGGCGCGTTCCCGGGAGCGATCGTCGGCCGTCGGATGCACCTCGACGAGCTGGCGCGTCGCGTGCTCACGTCGATGCTCGCCGCCGCCCTCTTCCGGTCGCACATCTCCGGCCTGCAGCCCGGGTCGGAGGACTACGCCTGGAAGCTCGGCCTGGTCATGACGCTCGTGGCGATCGCCGCGGCCGTGTCCGATGCCGTGCTCGCCGCCGCAGTGCGGGCGACCGAGGAGCGAGCGCCCTACCGCACCGCGCTCGTCGACGAGTTCCGCGCGCTCGTCGGGATCTCCTCGTCGATCGGTGCCACCGGCGTCCTCATCGCCCTCGCAGCGCCGAAGATGGGCTACCTCGCGCTGCCGGTCTTCGCCCTCCCGCTGCTGCTCACGCAGTTCTCCTTCCGGCGCTACGCCACGATCGAGGCGACCTACCTGCAGACCATCCGGTCGCTCGCGAAGGTCACCGAGGTCGGCGGCTACACCGAGACCGGACACTCGCGCCGCGTGTCGATCCTGTCGAAGGCCGTCGCCCGCGAGATGGGGCTCAGCGAGCGCCAGCTCAAGGACCTCGACTACGCCGCCCTCATGCACGACATCGGCCAGCTCTCGCTCACCGACCCGATCCCCGGCGGCGCGACGACGATGGTGGCGCCGGTCGACCAGCGCCGCATCGCCGAGCTCGGCGCCGAGGTCATCCGGCAGGCCGGCGTCCTCGACCGGGCGGCGCTCATCGTCGAGCGGCAGGCCGACCCCTACCGCCCGCACCGCGGCACCGAGGACGACACGCTTCCGCTCGAGAGCCGGATCATCAAGGTCGTCAACGCCTATGACGATCTTGTCGGTGCTTCGGTGGAGACCGACCGCAAGCTGCGCGCCCTCGAGCGCCTGCAGCTCGGAATCGACCGCGAGTACGACCCCGGGGTCGTCGACACGCTGGCGCGGATCATCGAGCGCCAGTCCGAGTACGCCTACTGAGCGTCGCGCTCCCCAGGCCCGTCGCCCCACGCCGGCAGCTCCAGCCGTACGTCGGGCGTGCGCTCCTCGTTCCCGCTGCCGTCGGTCTCGTAGAGCTCCACCGCGCCGACCGCCGCGTAGAACGCCCGCGCCGAGCCGTTCCCCGTGAAGGTCCACAGCTGGAGCGGTCCGTCGTGCCCGGCGCGGGCGTGGTCGACGAGGCGCCGACCGACACCGGTGCGGTGCACCGCGGGATCGACGTAGAGATGGTCGAGCAGGTGCTCGTCCGGGTCGACCGCGGCGAAGCCCACGACCTCGCAGTCGAGGACCGCCACGACGACCTGGCCCGAGTCGACCTCGCGGCCGAAGAACCACCGGTCCTCGGCGTCGGAGTGCACGACCGGGAGCCACGGCATGGCAGCAGCGCGGGCCGCATGGAAGACCGCGACGACCCGGGGGGCGTCGGGTGGCGCCGCCGTCCGGATCTCCAGCCCCGTCACGCGTCGGACCATAACGTCCACCGCGGGGCGGGCGTGCCAGGATGGGCCGTCCCGCACTGCCCGCTGACCGCACGACGAACGAGGAGGACCCGTGGCCACCGAGGTCTGCGCCGAGATGGTCGCGAACGTCATCACGATCCTCGTCGAGGGCGGCGCGGAGGTCGCCGCCGGCGACACCCTGCTGATCCTGGAGTCCATGAAGATGGAGATCCCGGTGCTCGCCGAGAACGGCGGGACCGTGGCGGAGATCCGGGTCACCGAGGGCGACGTCGTCCAGGAGGGTGACGTCCTGGTCGTCCTGGCCTGATCCCGGCCGCAGGAGTCTCCCCGCACGCTCAAGGACGGCCCTCCGGACGCCGATGCCCAGGGGGTGACGCAGACCGTGGACCCCGCCTTCGCACCGTCGGCCGCCGCCGGCGCGCCCCTGGCACCGGCGCCCGAGCCGGTCCTGGCCGCGGTGCCGCCGC